>CANPZP010000019.1 GCA_947589115.1 Candidatus Gastranaerophilales bacterium | reverse complement strand
GTCACGTTCGAGGAGAGGAAAGGTAGCGCAGCAGCTACCGCTCATAAGTTCTTCCATAAAAATCATGGGCTTGTGGCACTCTGCCGACGAGAAGGTGACTAAATGTCACGTTCGAGGAGAGGAAAGGTAGCGCAGCAGCTACCGCTCATAAGTTCTTCCATAAAAATCATGGGCTTGTGGCGCAGCGGTAGCGCAGAGGACTCATAATCCTTTGGTCGTAGGTTCGAATCCTACCGGGCCCATTTTTTATTGTTGATTATGGGATTAAAAAAGCTGCGCATTAATTTTTAATGTCTGTTTTAAATGTGTTATATTTTTTACTTGTTTGGTAAAACCCCAACCTACAAATTTATAGCTTAATTTCTCACAATGTATAATAGAAATAAATTAAAATCCCATTCCGGGCTGCATCATCATATTTTGCTGCATCATCATATTCTGATCCATCTCCTGTTGTACCATTTGTTGATGCATCATTTGTTGTTGAGTAAGCACAAAATTTCGTATTTTTCTTTGTTCTTTTAACTTGGATAGAACACTTTCAACATTTTCTTCATTTAATGCTCCGCCCTCAAAGCCGTAATCTTTTGCCATTTTTTCATCAATTTTACCGTTGTTAATTAATGTACTAATAAGCAAAATGTCTGCTATATCCTTGGCTGTCAGTTCTTTATTTTTTGCATCCAAAAGAAAATTAAAGTTATCAACCGCCAATTTTTTATCATCAGCTTGTGCAATTGTATGTGCAATTATAGCTTTTTGACCAAAAAACGAACGACCCATTTTATCTTTATTTTTTAATTCTTTTATAATTTGTTTATGCTCTAATCCGTACGGAAGGTATTGTTTATTGTTTTTGTTATACAAAACTTGCGCCTTAAGAGCATTTGAAGCATCTTGAGATATTGGCTGATAATTAAAAATACGAGTGTTAAGATTTTTGTCAGCCGTTTTGTTTTCTCTAAAATTACTTTTAGATTGAACTATTGGAATGTTTGAAAATTGAATTTTTTCCATATTCACCTTCCATATTTACTTCTTATGGGATTATCTTATTTAGAAAAAACAAGAAACATAAAAAAATTGCTATTTTTTTATGTTTTGTAAATATTTTATTCAAATTCATATTTTTAATTAGTATAAAATCCTAAAAAAGTCAGTATAAATAAAAAAACAAAAATAAAGTAAATAATAGAATATAGATAATAAACCATATATGCGTTTTTTAGTTTGCAGATTAGGTTTTTTCTCTCCCATACACAAAAAAATTAAAATAATCCGGAACAAGAATGCCAAACCTACTGGCTAAAATTAATTCAACATAATTTATGAAAAAATGTAAAGAAAAAATTAATAATTATCAAATTTTGAGTCATTTTTGTTTTTTTAATAATGTGTGTATTTATAAGTTATAGTATAGGAGAAATCAATATGGAAGGACTAGGAAGTGTTACATGGGTAAAAAATGATCCTAATGTGCGTCAAGTTGTTACTACAAGTGAAGGAAAAGAGGTAATAATCCCTTCAGCGTTGGGTGTTGAAACTTATGTTGAGCCTTGTAACGATGGTACGTATGCAGTTAAAGAAAAAAATGTTACTCCCGGTTCAGAGTGGAAAACAACAATATTAACTGAAAAACAATTAGAAGCTCGTTATGGTGCAAATACTGGCAATAAATTACAAGCAGTAGCTTAAGTTATTGAAAACATTTATTTTATAAGATAATCGGAAGGTTGGGCAAGAATGTCCAACCTTCCGATTTTAATTGCAGATAATTATATTATGATTCCGAGTAGAAGCCGCAGCCTGCAAGATATACATATAATTAATAAAATTAATCCATATTCCCTATATTAGGAATAACTGATTTAACGTTACCTTCGGCTTTAAAATCTTTAGGATTCATGGTTATTGATATTCTGTCAGCTTCAATAGTTCTGCCTTTAGTTTCAATTTTTGACCTGCCGATAAAAACGGCTTCGTTCAATTTTTTACCGCTTTTATCAGGATAAACGTTAACTTTCGGACCATTTGCAACATAATCTTGGTATTTTATTTTTGTTGAGCCTGAGGCGGTAACAACATTTGCCTTTTTATTGTAGGATTGGTAGCTTGACCAAACTTCTAAATCTTTGTTATTATCGGATATCATTTTTGAATAAACGTTTCCGATAGCTATTGCTTCTTCTTTAATGTTGTCATAAGTTAGTTTTGCGGCATTTATTTTATTATTTCCCTGATGGAGTTTTGCGTTACCAATCAACTGAATTTTTTTTACGTCGTTATTTTTTGTTAAATCGACAATTGCGGTATTTGAGAATGTTTCAATATCCTTATAAATAATATTTACGTGTCCTGTAGCTTTCATTACCTGAGTAAGTTTATTATATTCTTGTTTATCAGCGGTAACAATAACAACGGGTCTGTCTTTTTCGGTGATTGAAGAAATTGTATTTCCCTCAGCTGTAAATACTTTATTTAGCAGTGACATTTCAAGGATTTGGGCTTTAATTTCATGTTTTTTACCTTTATCAAGCTGAAAAGTGTAGGCATTTTCTCCGAATTTTACTTTATTTACTTTATTATTTTTAGAATCTATTTGAACTTCGGCACGAGGGCTTATTACGTTTACACCGCCTGATTTTACTTTAACATTTCCTTCAAGATATATTTTATTATCACTGTCTTTAAATTCCTGTTTATCGGATTCAACGGTTAAAGATGCAGCATATACAATCCCTATTGATAATCCAGCTAATATAATTAATATTTTTATTATTTTATTTTTCATATTTTTTATCCTTTAGTTTTTTACATATAGAATTGAGTTTTAGTTCTTCCTTCTATATTAAAATCCGAAAAATCTCCTTTAAGAATTGCTTTAGAGCCGAATATAACAACTTCGTTCGGCTTTTCTATTCTTATATTACCTTGTGCAATAATGTCTTCGTTTTTGCCTTTATATTCCAATCTGTCGGTAGTAATATTTGTTCCGTCATCATATACAAGTATTACATTATTAAACAACTTTATTTCTTTTAATTTTGAGTTATATGTTCCGTTATCAGCTTTAAAACTTGCTTTTACTTTGTTGTTGTCATAAAAATTACCTATTAAATCTTCAAGAAAAACAATGCTGTCCTGATCGCTGTATGTGCCTTTTTCTGCATACAGCTCCCACAGTTTTTCGCCCTCTTTCGTTTCCGTTACTAAGAGGTTTTCAATTTCTGCTTCTTGATTATTATATGTTTGTGAAACGATTTTATCTTTGAAGGATTGAGTTATAATACCCGAGTATATAAACGCCCATAAACATCCGAAAATTACAACTGACAGCAGTACTAAATATCCTATATTTCTTTTGCTTTTTATAAAATTCTTAAGTCCCATATATTTATATACCGAAGTTGAAATTATCCCCAAAAGTACTCTTATCATGTAATTATCTTATAATTATTTTGAAAAAGCAATTGTACGTAAAATAATTTTATATGATAATTTTGTTATGAAATTAAATGAGAGTGTTATAAAAGAAGAAGTATATAAATGTTCAAAATGCGGGTTATGCCAAAGTGTTTGTCCTGTGTATCTTGCTCTTAAAAATGAAATGTTTTTACCAAGAGGCAGATTTGTTATTTTAAATAATTATTTTAATAATTCCAAAAAGTTATCGGAAAATTTTATTAAAAATCTTGATGTTTGTCTTAACTGTAATTTATGTATGAAATTTTGTCCCAGCAATATTAATTCCGCTGATATATTTAATTATTACAAACAATCAACTCCTTCAATATTCTCAACTTTATATTTTTTATATTTAAATCTTTACGGAATAATTTCCTTAAAATTTTTAAAATTCAGTAAGAAGAAAAAAATTAATAATCCGAAAGGAAAAGTTATATACTTTGAAGGTTGTTATAATAAATATATTGATTCTTCCGATAAAAATTATTTTTTAAAGATTATGGAAATAATGGGATATAATGTGCAAGTTGTTTCATTTTGCTGCGGGTATCCGTATATAAACGAGGGGAATTATACTAAATTTAATAAAAATATGGAGAAAATAAAGAAAAGTTGTAATTCAGATATAGATTATATTATATGTTCTTGTGATTCTTGCTGCTCTATTTTAAAACAGTATAGTGATTTTAATGATAAACTTATAACTTTTGATGAATTTTTAAAATTAAAGGGTTATGAACTCCCTGATACTGAAAATTGTGTTTACCACAGACCCTTATTACGGGATAGTGAATGTTATCTTCCAAAGAATATGAAAGAAATTAATAAAAAGGGTTCTTGTTCGTTAATGGAAAATTTCTTTATATTAAAAAATTATAAGTATGTAAATAAGATAATTAATTCCGTATTTTATAAAAAATCAGATATAGAAGAAAATAGTATTGTAACCTCTTGCAATCTTTCGTTGTGGGGATTAAAAAAAATGTTTAGACTAAAAAAATATAATAATAAAGTAATTTCTTACAGCGAATATATTTATAAATACGGAAAAATAAAGTAATATTATTTTTTTTACAAATATATTATATTCAGATAAAATTATATTATGAATAAAGTATTTAATACTAAATATCTGATTATATTATTTTTATGCATAAGTATATTCATAGTTTACATAATATCTTCAAAATATATTGATGCAAAGTTTAACGATATTGTAATAAAAACATCTAAATATCTGTTGAATAAACAAGCCGGAGATGAAGTTGTATTAGTTGCCGTTGATAATAAGTCTTTAGAAAAAATCAGCTGGCCGTGGACTAAGGATTTATACTCAAATATTTTCAATTATTTAGAACACGATTCAGGCGCCAAAGCCATTATTAATCATGACTTAATATCATCACAAGACAGTTATAACCCCGATAAAGACAGAATATTTTTTAATAATCTTACAAAAGAAAAAAAATTAATAAACTCATATATATTTTTAAATTCCTTAAAATCGGGGGATATTCTTCCTTCTTCATATATTAATATGTTTGATTCAAAAAATAAAATTATTATAGAGGACAGGAGAAAAAATAAGTACAATAAGTCGTATAAAGGAGTTATGAGTATTCCGAAAGATGTGATTGAAAATGCGAATAATTTGGCATTTTCAATGCTTATAGAAGATTCGGATACCATAAATCGCTCTTATATGCCTGCTGCTGAATTTAACGGGAAATTATATCCCTCAATCGCACTTAGTGCATATTCACTATATACGGGTATAAAGTCTTTTACCTTATACGATAATTATCTGTGCAGTAATGATAACTGTAAGATATTGAAAATTCCGGTTAAACACTTAAAAAAACATGATTATTTAACAAATGATGTATGGGGAATATACACATTGATTAACTGGTATAAACCAAAAGGAGAGTTTTATACGCATAAGGTCTATTCCGCAATTGATGTATTGGATTCATACTATGCATTAAGAGAGGGAAAAACACCTATATTAAATCCCGAATTGTTTAAAAATAAAATAGTTATTGTTGGGTTAAATGCGGACGGATATGTATGGGAGCGTTTGAGTCAGACTCCCGTTTTAACTAAACAGGCTGATATTGATATACATGCCTGCATGATTAGTAATATGCTTAAGAATAATTTTGTCACTACTGATAACTCTAAAGCTGTACTTATTATTACAATTATTTTTTCATTGTTTATTATAAGAGGCTACCGAAAACTAAAATATAATTTAATTTTAGCTTTGGTATTGTCTGTGGTTTATCTGGTTTATTATCTTTATGAGTATTTTGTAAATGTATATATTCCTCCGATATCTCCCATTGTTGTCTTGTTCTCATGTGCAATTTCAAAAAAAATATATGAAGTATTAACATCTGATAAAAAGATAGAGATGATGAAAAAAGCGATGGGGAAATATATTTCCAAAGATGTAATGCAAAAAGTAATTTCTGATTTGGATAAATTACATGTCGGAGGTACAAAAGTAATAGCAACGGTATTATTTGTGGATATAAGAAATTTTACGTCAATATCGGAAAAGTTATCTCCTCAGGAAGTAACGTTAATTTTAAATGAATATTTTGCAAAAATAGAACCTATAGTAGCAAAGTATCACGGAATAATAAATAAATATATAGGTGACGGAGTTCTTGCGGTTTTCGGAGAGCCAATACGAAGTGAGTCACACGCCTTAAATGCGGTCAAATGTGCAGTAGAAATAATAGAAGAAGTTAAAAAATTAAAAGAAAAGTTTCTTGCTGAGAATAAGCCTCCGATAGAAATCGGGATAGGAATTAATACGGGGGAAGTATTCGCCGGAAACATAGGAACTGATGAACGCCTTGAGTATACTGTTATCGGTGATAATGTAAATCTTGCATACAGAATTGAAACATATAATCAATTACTTAGAACACAATTTTTAATCAGCAGTCATACATATGAGTATATAAAAGATAAAATTGATGTTGTTAAACTCAGCGAGGTTTATATTAAAGGTAAATCTATGCCGATAGATATTTATGAAGTACTAAAATTAAGAGATGAATAATTATATTGATAGAATTAATATAGACTTACTAAAAAAAGCTATAGAGGTTGAAGAAAAGTATAAATATATAAATGTGAGCGGAAGAGAAACAACCTTCTCAGGCTTTATGGTGAAACAAATAAAACAATTATATAAAGATTCGGGCAAGGATATTAAATGGTTATCTGTAATGGAAGCCTTTGAACGATATCCTGCCGAAAATATGCTTCAAAGAAAAAAAACAATAAAAAGGTTTATAGCACTTATTTTGATGGAAAAAAAGAAGGAAAGTAATCAAGGTGTTGAATCAAATTATGACGATGAGGACATATATTACTCCGATGTAATTAAATTAAAAGGCGTCGGGCCTAAATTTGGTTATCTGTTAAATAAATTGGGGATATTTTCAGTTTATGATTTATTAAGTTTTTATCCTAAAAAATATACTGATTATTCATTAAGATGTCCTATAAGGCGGCTTACAATAGGAGAAGATGTTACGGTATTAGGTCAAATAACATCTGTTTCTTCTTTTACGACAAAGAAAAATTTAACCGTGCTTAAAGTAACGGTAAAAGATAATACAGGTTCTTTGGAGCTATGCTATTTCTATGCCAAAATAAATAAATTTGCAATAGAAAGATATAAATCGCAGTTTCCTAAAGGTGCCGGAATAATACTGTCAGGTAAAGTTAAATTTGATAATTACAGCAGAAAATTAACAATAGACAATCCTCAGCATCAAATAATAAGTGAAGATAATTTTGAGTCAGAAAATTTAAATTTAGGCAGAATTGTTCCGATTTACCCTTTGGTTGAAAATCTTAACATTAAAGCGCTCAGAAAAGCCATAAGTAATGCACTTGAACTTTATTCTAATAAAATTGAAAACCTGATGCCTGATGAAATAATTGATAATTATTCCATGATGAATAAAAAAGATGCCATAAATGTTATTCATTTTCCGCCGGATAATGAAATGCTTCAAAAAGCCAGATTTACTCTTGTATTTGAGGAATTTTTTCTTCTTCAGATGAAAATGTTTTCACTCAGAAAAAAGAATCAAAAAACATATAATACAAAAGCAATACATATAAAAGATAACGGACTCGTACAAACTTTTATTAAGAATCTTCCGTTTAAATTAACCGATGCACAAAAAAGAGCAATAAACGAAATATTGAATGATATAAATTCTGATAAACCCATGCAAAGACTTTTACAAGGTGATGTAGGAAGCGGTAAAACAGTGGTAGCTTGTATAATGCTTTTAGCTGCAATAGAAAACGGATATCAGACAGCAATTATGGCGCCTACCGAAATACTGGCACAGCAGCATTTTAATAATTTTGTTAAATGGCTTGCACCTCTTGGCTTAAATGTAGCTTTATTTACATCTTCTAATTCCAAAAAACTAAAATCTAAACTGGAAAAAGATTTGAGAAATGGACAAATTAATATTGCTATAGGTACTCACTCTTTAATACAAGATAATATAGAATTTAAAAATTTAGGTGCATTGGTAATAGATGAACAGCACAGGTTTGGTGTAAATCAAAGAAATCTGTTAAAGAATAAAGCTGCGGTTCCGCAAGTATTGACAATGACAGCTACTCCCATACCCAGGACTCTTGCACTTACCGTGCACGGAGATTTGGATTTGACAATAATAGATGAACTTCCCAAGGGAAGAAAACCGGTTAAAACAACTTTAATACCTTTGTCAAAAAGAAAAGAAGCATTAAAACTTATTAAAAAAGAAATAGAAAAAGGACATCAGGCATATATAGTTTTCCCTCTTATTGATGAATCAGAATCATTATCTGCAAAAGCCGCAACAAAAGAAGCAGAAGAATTACAAAAAGGTTATTTCTCTGACTTAAATGTAGGACTTTTACACGGGAAAATGAAGCCAGATGAAAAAGATAAGGTTATGACCGATTTTAAAAATAAAGTTTATGATGTTCTTGTTTCAACAACTGTTGTGGAAGTCGGTGTTGATGTACCTAACGCAACCGTAATAGTAATTGAAAACGCAGAAAGATTCGGATTATCCCAGCTGCATCAATTAAGAGGCAGAGTAGGAAGAGGAGATGCTCAGTCCTATTGTGTATTGGTTTCTTCTTCTTCGAATGAGGAAACTCAGTACAGATTGAATATTTTGACTCAGACAAATGACGGTTTTATAATTGCTGAAAAAGATTTGGAAATAAGAGGGCCGGGAGAATTTTTAGGATTTAGACAATCAGGTATTGTTGAGTTAAAATTGGCCGATTTAACAAAAGATTTACCAATACTTGAAACGGCAAGAGCTGAGGCTCAAAACTATACTAATGAACATTCTGAAAAGGATTACCCTCCTTCTTTGAAAAGATATTTAAAAACTACTTTAAATGAATCTGATTCTCTTCAATCTCTTGATTAATATCTTTTGAATATATGTAAAACCGCATATCTTCTCCTATAATTTTTTCCATACGGTAATTACTTTCAATATATTTATAAATATTTTCTCCCCATGAATTTATAAATGACGTTTGATTGAAATCTCTATACATTATATTTGATATTATGATTTTGTCAGGAGGAAACATTGATAATCTGTTTATAATATATTTATCCGAAAATATTTCACAATTGGGAGGAATTAAGTAGTATAGTTTATTGTCCGATATTCGGTTTAATAAATAATTTATAATTGCGCCTTCAGGAATTACCAGAATCTTATCTCCTTCTTTTGTATTTAGTTGTATATAGTTAATAAGCTTCATCGTTGATTCATAATAAACGGATTTTACTTTTATAATCCCTTTTGGTGTTGATATTTCTTTTAAATTATAAGATTTTATTATTTGACTGTTATCCGTAAAATAAAAAAATGAAATCGAAAATAATATTAAAATAATTATTCTTTTAAATATTTTCAATAATCGAAAACTGTTTAAAAATGATATAAAAGCAATTAATAATATCGGGAAAAAGAATGTTCCGTATATTTCAAAATTAACAGCGAAAATACATTTTATACTGCCCGCTATAGCTGCAAGACATAGTATTAACAGCAAAATATCATCTTTTGTATAATTTTTTCTTTTAACAAGTGCCTTAATAATTAATATAATATTTATTATAATTATTGAGTATCCTATCCACAAAAAGGATTGAGAATTAGGCTGAATGTTTGTGAGAGGATTATTATGATTATACCTTTCTATATTTTCAATAATATAGTAAAAATCTTTATATAGCGAAACAACAGCATTTTTAAATGCTCCTTGTGAAGGTATAAATCCGTTATAATAATAAAAATACTTTGCACTATATGACCAAGCCAATCCTTTCATATAATTTATTGATTCAATTATTCCGTATAACCCGCTCTTTGTGATAAATAGTATTATTATACTTAGCAGAGGAAATAAAATTAAAGCTTCTAAAGATTTAATTATGACGGATTTTGACGGTCTTTTATAAATAATTACTCCGAATATAACTAATAAAATTAAACCGTATTCGTATTTTGAAGCTAAACTGAAACCTGAACTTAAACAAGAAAGTATAAGATATTTATCTTTTTCTTCATCCGTATATTTTATAAGAAAATATAATGACCAGATAAAACCTGATAAAGCGTATAAAACGGAATATGAATATGGAGTTATCCAATTAGATACGGAAGGATAAAAAATACAAGTCGGTATAATTAAAACTGATATTGCAAGTGCTGCTGCCTTGCCTGTAAATTTTTCACTTATCAGAAATATACCCGTTAATATTAATAAACTTAAAATTAATCCTATAGAATAAAATGTATTTAAACTGTCTGAAAATAAACGAGTTATTAAATTATTGATTTGATATCCTAATGGAGCATACACATTAAAAATACCCGAATATAACGGTTCATTATTTAATGACTGACAGTTAATATAAAACTCTCTTCCGATATCAGAGTATGGTGAATATATATTATATTTATACTTTTGAAAACATATTAACAGGATAGTTAAAATTATAAAAAAATAAATTAAGTTAAACTTTTTAACAAAACAGAAAAACTTTTTCATAACTATTATTATACACAAATTTATTAGGAATGTAATATTAAAATTATACCTATTTAGAGAATTTAGTTTATACTAACTTATTGTAATGTATTTTCGGGAGGAAATATAATGAAAAACATAATAACTATTTTATTAATTTTAATTTTGCCGGTAATGATATACTCAATAATGAGCAGAAAAGCGGCAGATATAAGTGCAATGGCAAAAGAAAGCAACATCCCGACATTAATGACATTTACGTCCTCTATGTGTATTGACTGCCAAAAAATGAAGGGGATTTTAAAAGAAGTAGAACCGCAATATCAGGGAAAAATAAATTTTGTAGGCATAAATGCATTAGACAAGAACAGAAAAGTACAGCATTATATAAAAAAATATCACGTTGTGTTAGTTCCGACCTTAATATTTTTAGATGAAAACGGAAATGAAACAAATAAATTGGAAGGATTTATACCTAAAGAAGAACTGATAAAAGAAATAGAGGAAGCTATAAATGGATAATCTCGTTCATGCATTTTCAATGTATTCATCAAATACAGGCATGATTGCACCTTTAGTATTAATAATTGCATTTTTGGCAGGGATTGTAGCATCTTTATCACCTTGCAGTCTTGGTATACTTCCTTTAATAATAGGATACGTCGGAGGATACTCAAGAGAAAGCAATAAAAAATTATTTATTCAAATGCTTTCATTTTCATTCGGATTGTCTATAGTATTGAGTATAATTGGGGTAATATGCGCATTATCAGGAAGAGCATTTACGGGTATTGCTTCACCCAAGTTAATATTAATATTTGCTTCGGTAATTATTATCCTCGGGTTAAATTTACTCGGTTTTTTGGATATACAATTTCCGTCAATAGTAAAAAAAATGCCCCAAAATAAAACCGGCGGACTCTTTTTATTCCCGTTTATAGTAGGTGCATTTTTTGCGCTTGCTTCAAGCCCTTGCTCTTCGCCGATATTGGCTAGTATTATGGCAATAGCGGCTGTTTCAACAAATATTCTTTTTTCCGTAGCCTTGTTGTTTTCTTTTGCTTTGGGACAGTGCGCAATTATTATATTTTTTGCCCTGTTTACTTCTACCCTTAAAAATATGAGTAAACTTGCAAAATACACCGGTATTTTAATGAAAATATCAGGAGCAATTTTAGTCCTGACCGGTTTATTTATATATTACACCGTGTTTTCAAATATTTAAACGGCGAAATTTAAATTATTAGCAAGAATTTTTTGAGTATTTTCCCTTGACGAAAATCTGAAATGATTTTTTCCTAACTCATCTTTCGTTCTTATTGCAAAAAGCTTGTCAAAGAAAAAGGAATGAACTTCTGTTTCTTTAATTCCGTCTTTGATTGTTGCACCTATAAATTTAGACTCATTAGAACGATTAGAGCCGGGAACTTTTTTTGTGTATACACGTGAAAGAGCTTGTTTGATATCAGCTAATGCGATTTCAGGGCTGACAATATCCTGAACGGACTCCTCTATAATCGGAGCCGTAGATATATTTCTTGTATAATTTCCGTTAGGAATAAGTTTATGAATGGTACAGGTATAATTTTTTCCTTTTAATAACCCCTTTGTTTTTATTGTATCTTGAAACAAAAAACCGACCGCAGAAACATTCATACAAACCTCTCTTTTCTTTTATTATTTTATACCTTTTTTGAGTATTTGTCCATACTTTTTTAAAGTTTTTTTTAAAAATTCATATATTTTTTATTAAAATTGTATTTTTTACACTCAATATTTTAGTTTTTTATAATAAAAATTTTAAAAATTAATAAAAATATGTTGGTTTTTGTAATTTTTTATAATTTTTAGTGTAAATTTACTCCAAAATATATGCTTTTTTAAAAAAATATTCGTTTTATAATAAAAATATGAAACAAATTATAATAATTTTATTACTTTTTTTATTTCAAAATTTTGCGTTTGGAATAGTTGATACAAAGAAAATAACCATAAATGAAGCAGTAGATATTGCATCAAAAAACAATCTGGATATACTTTCTTCCAGACTAAATATTTTTATAGAAGAAAATAATATTAAATCAGCTAATAAACTTCAAAATCCCGGAGCCGGGGTATTTTATAATATGGGAAATGCAGGAAAAGGGAATCCTCAGCAGGCCGGAATTTCACAGTTGATTGAAATAGCAAAAAGAAATCCCAGAAAAGAAATTGCGCAGGCTAACTATGAAATTGCCCTGACGGAAGCAATGTATCTTGAATTTGATTTAAAGATGGATGTAAGAGAAGCATATACTAACTTACTTGCGAGAAAATCAGTTTTAAATACTATCAGGGAGCAAGAAAAGATTTTAAATAAATTATTACTTCAAGTTCAGGAAAAATATAAAACAAAAGAAGTTACTCAAATAGATGTTTTACAAGCACAATTGCTTTTAAATCAAATTATTACTGAAGTAAACTCTGCAAAGTATGAAGTTAAAACGGCGCTTTATGAATTTAATAAGGTAATTAATTCTCCTGATGGGTTTTATGATACTGTTGAAGATAGTTTTACACCTGATTATAAACCTTTGTTGATTCCCGATTGTGATGATGAACTGCCGGAATTTGATGATATTTCAAATGAAGCAATAGAAAACAGATACGATATTAAAATAGCACTTCAAGATATAGATGTGGCGGAAAAGGAATTAAAAAATACAATCAGAAAAAAAGTGCCTGATGTTGAATTGACGGGAGGATATGCATATCAAAATCCGGGGCAATCGGGGGACGGTTCATTTAAACACGGAGCTTTTGTCGGTGCTAATCTTGTTAATATTCCCGTCCTTTATAATTATAAACCTGAAATTAAAGCTTCCGAGCTTAAACTTGAGCAAGCTCGTATTAATTATTCATCGGTTGAGAATAAAGCAATTAATAATTTAAGGAAAACTTACGATAAATTTATTCTGGCGAAGCTTACAATAAATAATTATAATAAAAATTTAATTCCAAATTCGGAAAAATTAATACAAGAATCCAGAAAAAACTATAACAGCGGTAAGATAAATTTAACTACATTAATAACTATGGAAGAATCATACAAAATGATTAGTGTTGCCCATACGTATGCTTTAGCTGATTACTATAATGCTTGGAACGCTTTTATAAGAGAAGTAAATAAAGAAAATTTTACTGTCGGAAGTAAAGTTGAAAATCTTTAGCGGGTATAAACTCTTGATAATCTTGTTTTCATTCTGCAAGTAAGTTCATAATTAATTGTGCCCAAAATTTTTGCCCAATCATTAATTGAAATATCTTCTCCTATAAGGGTGATAATATCACCTTCTTTTGCATTAACTCCCGTAATATCAAACATCATTTGGTCCATTGTGATATTACCGATTTGCTTAACTTTAACTCCGTTAAGTATGCCGTATATTTTATTTGACAGCCTTCTGTCAACACCGTCTGCATATCCTATGGGAATAGTGGCAATTTTGGTTTCTTTTTCCGTAATATAGGTATATGAATAGCTGACACCTGAATTTTTATGTGCGCAGTGTATATTTGTTATTCTTCCTTTTATATTCATTGCGGGGCATAATTCAGGTATTTTTTCAGCGAAAGGCGGTAAGTCGGGAAGAAGCCCGTATAAAGCTAATCCAAGCCTGACCATATTGTATCTTTCTTCTTTATATCCCGCTATTGCGGCTGCGGTATTAAAACAGTGCAATAAAAGACCTTCGGTATTAACATTGCTTATAATATTATCCCATATTTCAAGCTGTTTTTTTGTTTTTTCCTCATCTTCAGCGCATGCAAAATGAGTAAATATGCCTTTTAAATCAATAGATTCAGTATTTTGAATCCTTTTTATAAAATCAATTGCTTCTTCTTTTCGGACTCCGATTCTGTTCATGCCCGTATCGAGTTTGATATGAGCCTTTGTTTTTAGTCCCGTTTTTTTATATGTTAGCTCTGAAGCGTCAATATGATTTTGTAAGAATACTGATAATTCAATATTATTTTGAGCGGCATAATCGAATGCCCATACGGGTGCTGCCCCTAAAACCAATATAGGGAGAGTAAATTTATTATTTCTAAGCTCCATTCCTTCATCAACAGATGCGACACCCAGATAATCCACCCCTGAGGCAATAAGAGTCGGTGCAATCATTGAACTGCCATGCCCGTATGCATCGGCTTTTACAACCGCCAATATCTTTGAATCTTTTTTTACATACTTCTTAAGTTCAAGGATATTCTTTTCTATTGCATCCAGATTTACTTCAACCCAAGCATCTCGTTTTGTATTTATGTTTGATAATCTTTGAAATTTCATATATACATGATAGCTTAAAAATAATTTATTGAATTATTTATTCTTCGGGCAAAAACAGTTCAAATTTTTCAAGCTTTTCTCTTATCTCACTGTATGTATATGAGCCTGTTGTTATATTTTGATATTCTCTTACAATATTTAAGATATCCTCAGTGTTAAGTTTTATGTTTCTTCTTCCGTTTAAGTTTTCGATAATATGTGCCATATATAAAACCTCCTTGATTTCTTATTCGGATATTAAAGATAAATCTTTAAAAATATACTCCGAGTGTATTAGTAATTTTTTTTAAGATTATATACGTGTGTCTAATTTATTCGGTAAAAAATTAATGATACATAAAATGAATAATCATTGATGAAAGAGGATTTATTTATGAATAAGACAATTATTAAAGCACCATGTGTGACTATGAGAAAACTTGAAAATTTGTTTATTGAGATGACTGCTCAAAACTGCAATTTAAGATGCAAACATTGTTATATAGATTTTAAGGATAAAAAGATTAAAGATTTTATTCCGATTGATAAAATAAAACAAACATTAAATACAACAGACAGAACTAACCTTCAATATATACATTTAACAGGTGCAGAACCTATGCTTCATCCTGATTTTAACCATATTTTAAGGCTTTGTCTTAAATATTCTTCCGTTATTATACATACTAATGCATTAAATATAAATGATAAGAAAGCAAGATTTTTACGCAAAGTCGAAGAAGAAAATAATTTGGGTAATGAAATAGTATTTATGATTAGTATTGATCATTATATTGAAAAAGAAAATGATTTAATAAGAGGAAGAGGTTCATATCGTAAAGCCGTGCATGCAATACAAAGTCTTATTAAATATGATTTTAATCCTATATTGGCGATTGTTAATCATTATTCCATGCCGGAAAATGAATTAAAAAATAATTTTAAAGAACTGTGTGATTCAATTAATTTTGAAACATCTGATTTAAATTTTAAAATAATTCCTTTATTGGATAAAAATAAACGACTGGAAATAAAACCGGATACTGATTTTGATAATTTAAATACGGAATGTGCCTTAGGAAGGACATTAACCATAAACGGTGTATTTACCTGTCCGTTATTGTGTGAAGATAATAGGGGAAAATGCGGTTCAGATATGAGTGATTTTTCCTCTAAAAGTTATTTGGAAACCGAATTTTGCTCTCAGTGCGTTAACTATAATAATTTATTATTCTCACTTAAATTGTAACAAATTGTTAACAATTTAATTAAAAAATGTCATGAATTTTAAACAAAAAGTTTTCATGTATATAAGAAACATATAAGAGGATAAAAGGATGGGATACGCTTTATTTGCATCAAGAAAATTGGTTTTGGACGGAGAGTTAAATAATGCACAATTGCAGCAAACTCAAAGGTCTAATGAACAATTTAATCTTGCGACAGGAAATCAAAATCTACAACAACAATTGACCAGTATGAATGTGTCACAATCTCAGGAATTGGCAGATTTATACAAGCAGCTTTCAGAAACAAGTGATACTGCGCAAAGAGATTCAATTAACAATCAAATTAAAGCAAAAGAAGAGAGTTTTGAAGCTGAAGTTGATGAGATTAACAGAAAAATATATGAAGTTTCAATAAAAGAGAATGCAATTGAAATGGAAGTTAAACGACTTGATACTCAAGTAACAACGCTGCAAAAACAATTAGAAGCTTGTGAACAGGCTGAAGGTCAATGTATTGACAGAGCAACACCTAAATTCTCGGGTATTCAAGGATAATTTAAATAAAATATTTGAAAATAAAATAAAAGGAGGAAATAAAATTCCTCCTTTTTCGTGTATTTAATCCGTTACTCTTTTGGTATCTTTTTATATATATGTTATAATTTTTTTAGATAATCTTGGATAGGTAATGAGAAGTATTGTAAGACAATTAGTTTCGAGTGTAATGTTAATATGTGTGTCATTTTTGGGACATGCAGTATTTGCTGTCGAAGAAGAGAGTATTACTTCAGAGATATCCGAAGGGTCTAAGATTACTCAAATAGAATTTGAAGGTAATCATTTAATTAACGATTCCGATATTGTAAAAGTAATGAATATGCAAATCGGAGATAAATACAGTAAGGAATTAGTACAGCAGAATTTAAAAGCAATATATAAGACGGGATATTTTTCCGAGAAGATGAAGGCAATACCTATACCTACCGACCCTGATTCTTTAACATTAAGGATATATCTTGAAGAAAATATACCTATAACAGGTTTTGCCGTTTCGGGAAACAGTGTTGTTTCAACGGGTGAAATATTGGATTTAATAAGTGACTTGGAAGGTCAGCCTCAGAATCTTAAAACTTTGGGTGATGCGGTTTCTAAAATTGAAGAGTTGTATGAATCAAAGGGATACGTATTGGCAAGGGTATCCGATATGCAGGATGACCCTGACGGGTGTGTAAATATTAAGATTGATGAAGGTATTATTAATTCTATATCTTTTAAGGGAAATAAAAAGACTAAAGATTTTGTTATAGAAAGAAATATTCTTTCCACTCCGGGAAGTGTATATAATGAAAATACACTTAAAGCCGATTTAACAAGATTGTATTCAACTCAGGCATTTAAAGATGTAAACAGACAGATAGAAAAATGTCCGGAGAATCCGAATTTATATGATATAACGATTGTCTTAGAAGAACAAAGGACAGGAACGATATCATTAGGCGGAGGTTTGGATACGGCAACCGGTTTATTCGGACAGGCCGGGTTTGTTGAAAATAACTTTTTGGGAAATGGACAAAGAGTCGGAATTAACTTTATGGCAGGTACCGGTGTTATAATGTCTGACAGTTCAACGCTTGACCATGCTAATTTACAGGCAGAAGTAAGCTTTTTTGAACCCAGATTAAGAGGGTCGGATAATTCATTACTTGTAAAAGCCTTTGGTCGTGATTTCGGCAGCTACCAAGTTCCTCTGTCGGTTGAACGTCGTTATGGTGCTGAAGTGGTTTTATCAAGACCTTTTAAAACCTATAAAAATTTACTTGCTTCTATGAAATTCGGGGGAGAGTACATTAAAGTAAAAGAAGGTGATTATAATAAAATTGCTTCTTTATACCGCCAGCATAATATTCCTATTTCCGAACGTTCAAAGCAGCTGCAGGGCGGTACATATTTTACTTTGGGGCCAAGTTTGGTTTATGATACAAGAGATAATGTTCTGAATCCAAGAAATGGTGTGCTTGCTACTTTAAGGTATAATGAAAATTTAAATTTCTCTGATTTTGATTATACCCACGCTACATTATCAGGCGGTATAAAGAAATATTTCCCCGTTATGAAAAAATCTTCATTTTCATTATTGGCAAGGGCGGCAGGAAAGATTCACGGCGATATGCCTGAAGTTATGGCATACAGTTTAGGCGGCCCTTATACCGTAAGAGGTTACAGAATGAGTACAATAGGTACCGGTGAAGGATTTATGATGGGGTCTGCCGAATTAACTACTCCGTTCTTCTTCTTAGACCGAATTGAAAAAGCTAAATTCTTAGATAATATTAAGTTATCATTATTTGTTGATGCAGGTCAGTTATATAACGGTTCAATTACCAATAAATTGTATAACAGACCGGAATACGGTATAGCAGGCGGTGTCGGAATCAAACTCTTTATTCCCGGGGTAGGGCCTTTGTCCATAGACTATGGTATTCCGTTTACAAATGTTGGGGACGGAAACAGACGCGGGGCATTCTCTTTTGGGGTAGGAGATATATTCTGATGAGTATTAAATATCTGTGTAAAAACCTTGAGGATACTGAAGCCCTCAGCAAAAAATTTGCAGACGCCGTTATAAATTACGGCGCTTTTGTTTGCCTGTACGGAGATGTAGGCTCAGGCAAAACTGCTTTTACAAGACTTGTTTGCAAGTATTTGGAAGTTAAAGAAAAAGTAACGAGTCCCAGTTTTGTCATACTTAATGAATACAAATCAGGTAAAATGCCTGTATATCATTTTGATTTGTACAGACTTGAACATGAAGGGGTTAGTACTATTATTAATGAACTTGATGAATATTCGGAAGGAAAAATTTTAACTTTTGTTGAATGGGCGGAGTTTCATAGTATACCTTTACCGTTTGACAGAATTGAAATTAATATTATTTATATTGATGAAAATCAAAGGGAATTTATTTTTAATTCTTTCGGCAAAAAATCGGAGGAAGTTTTAAGAAGGATTTCACTATGAATATACTTGCTTTTGATACTTGTTTTGATAAAACATATATAGTTTTAAAAAAAGATAATGAAGTATTAGAGAATAAAATCATTGAAAGTGATTCTTCAAATTATCACAGTGTTTATTTAATACCTGAAATAAGAAATATTTTAAAAAGTAATTCATTAAGTATTCAAGATATTAATGTTATTGGTGTAAATGAAGGGCCGGGAAGTTTTACCGGAATCAGAGTAGGGATTACAGTTGCAAGGGTTTTGGCACAGCAGGCTGATATAAAATTGGTCGGGGTTAATTCTTTGGAACTGCTTCAAAAATTAAGTTCTAATCCTTTAAATACTGTTTGCGTGCTTGATGCAAGAAAAAATAAGGTTTATTATTATGAAAATTCTTTTGTTTTGCCTGAATTAAGAGATAAGGATTCTCTTCTTAATTTAAAAAATCAGAATAAAATAATAATAACTGATAATAGTATTTATGAATATTTAAAAGAAAATAATACGGAATCAACTTTATATACTCAAAATGATTCGCAGTTAGGCTTGTATTTGGCTCAGTTAACTGAAGAAAAATTAAGGAATGAAAAGGATAATGAATTTTACTGGGCAAAATTAAAGCCGTTATATATTCAGCCGCCTTCCATTACAAAGAAAAAGGAAGTTAATTCTTAATATACAGTTCATCAAGATTGTTTAGCACCCCTCCTAACGGAGTCGGATGAAGATTTTTGATTTTATTTCTTACCGCCGTTATTGTCAAAGGAGAATATAAATATATAATAGGTCTTTCATCATATATTATTTGTTGATATTTATCGTAAATAAGTTTTCGCTTATCAAAATCAAGCTCTAAAGCTCCTTGCTCTATTATTTCGTCAAGCTCTTTTTCCCAAGGCAGAATATCATTTGCTTTCTCATCTTGATTTCTCATATTAAAAAGATGAAGATGTCCTGTTGAACTCCATACGTTTTTCCCGCTGTGAGGCTCGAGAGGACTTCCGGTTAACCCCATTAAAACCATATCCCAATCGTATGTTGTCATTAATTTACTCACTAATGAGTTAAATTCTATAGGTTTAAAGTTAACTTTTATTCCAAGCTCTTTTAAATCTTCTTTAACCATTACTCCGGAGGCTTCACGCTCAGTTTGTCCCGCATTCGTCAGTAAATCAAATTCTACCGTATTACCTTCTTTGTCGTGTAATATATTATTTTTGTCAAGATAAAAACCTGATTCTTTTAAAAGTGATTTTGCATATTCAATATTTCGTTCATGCCCCGACGCAAGCTTCTCATTTAAAAATATGGAGGATAAAGATTCAGCCGTAAATAATGGCTGCGCTGCTCCGTTTGCGACGTTGTATACCATTGCTTTTCTGTCTATAGCATAATCTATTGCCGTTCTAAAGTTTAAATCGTTAAACCATTTTTGTTTAATCGGTGATACATAGTATTTTCCGTCTTTATTTTTTCTTGTATTTAAATTAAAGGCGAGAAACATTGTTCCCGTATTCGGGCCTAAATTGTATAACTTAAAATCGGATTTCTTTTCTTTTTGTTTAAAAGAGGGTAAATCTTTCCCCCTAACAGATATTACATCAAGTTCTCCGGCTTCAAACTTGAGCATTTCATTATTTAAATCTCCCACAATTAAAATGATATATTTATCAATATAAGGAAGTAATTTTTTCCCCGAATCCATTGCATAGTAATTGGGATTTCTTTTCATTACCACTCTTTGAGCAGGAACGTATTCATCAATAACAAAAGCTCCTGAGTATACAATATCCTTAGGATTAATTGTTGTTGAAAGGTAATTATCAAAATATCTTTTCCCCTTTTTTACGACATTTTCAAATACGTGTTTAGGAGCTATTTGTGTTCCGACAAAACGCTGGAAAGGGGCAAACGGTTTTTTTATACTAAATTCAACTGTATATTTATCAAGTTTCTTTACTTTAGGATATTCTCCGTCGATTAATACCGAATCTCTCAGGGAGGTATTGCCGTAACCTGCAAGAATAATATCATTCCATGTAAATACAACATCATCTGCCGTAATTTCTTTTCCGTCAGACCATTTTACTCCTTTACGAAGCTTTATTGTATATATTTTTTGATTCTCGGATACTTTCATTTCTTTTGCAAGATACGGTATTACTTCCCCGGTTTCTGCATCGGTAGAAAATAGTGAATCATACATTATATCGGCAATTTGAGATGATGTGGCATCTTTTGATGTCCAAGGATTAAAGGTTTTAGGTCCTTCTCCTATTGTCGAGGTTATTATTTGACCTCCGTATACTCCGTCGGGGGAACGTGACATTCTGTATTCTGTCCCGTTATATTCTTGCGTTGAATACGGCATATATTCTTTTAATTTGTATTCTTCATTTGTATTCGTATTATCGCTTTTATTTACCGTTACTTCTTCGTTTTTATCAATTCTGAAGCAAGATACCGTTATCAGTAAAACTATAATAAGTATAAAAATTATTTTTCTAAATTTATTCATATAATCAGATTATCACGATAATATTAAAATAAAAAATTAATCGGCAGGTTCGCCGTATAGGCACCATGTTTGTGCTTTTGTTATTTTAACGTTTGTAAAGTCGCCTATATTTTTTGAATTATCTTCAAAATGTACTATTTTATTATTTCCTGCCCTTGCATTTAAAATTCTTTTCCCGTTTTTAAGAGTTATATTTTCAACCAATACATTTAAAATTTTTCCTATAAACTTTTTGTTTGATTTAATGCATGCCTCTTTGTTTTTTTCATTGAGTCGTTCAAGTCTTTCATATTTTATATTTTCGGGTATAAATTTATCCGTCATTTTACCTGCTTTTGTGAATTCTCTGGGAGAATATGCCGCCGTATTTGAATAATCAAGTTCAAGTTCATCTATGGCACTAAGTGTATCCTGAAATTCTTCTTCCGTTTCTCCGGGGAATCCCGCTATAAAATCACTTGTTATGGTAACAAGAGGAAATCTTTCTCTTATTTTTTTTACGATTGCATAATATTCTTCTTTCGTGTAGCGCCTGTTCATTTCCTTTAAAATTCTTGAATTCCCTGACTGCATAGGAATGTGAAAATATTTGCATACTTTTTCGCATTCATCTGCCGCATTTATTAAATCATCAGTGATATCAGAAGGGTATGAGGTCACAAATCTTATCCTGAAATCTCCCTTGAGTTTATTTAATTTTCTCAATAGATTAGCTAATGTTATATTTTTATCGTTTAAATCTTTTCCGTAGCTGTCTACATTTTGACCTAAAAGAGTAATTTCCTTAAATCCTTCTTTGATAATATTTTCGGCTTCCTTTACGATTTCGTTCATATCTCTTGAACGTTCTCTTCCTCTTGTAAACGGAACCACACAGTAAGTGCAAAAATTGTTGCAGCCTTCAATAATAGGTATCCAAGCGTTTACCGAATCTTTTCTTTCTATTTTAAAATTATTTTGGTCGCAGATGACGGGTGTATTTTTTATTGCACAGATTTTTTCGTTATTTTCAATTCTTTTTATTAAATTGGGAAGTTCATATATATTGTGAGTACCAAAAACTAAATCGACATAAGGTGCTCTTTTTCTTACTTTATCTTTATCTTGCTGTGCTACGCACCCGCATATCCCTATTTTTATATTCGGATTATTTCTTTTTCTTTTGCCCCACACCCCTAATTTACTGTATGCTTTATCTTCCGACAGCTGTCTTATACTGCAGGTATTAATTATTAATAAATCTGCTTCTTTTTCCTTGTCTGTTTCTTCATAACCAAAGTGAGAGAGTATCCCCGATATTCTCTCCGAATCAGATTTATTCATCTGGCATCCCAGTGTTTCTATATATAATTTCTTCATACCAGTTATTATACTTTAAACATGATTTATTATTCCGTATTTATAAATCGGAATTATTTTATTTTACCTTTTTTTGCCAAATAATCCATAAGCATAAAACTAAACATATTTGATGTACGTGAGCAATATTTATCCGTATCTGAAATTTCATTTATTTTCTCTATTTCATGGAACGGTAAATGAGGAATGCCGGTATAGGGTTCTATTTCGCAATGAAATAAATGATTTGTTATTATTTCATCACAAATATTTCTTGGGCAAATACACCTTCTAATAAGTTTATATTCAATATTATCACTGTCTAAATCAAAGACTTCTTTCATTAATCTTTCAAATACTTGCATAGAACGACCCGTGTTTGCAAAATCAAACACAACATATTTTTTATCGGATGAATCTATTATTTCTTTTGTAAGATTTTGACTGTCTAAGAATTTTTTATAGTTATTATATTTTTCTTTTTTTGCTATTTCATTTTCATTGGCAAATTTTAATTCCGAAAGCGGAAGATATTTTGTTTCAATTCCGTTTAATTCAAGATATCTGCCTATTGCGGCAGGTGAAGTTCCGAGAGAAATAAATACATAATTATTTTTACCGTATTTTTCATCTAAATCATTTTTTATTGATTCAGCAAGTATTATATTTTCATTGGTAATTCTACTTATATCCGAATCAATATAATTACATATTTTTCTGTAAAAGTCTTTTTCTCTCCGGCTTAATTTTTTATAATCTTCAATACTGAATCTTTTTTCTGCTTTCATTATTGAATCAAAAGAATCCATCAATATATTTCTTTTTGTCATGGGGGTAGTAATATTTTGGGGATTCCTGATTTCAAAAACATCACGGTTTAATTGTCCGTTTCTTTCGGCATTCAAGCTATTTCTGTCATAAGATACGGAACTTTGGTTAATTTTTGTGATATTTGGTATGGGTAAATTTACACTTTTTACTAACATAAGTTATTAAATGATGCTGAGAAATAAAAATTGCTTTTAATTTTATAATATTAAATTTTGTTAAATAAAAAATTATTTAAAATGTTTAATTTACGCATCAAAATTGGATTAAATACAATTCATTAAAAATTAAAATTTATTGTTTTTGTAAAGATATGTAAAAATATTCAAATTAATACTAAAGTTCCCCCCCCCCGCCGATAATACACTTGTACAGAGTATGAAAGGAGAAATTATGGTAGAATTTAACCCAAACGTTAACGACGTATCACAAAAAGCAGCTGAGCTTAAACCGGGTGTAAAACAGGAGGAAGGTGTCGGCGACAAAATCAAAGATAAGGCTATTTCTATTTTTGAAGATGTAACTCTTATTGATGATTATGCAAAAGCAATGAATACAGTTCTTGAAGGCGGTTCACTTAATATCGGAGATGCTGTTGATGCAGTAAAAGATAATATTAAAGATGTAATTGGACCATTTGTGGGTGCAGAAAAAGCAGCAAAAGCAGCAAAAGATGCGATTGTAGATCATTTTAAAAAAGAAGAATAGTATAAATTTTAATGTAATTTTAGGGTGTTATTTATTATTTTGAATAACACCCTATTGTTTTATATGTGTTTCCTTCTCATAAAATTAATTTAAATTTTTCAATTATTATGATATACTGCATAAAAAAGGAGTTATTATGGCTACATTCGTAAAAGCCAGTCATATACTGGTAAAAACTGAAGAAGAAGCATTAAAATTAAAAAAGGAAATAAATGAAGGAAAAGATTTTGCCAAGGCGGCAATGGAAGCTTCATTATGTCCGTCAAAACAAAATGGCGGAGATTTAGGCTATTTTTCAAAAGGTCAGATGGTTAAAGAATTTGAAGATGCCGCTTTTTCTATGAATGTGGGTGAAGTTTCAAATCCGATTAAAACTCAATTCGGTTATCATTTAATATATTTAACAGATAAACAAGACTGATGGACACGGAATTAATAAATTATTTAAGAAATTATCTTATAAAAAATGATTTGGACGGATTAATTATTAATTCTACTAATGAATTTTTAGTGGAGTATAATCTTTTGGAATTGAACTCCCGATATTATGTTACCGATTTTACAGGCTCAACCGGAGATGTTCTTTTTACAAACGAAAAAATTTATTTGTTTGTTGATACAAGATATCATGAGCAAGCTGACTATCAGGTTGATAAGAATTATACCGAAGTGGTTAAAATTCCTTTAAGCGGCAGTTATATTAGCTGTTTAGTTGATAAAATTTTACCTTATTCTAAAATCGGAGTTATTTCAAAGAAAACACCAAAGAAATTTTATGACATATTAGCTGCTGCTTTAAAACAAAAAAATTCAGTTCCAAAACTGATAGATATTGACCCTGTTATTGAATATGAAAGTAATTCGATAAAAAAAATAAACTACGATATTTTCAGTGTTGATATTAAAATTGCCGGAATGTCACCGAATGAAAAATTTGAACTTATTAAGCAATGTGTACCTTCCGATAAATTTAATATCTTGGTAAGCGCACTTGAAGATATTGCATATCTGACTAATTTAAGGTCATACAGCTTTAACTACAGTTCAATTTTTCCGGCAAAGGCAGTAATTAATGAAGAGGGAGTTAAGCTCTTTTGTGATTGTGTACTGCCTGAAATCGGTTCTTATTTCAGTGTTTATCCTTTGTCTGAGTTTGATAATAATATTTCAGGTATTTCAAATTCGCAAATATATATAGATGAAAACCAATTAAGTATATACGATTATAATTTAATAAATAAATCCAATAAAATATTACCCTCTCATGTAAATTTATTTAAGACCGTAAAAAATGATAAAGAGTTGGAACATTTGGAAAAATGCTTTGAACGCAGTGATAATGCGCTTAAAGTTATAAATAATATGATAAAATCGGATAAAGTATACTCAGAGTATGACTATTATGAGGCACTTGTTAAAGCAATGAAGGAAAACGGGGCATTATCGTTAAGTTTTAAACCCATCGTTGCTTCGGGTGCAAATTCTTCCGTTATTCACTATTCGACACCCTCTAAAGAAAAAATGGTTAATGACGGTGATTTTTTACTTGTGGATTACGGCGGATATTATGAAGGCGGTTATGCTACCGATACAACAAGAACATTTATTAAAGGGGAACCTTCTCAAGAACAAAAAAATGCCTATACATCTGTTTTAAAGGCTTTTTTAAATGCTTACTATGAAAAATATTCGAAAAAGTCGTCTTATTTCAATATTGATAAAATAGCAAGAGAAACTATTGAAAAATCAATCGAAGAAGATTATAAATTTGCCCATGCAACCGGTCACGGTGTAGGTATTTCAGTTCATGAAAATCCTCCGAGGGTTTCATGTTCACCTGTTTCCAAAACAAAAATAATTGAAAATACAGTTTTTTCAATTGAACCGGGAGTTTATAAGGAAGGCTGGGGCGGTGTCAGGTTAGAAAATACCGTTTGCGCTCTCAGTGAGGATGATAAAATTGTTATGCATTCATTTTCTAAATTCCCTTTTGAAATAAAGCTTGTGGAACTTTCCATGATGAATGATTACGAAAAGTATTATTATATGAAATGGCAGGCAGCTGCATGCATACTTTAACTCTTTCTAATAATAAAATTAAAGAGATTGTTAAACTTCATCAAAAAAAATACAGAGATGAATCAGGGTTTTTTATTGCAGAGGGTTTTAAATCCGTTGAAGAATTGTATGACTCTAAATTTGAAATATCTGATATTTTTGCTCTGAACACGGAATCATATGATTTTGATAATATTACTTATGTTAATGAAAATACTATGAAAAAAATTTCAACAACTTCTTCTCCATGTGAGATATTAGCTGTTGTAAAAAAAAAGCCTGTTAATAATTCGGACATAATAAAATATAAAAAGATAGCTTTATTTGAAAATATTTCAGACCCCGGAAATTTGGGCACCATAATAAGAAGTGCTGCGGCTTTTGGTGTTGAGGCAGTTGTTTTACTTGGTAATTGTGTTGAATTATATTCGCCTAAGGTTATTCGCTCATGTGCGGGAAACTTTTTAAAAACCCCGATATTTAGTTTCTCTGATATTAATAATTTAAAAAATATTTTAAAAGATTATATATATATTTCAACTTCACTTTCTGAAAAGAATAATATTTCTTTCTCCGGTTGTAAAAAACTTGATAAATTTATAGTTATGTTCGGTTCTGAGGCAAAAGGTTTATCGGATGAGCTTTTAAAACATGCCGATTACAATTTGAAATTAGATATGAAAAATAATGTGGAATCATTGAATCTGTCTGTCAGTGCTTCAATAATTTTCTATGAAATATTTTAAATCCTTGTAAGTACGTAATTTATGGCGCCTCTGTTTTCTTCAAATACTTTTTCAGCACTATTTGAATATAAGCTGTATTTATTTGTATCTCCATAAAATGACTCGGCTTCACTTAAAAATTCAGCTTCATTATTAACAATAACTGCGCATTTTTTACCCGTAACGGTTTTATATACGTCTTTAAAATTAAAAGTGCAAGGCCCTGAAATAACAGGTTTACCCCATATATTTGCTTCTAAAGGATTATGTCCTCCTGTTTTTGAAAAACTTCCGCCTATAAATGCAAGGTAGCAAACGGAAAATAACTTTGATAATTCTCCCATTGTATCTAGCATTATTATTTCACAATTATTGAAATTTGAATTTAATGAACGTTTGCCCCAAGTTAAGCCTGAATTATCCATTAATCCTGCCACTTCATCAAATCTTTGAGGATGTCTTGGCGCAATAAGCAATTTAGCATCTTGATATTGAGATTTTAGTTTTTTAAACATATTTAATACAATTTCATCTTCGCCTTTATGAGTGCTTGCTGCTATAAATACTCTGTAATTCTCCGTTTTTAATTCTTCTTTAAATTTGTTTATTTCTTTTTCTGATAAATTTGGAGTGATATCAAATTTTAAATTCCCCATGACTTCAACTTTTGATTCATCTGCTCCTATTTCTGTCATTCTTTTTTTATCATCTTCTGACTGCATGTATATTTTTTCATACTTATTTAATATGGGAGAGAGTAAATATTTTATTTTTTTATATCCTTCAAAAGAATGCGGTGATATTCTTCCGTTCACGGTATATACTTTAATTTTTTTACATTTTGCAAACGACATAAGTCCTGGCCATATTTCCGTTTCGGCTATTATAATTTTTTCGGGCTTAAACGTATTAAGAAAGGAAAGTACGCTAAAAAAGAAATCAAACGGGAAATAAACAATTTTTTGAACGTAATCACCCAGTGATTTTTTTGCTGTTTCTTGTCCTGTTTTTGTTGTTGTTGTAATAATAATATTTTTTTCGAGGTGTAATTTAGAATACTGAATCACAAGTTCTTTAATTGCATTAACTTCTCCGACTGATACTGCATGAAATACTGTTGTTCCTTCTTTTTTTGTGTCATTAAAAGAATAAAACCCGATTTTCTGCCAAAATCCCGCTCTAAATTTTGAGCGGATTATGAATGCAATAAATATTAACGGTGATAAAATCACTGTTAGAAGTATTAGAACAATATTATAAATTAACATCATATTATTAAGCCTTCTTATTTATCATCCATATCGATAGTTTTTTCAGGCGGAATAAATTTGTTCGGATTTTTCATTGCCTCAGGTGAAACTATTTGTACTCCGAATTTTGTTCTGAAAATATGTTTAACCGTATCGCTTTGTATATCATACATCATTTTATTAAACAATTCGTAAGCTTCTTTTTTGTATTCAAGAAGCGGATTTTTTTGCCCGTAAGCTCTTAAGCCGATACCATCTCTTAACATATCAATATTGTGTAGGTGGTCAATCCATTTATTATCTACAACCCTTAACAATACATCTTTTTCCAGACTCCTCATAACGTTTTTATCCGTAAACGGTTCTTCGTCTTTATGGTCTAAATTGTATTGTTTTGATACCTCGTTAATAAATTTAACCATGTTAATTTCATGTTCTTTGTAAGCTTCAATTGCAAAATCTCTGATTTTTGCATAAACATTTTCAAATTTTAATCCCTGAATATCTTTTACTTCAAGGTAAGACAGCTGAGGCATTTCGGAGTGAATTTCTTTAATTAAAGAAACTAAGTCCTCATAAATATATTCATCAGGGTTCATGCCGGGTGCAATATAACTCTTTAAAAGTCTGTCTGTTTCACGTTCTATCATATATATGATATCTTCATGCAAATCAGTGTTTTCAAGTACTTTATTTCTTTGAAGATAGAATTTTTCACGTTGAAGATTCATAACATCATCATATTCAAGAACACTTTTTCTGGCATCAAAATGGAAAGTTTCGACTTTTTTCTGGTTGCTTTCTATTTGTCTTGTTATGATTCTGTTTTCAATAGCCATATCCTCTTCAATATTAAAAGTATTCATAATCGCCATAATCTGCTGACCGCCGAATATACGCATAAGGCTGTCTTCAAGCGACAGGAAGAATCTGGTTGAACCGGGATCGCCTTGCCGTGCGGCACGACCTCTTAACTGGTTATCTATACGGCGGGATTCATGCCTTTCCGTTCCTATAACGTGCAGACCTCCCGCTTCAATAACTTTTCTGTGCTCTTCTTCGGTAATCTTTTTTGTTTCTTCCAATATTTTATTTTTTATTTCATCATAATCGGGATTTGATTCAGGGGTAATTCCTTTGGCATCAAGCTGTTCTTTTGCTAAATATTCCGGATTACCCCCAAGTAAAATATCGGTGCCTCGTCCTGCCATGTTTGTTGCTATTGTTACGGCTCCGAATCTTCCCGCCTGAGCAATTATGTATGCTTCTTTCTCATGGTGTTTTGCATTTAATATATTATGTTTTATTCCTCGTTGTTTTAATATATCGGATACCAATTCGGATTTCTCAATACTTATTGTTCCCACTAATACGGGACGTCCGATTTTATGCATTTTTATTATTTCGTCTGCTACGGCTAAGTATTTTACTCTTTCTGTTTTATAAATAATATCCGGTAAATCAATCCTTATATCTTTTTTGTTTGTCGGGATTTGAGTTACTTCAAGATTATAAATCTTGCCGAACTCGGCTTCTTCTGTCATTGCAGTACCGGTCATGCCTGCAAGTTTCGGATATAATCTGAATAAATTTTGGAATGTAATACTTGCAAGAGTTTGAGTTTCATCTTGGATTTGTACGCACTCTTTAGCTTCTACGGCTTGGTGAAGTCCGTCAGACCAACGTCTGCCTTCCATTAATCTGCCCGTAAACTCATCTACTATTATTACTTCCCCGTTTTTTATTACATAATCAGTATTAAGATGGAATAATTCTTTTGCTTTTAATGCTTGAAGTAAATGATGTGCATACTGATTATTAATATCAAATAAATCGGGTATTTCAAGAATTTCCTGCGCTTTATCTATACCTTCTTCGGTTAAAATTATATTTTTATTCTTTTCATCAACTTCATAATGCACATTTTTTTCTAATTGAGGAGCAACGGCTGCCATAGTTCTGTATAATTCAGCTGATTTATCGAGTCTGCCGCTGATAATTAAAGGGGTTCTTGCTTCATCTATTAATATACTGTCAACTTCATCAATGATGGCATAGTTATATGGTCTTTGTACTCTTTGTTCAACGGAAGTTGCCATGTTATCTCTTAAATAGTCGAATCCAAATTCGTTATTTGTTCCGTATGTAATGTCGCACTCGTAAGCTTGTCTTTTTTTCTCAAAATCATCATATGAATTCATTCCTGATAGGATAACCCCTACTGTGAGTCCGAGAAATTTAAAGATTTTACCCATCCATTCACTGTCACGTTTTGCAAGATAATCATTAACCGTAACAATATGAACACCTTTACCGGTTAATGCATTTAAATATGCGCTTAGTGTTGCAACAAGAGTTTTTCCTTCCCCCGTTCTCATCTCGGCTATTTGACCTTCATGCAGAAAAATACCGCCAAGAAGCTGTACATCAAAATGGCGCATATTTAATACTCTTTTTCCTGCTTCTCTGACTGTTGCGAAGGCTTCGGGTAATATTGAATCAAGCGCTTGCTTCTCAAGCTCTCTGTCTTTCTTTATATCGTTTGATTTCGGTCTTTTTGAAAGTATTTCTTTAAATTCATTTGTTTTATTCTTTAATTCTTCATCGGTTAGTTCTGCAAATTGAGGCTCTAAGGCATTTATATGCTCCACAATAGGCATCATTTTCTTTATTTTATTATTATTGGGATCTCCAAATATTTTTAGTAAAAAATCAATCATTCTCCCTGTCTCCCATAATCTATTATTTATAAGCATTTTAACATATAAATATTTTTTTTAAATATTATTAGTTTTTTATTGTATTATTTTATTGTAAAGTTTTCTTAATAATTTATTAAAAAAAGGCAAAATTTAATCTTGATTGCTTTATATGATGTAGAATAGTAAGTGTAATAGTAAAGGACAAAAAAATGAGTATAACTCCTGTAAATTGTACGCCAATTAAACCTCAAGTATCATTTGGAAATCATGATGGCCTGAATATATATGCGGTAACAGCATCAGATGATAACTTAGAGAAGTTTGACAGAGTTTATAACTCGGTTAAAGATATACCTGATACAAAAATAAAGAAGCCGTTAGTTGCTGCTATATCTGTTGCGACAGCTGCATTTTTCACCTTTATATCAGGTAAAATGATTGCTTCTAAAACTGCTGATTTGGCTAAAACCGGTGTTGAATCTCTTAAAAATCTTATTCCTGCTTTAAAAGGAAAAAATATTTCTTTAAATTTACCTGAGCTTACAAATAAAGCAGCTAAAGGTATTTCAAAAGGAATGAAAGCGGTAGCTGAAAATCTTAAGGTTTCTACTCCCGTAACTAAAGGTCAAAAAGTTAAAAATGCGGCTTCAAAGGTTGTAGGTTTTACTGAAGATAAAGCTAAGAGATTATATAAAACTGTTTTATATTCTAATGCTGAAACCTTAGCACCTGAAATTGCAAACAAAAAAGCTTTCGAAAAAATCGGCGGTATAGTTGCTCTTTCTACCGTATTTCCTTCTCTCATAAAAAGAGATGAAAATGATAACGGAGTTTC
>CANPZP010000018.1 GCA_947589115.1 Candidatus Gastranaerophilales bacterium | reverse complement strand
ACAAAAAAGCTCTTTACTCCCTCCAATCCGCTGTCGGTAATGCTACTGAATTACTGATTAATGAAGGTGCTCAAACGGATAAAATATGGGAAGATAACGCATCTGCAGATGGTGGTGGCACTATAGTTATGCATGGAAGTAGCGGTTATGCACAGTATGGATTTTGCTCCAGAATTGCTGACCATTTAAACACATCTAAGGAAAATTGTAGTGCTTCTAATGGAGGCTCGTATATAAATCCCCAAATTATTACTACTGACGGTATAAGATTCTGGCACCTTCCGATAGGAAATTTATCTGGTAGTAATAATATTATATGTATGGACAGAACTTTAACTGATAAAGAGTTAAAAACTCTCTCGGCAGTAAGAACAAACCATTCGATTTCTTCTGCGTGCGGCTCATATTCAAGTGCTCCCAATGCTCCCGTAGGATTAAAAGCCCTCGTCAGATGGGACGGTAAAGTTTTTATTCCTGAAAATGATAGTAGTAATAGTTATACTTATGAAAGAGAGTTAATAGACAGGTCATTTGATGTAAAAGCACAACGTTAGTTTTAATAACAAAACAAAAGAGAGGAAAATATCCTCTCTTTTTTATTAATAAAGTAAATTTTTTTTATAAATACTTGATATAAAATTTTCAGGTGAATATAATTTTATAGATTATGAAACAGAGGTAACGGAAATGAAAAAAGAAATACATCCGGAATACAAAAAAACAGTTATAAAATGTGTTTGCGGAAATGAAATTGAAACAGGTTCTGTATTAGATGACATCACGGTTGAAATTTGCAACAATTGTCATCCTTACTATACAGGTAATCAAAAAATTGTTGACACCGAAGGAAGAGTTGAAAGATTCAAAAGACGTTATCAACAAAAACAAAAATAACTTATTTAGCTGTGCCGGAATAAGCACAGCTATTTTTTACCCGCAGATAATTCAGCGGGTTTTATAATTTTTTAGGAGGTTTAAATGCAAGATAAGTACGCACAAGTTAAATTAATTTCCAAACCTGAAAACATGCTAAAAACTATTTATACGGCATGCAGGACATGTTATAGTGCGGATTCTCCCTTAAATATATATGAATGTGATTCGGCACAGGATAATGAAAAGATGTTAAAACTTATATCAAAAGTTGTTTCATCCGGACATTACAGTACTATTGAACATATACAGGTAAGTTTCGCAATATCAAATATATCAAGAGCTTGTTCACATCAGCTTGTAAGACACAGACATATGTCTTTTTCACAAAAATCACAGCGTTATGTTAAAGAAAAAGGTCAATTTGATTATTTAACACCTGATACAATAGATGCTAACCCTGAGTTAAAGGCAAAATTTGACGAATTTATGTCAAAAGTTTCCGAATTTTATCTTGAGCTTACACAAAACGGCATCCCCGCAGAAGATGCAAGAAGTGTTTTACCTAATGCAGCTTCCACCTCCATGGTTGCTAGTTTAAATTTAAGAGAACTTATACATCTTGCAAATTTAAGATTATGCACAAGAGCTCAAAAAGAAATAAGAATACTTGTTAAAAGAATGTGTGATGCACTTATTTCGGAAGAACCTTGGCTTAAAGACTATCTTGTTCCGAAATGCGAAAGATTCGGATTCTGTGATGAAGATAAATCGTGCGGCAGAATGCCGGTTAAAGGAAATTAATTATGAAAGACATGTTAGAAAAAATTCTCCAAATTGAGAGTAAATATATTGAACTCGGACAAATCTTGTCTGACCCTGAAGTAATTCAAGATTATAACAGGTTTAAAACACTTTCAAAACAAAGAAAAGCAATGGAAGAAACCGTTGAAGTTTATCATAAATGGAAAGATTCTGAAAAGGCTGTCGGAGAGGCTCAAGAACTTTTGAAAAGTGAAACCGATGAAACAATGCGTGAATTTCTGCATAATGAAATCAATGAAAATGAAACTAAAATGTCTGAGCTTGAAGATAAAATGAGAGTGCTTCTCTTACCCAGAGATCCTATGGATGATAAAGATATTATGCTTGAAATAAGAGGCTCTGCGGGCGGTGATGAAGCTAATATTTTTGCCGGTGACCTTATGAGAATGTATTTAAGATACGCAGATAAACAAGGGTGGCAGACCCAAGTCCTCAGCAAAACGGATTGTGAAGCAGGCGGTGTTTCCGAAGTTATCATATCCATAAAAGGTGATAGTATTTATTCTAAATTAAAGTACGAATCAGGTGTTCACAGGGTTCAAAGAGTACCTGCCACCGAATCACAAGGAAGAGTGCATACATCTACCGCAACCGTTGCCGTCATGCCTGAAGTAGATGATGTTGAAGTAGAACTTAATATGAATGATATAGAAATAACCACGGCACGTTCAGGCGGTGCGGGCGGTCAAAACGTTAACAAAGTTGAAACTGCTGCCAGAGTATTCCATAAACCTACGGGAATTATGATTTTCTGTACGGAGGAACGTTCTCAGCTTCAAAATAAAGAAAGAGCTTTGCAAATCTTAAAAGCTAAACTTTATGATATGGAAGTTCAAAAACAAATGAAAGAAGTTACCGATTTAAGACGTTCACAAGTAGGAACAGGCGACAGGTCAGAAAGAATAAGAACTTATAATTTCCCGCAAGGCAGATTAACTGACCACAGAATAGGCAAAAACCTTAATGTTTGGACAGTCATTGAAGGTGAACTTGACGAATTAATCGAATTATTAATGGCGCATGACCAACAATTAAAATTAGAAAAACTTGCCGAAATTAATTGATTATAGGGGCTGTTGAAAAACAGGGATTTTGGAAACTTTAAAGGGGATTTGATTTGACAGATGAATTTATTCATTATCCGGTGATGGCAAAAGAAGCGGTAGATGCTCTTGATTGTAAAAATTCTTTATTATATATAGATGCCACTTTAGGTGCGGGCGGATACAGTAAACTTATTCTTGATAAAATCCAGCCCGACGGAAAACTTATTGCTTTTGATGTGGATATAGATGCAGTAAATTACTCAAAAGAAAATTTAAAAGATTACGAAAATTTAACAATTGTTAACGATTCTTACACAAACATTAAGAAATATTTAGCAGAAAACGGAATAAAAGAAATAACGGGAGGGGTAGTATTTGACCTTGGTGCATCAACACCTCAATTAACTTCTCCTAAAAGGGGTTTCAGCTTTCTGAGTGATTCGAAACTAGACATGAGGTTTAATCAGTTCGGTGATTTTTCAGCTTATGATGTAGTTAATGATTATAAAGAAGCTGAATTGGTAAGAATATTCAGTGAATACGGGGAAGAGAGATTTTCCAAACGTATTGCAAAAAAAATAATAGAAACAAGAAAACTGAAAAAAATAAATACAACGAAAGAACTTGTGGATATTATATTTGAGGCAACACCGAGGATAAAATCAAAAATTCATCCGGCTACAAGAGTTTTTCAAGCAATTAGAATCGAAGTTAATCATGAACTTGACAATATAAAAAATACATTAAATGATGTGCTTACATTATTATCGAATAATGCTATACTATCTATAGTAACATTCCATTCTTTGGAGGACAGAATAGTTAAACAATTTTTTAAACACTATTCTCGGGAATGGGTTGGGGAACAAAGCGTGTTTGATTATAACCTGCCGTGTTTAGAGTTAATTAATAAAAAACCTATAAAGGCAAGTGAAGAAGAGGTTAAAATTAATCCGCCGTCAAGATCAGCAAAGCTGAGAATTGCTAAGAGAATAAATAAATAATCTTTCAGGAGAGGCATCGTTGAGCAGAAGTTCAATAAAGTATATTGATTCAACTTATATTTACGGACAAAGGGCAGCAGTACAACCTGTTTCTAATCCTGTAATATATGCTCCGTTTCCTAAACATATTCATAAAGTTTCTCATGCTCAAAATATTAACAAAATTCTGAATACGGCTTTAATTGTTATGTCTGTTCTCTTATTTATAAGTTATTATTTTGTTTCCGACAGTGAAAAAAATATGAATATTCTCGGCAGAGAGATTAATAATTTAACTAATGAAAATATAGAATTACAAAATAAATTAGATAATTTAAATTCTTTCCAAAAAATGGATTCCGTTATTAACAGTACGTCTGCATTAGATACGGCAAGAAAAGTCATGGAGATTCCCTCCGTTACTATGGCTTCTGCCCCTAAGGTATTCTATGCTCCCGTTAATTATAATTGGTCTGTCGGTTATTAACTTTAGTTAAATTGTTTATCGTTTTTTAATCTTATGCTAACCTGTTTGTAGGTGAATTTTGTAATGAATAAACAAGAAGAAAAAGATAAAATTAAAAATGTTGAAAAACGTATAAAAATTGCTCATATATGCTTACTAAGCTTTTTCCTTGTCCTTGTTATATATTTATTTATGCTTCAAATAGTTGATTTCAGGCATTACAGAACAAAGGCAATAAATCAAAGATTAAGTAAAAATTTTATAATGAGAGGTCAAATAGTTGACAGAAACGGTGTAAGGCTGGCTACCGATAAAACCTCTTATAACATTTATGCTCACAGAGAATACTTTGACCATACTCCTGAAGAATTGGCTAAAATATTATCTCCTTACCTTGAAATGTCCGAAAAAAATATAATTAATGCCATAAATAAAGGCGCTACGGTTATTTTACTTAAAAAAGATGTGGATAGACCAATAGCTGAAAAAATAAAAAAATTAGGTTTAAGAGAAATAAGTCTGGATAAGAAAAATGAAAGAGTTTACCCTCAGGACGAATTGGCAGCGCATATTATAGGTTACTATAACCCTGATGCCGATACAGCTTCAGGTGTTGAATTAACTGCAAAATCAAAACTGGAAGATGTAGACGTAAAAGTCACTTTTGAAAGGACTCCAAGAGGAGATATCATTTATGAGCCGCAGACCGATCCTATATTAGCGGCTACTCCGCAGACGGGTAAAACCGTTACATTAACCATAGATTCCGCAATTCAGCATGTTTGTGAGCGTGAATTATTAAATATGGTTACTTCAAAAAATGCTTCAAGGGGTGCCGTTATTGTTATGAATCCTAAAAACGGCGAGATTTTAGGTTATGCGGTTTATCCCAGATATAATCCGAATAATTATAAAAAAACTCCCGCAATAAATTTAAAGAACTGGACACTTACGGATGTTTATCCTCCGGGGTCAACTTTTAAGACATTAACTGTTGCGGCAGGTTTAGAAAGCGGTAAAATCACTGCGGATTCAAAAATACTTGATACGGGTAAAATGCAGTTAGGGAATTGGACTGTACAAAATTATGATTATCATAAGCATCCAAATCCGGGCATGATTAGTCTTGTTTATTTACTTCATCATTCAAGTAACGTGGGCAGTGCAAATATAGCTTTAAAAATGACTCCGTCAGAGTATTATAATATACTTTCCAATTTCGGAATAGGTAAGAAAAGCGGTATTGATTTGGCGGGTGAATCAACAGGAATACTTCCGAAACCCTTTAATTGGGATAAGTCACGACAAGCAACCATGGGGTACGGCTATGGAGCTTCCACAACTGCCATTCAAATGGTTAGCGCCGTCAGCGCACTTGCAAATAACGGAGTCAGAGTCACTCCGCATGTTATTAAATACTCCCCCGAAGAAGAACAGCTTAAAATTCAAAAAGTTCAAGCCGTAAGTCCGCAAACTGCTAAAATTGTTACTCAACTTTTGGCAAAAAGCATTTCGGAATCACAAACTCCGCTAAATCTTGAGAAATACACGGTTGCAGCTAAAACGGGAACTTCGAAAAAACCTAAAGAAAAATCAAAAGGATATTCTGACAATTTATATGCATCTGCAATAGGATATTTACCCTCCGGTAATCCTCAAATACTCATTTATGTAGTTGTGGATTCGGCTTCCTCAGGCCCCGTTTGGGGTAATACGGTTGCCGCTCCTATATTTAATGCGGTTGCTAATCAGTGTGCAAGAATTTTAAATATCCCTCCGGATAAAAATAGTGTAAAATAGTTTAAAGGTGGTATGTATGATTTTAAGTAATTTATTAAAATTAGTTCCGGAATATAAAACAGAAAATTTTACGGATGTTGATATAACGGGAATTTCTTATAATTCACTCACTGTTAAAGAGGGTGACATATTTATATGTATTAGAGGTGAAGCTAAAGACGGGCATGAATATGCAAAAATGGCAGTGGAAAAAGGCGCAAAAGCTTTATTCTGCGAAGAAAAACTTGATATAAATGTTCCTCAAATCATTGTCAATGATACTAAACGTACTATGGCATATATCGCTGCCGCATTTTATTCGGAACCCTCAAAAAAATTAAATCTTATCGGTGTTACGGGAACTAACGGCAAAACTACCGTTACTCATCTTATTCAAAAAATTATTGAGGCTGATAATAAAAAATGCGCACTTATCGGTACTTTAGGTTATAAACTTTCGGCTTCCGATGATTATAAAGAAGCAAAACATACAACACCTCAACCGCCTGAACTTCAGCATGATTTTAAAATCATGGCAGATAAAGGAATTAACAATGTAGTTATGGAAGTAAGCTCGCATTCACTTGAGCAGAACAGAGTCGGCTGTTGTGATTTTGACGGTGCTGTATTTACCAACCTTACTCAAGATCATCTTGATTACCACATCACAATGAATAATTATTTTAAGGCAAAAGCAATACTATTTGAAAATTTAAAAACAGGTTCTTTTGCGGTCATTAATAAAGATGATGATTATGCACAAAAGTTTATTGATTCCGTGCCGAAGGATGTAAAAATTATTACTTACGGAGTTAAATCGGATGCGGACGTTAAAGCGGAAGATATTGATTTTTCAATCCACGGTGCAAAATTAAGATTAAAGTTTAATAATAATATTGTAAATATGAATCTGCATTTAAACGGAATGTTTAGTGTTTATAACGCTTTAGCCGCCTTTTGCGCAGGTCTTGCAATGAATATAGATTATAAAACCGTAATATATGCATTGGAAAATACAAAGAGTGTTGCGGGCAGATTTGAGATTGTAAGCAAAGAGCCTTTGGTAATTGTTGATTATGCTCACACTCCTGACGGACTTGAAAATGTTCTTAAGGCTGCAAGAGAATTAACGCCTATAGATTCGGATTTAATTTGTTTGTTCGGATGCGGCGGGGACAGAGATACTACAAAACGTCCGAAAATGGGTAAAATTGCCGATGAATTGTCCGATAAAGTTGTAGTCACTTCTGATAATCCGAGAAGTGAAGACCCTCAGCTTATTATTTCCGATATTATGACCGGTATTAAAACGGTGGATACAAAAAGAATTTTCGTGGAACCTGACAGAAGAAGCGCAATAAAATTTTTAAAAACTATTTCCGGCCCGAAAGATGTTATTGTTATTGCCGGTAAAGGTCACGAAGATTATCAAATTCTTAAAAATGAAACTATTCATTTTGATGACAGAGAAGAAGCTAAAAAAGTTTTTTTGCTGCACAGTTAGCGGATTGTTAGGAGGTTTAAAATATGAAATTAACTGTTTTGGGGCCAGGCTGCTGGGGATTGACACTCGCTAAGTTATTAAATAATAACTTTGAAGAAATTACTGTTTGGGGCAGAACTCAGGATTTGTCAGATGAATTAAAACAGTATAAACGTACCGAAAAACCTTTACAAGTTCAATTGGATAATAAAGTTCAAATAACAGATAACTTAGAAGAAGCAATAAAAAACAGTGATATTATCCTGCTTGTTGTTGCAACGTCAGGAATAAGACCTGTTTGTAAACAACTTAAAGAAGCCGGACTTAAAAATAATCAAATTTTGGTTAATTTGTCAAAAGGGCTTGAGCTTCCCTCTTTAAAACGCATGTCCGAAGTAATAAATGATGAACTTCCCGATTCAAAATTAGTAATTTTATCAGGTCCCACATTAGCTAAAGAAATTTTAAACGGATGCCCGACTGCAGCTTCAGTCGCTTCTTACGATATGAAAGCTGCGGAATTTGTACAAAAGCATCTTAGTGTTCCTTCTAAATTCAGATTATATACAAACTCTGATGTAATAGGGGTTGAACTTGGAGGCAGTTTAAAAAATGTTATTGCAATTGCATCCGGATTCGCTGATGCAATGAAGCTTGGTGATAATTGCAGAGGCTCTTTATTAACCCGAGGAATGGCTGAAATAGTAAGAATAAGCGTTGCTCTGGGCGCTAACCCTTCAACTCTGTACGGGCTTTCCGGTATGGGAGATTTAATTGCCACTTGTTCAAGTCCTTTCAGCCGTAATTTTACGGTAGGTTCCATGCTCGGTAAAGGAAAAAAAATTGATGATATTTTAAACGAACTTGGCTCTGTTGCCGAAGGAGTTAAAACATCTAAAGCTCTTTGCGAATTGGCATCTAAACTTAATATTGAAGTTCCTGTTTCTTCAGCCATTTATGAAGCTGTTTATACGGATATTACCCCTGATGAAGTACTCAATAAACTTATGAACAGAAAATTAAAACAGGAAGAAAAATATTAATATAAAAACTATTCTTTATTCAAATAATTTTGAAATGATTTTTTAATTACTTTATAACCGCACCCATCAATCATTTCTATATTTGCATACACATATTTTGACGGGTAATTCTTACACATATTCGGTCTTTTATCATATATTCGGCACAAGTTATCTTCACCTATATGCTTACAGGCTAATTTTAAATCTCCGTTTTCAAAACAACCTGTTATGTAAAAATATTTATAAAACGGGAAAAATATTTTCATAAAATTAAATTCTTTTTCACTTTTCATACCGTATGCACGAATTTGCCCGCAGCATCTGCCGCATTTTATACAATTACCTTCAATCCTTCTTTTTATTTTCTGAGGTACAAAATATGACATTATTTCATAATATATTGATTTTATAAAATCTATAGACATTTGTTTACAATTTCGTTTCTATTTTTATTTATTTGATAAAATATAAATTATTAATATTATAACAAATGGTGAAAGATATGTCCCCAAAGAACAAGAAAAAAACTAATCCTGTAATAAGTTTTATAAAAGTTATATTCATATGCATATGTGCCGTACTCTTAGCGGGATATGCAGCAATAAAAATGTATTTGAGTGACTTGGAGCCTATTCCTCAGTTAAATAACTATAACAGAAATATTGTTACTCAGGTGTATTCCTCCGATAATCATTTACTGAAAACATTTCAAGCTTTTCACTACGAAGAAGTGTCAATTAATGAAATACCTAAATATTTGAAAGATGCAATAATATCCACAGAGGATAAAAACTTTTACAGTCACGACGGATATGACATATGGGGGATATTCCGTTCATTAATAGTAAATGCAATAAATAAGAAAACAACACAAGGTGCAAGTACAATAACACAACAGTTAGCAAGAATCTTGTTTTTATCCAACGAAAAAACCATAACAAGAAAAATAAAAGAAATTCAAGTTGCAGCAAGAATTGAAAAAACAATATCAAAAGATAAAATATTGGAAATGTACCTGAATAATGTATATCTTGGCTCGGGAGCATACGGTGTGGGCGCTGCGGCATCAACATACTTTAATAAAAAACTCTCTGAACTTACCTTGGCAGAATGTGCATTAATTGCAGGATTACCTCAAGCACCTTCCGTATATTCTCCTTATAAAAATATTAAGCTTGCCGAAAAACGGAGAAATAAAGTTCTTAAAAGAATGTATATAATGAAAACCATTAACAAAAAACAGTATGAAGCAGCTTTAAAAGAAAAAATTACTCTAAGTAAAAATAAAGGTATATCTAAAACAAATATAGCGCCTTATTTCATTGATTATATGCTGAAAGAATTGGAAGATTTAGGCTATGATGAAACTGAAATTTCACAGGGCGGATATAAAATTATAACAACGTTAAATTACGATGCACAAGTTGCGGCAAATGAAGCTATTGATAAAACAATGAAGGCTTGGAAATTAACAGGCCCGAAACAGCAGGCCGCATTATTCAGCTTTTCTCCCGAAACAGGTGCAATAATTGCATATTGCGGAGGAAAAGATTATTCCGAAAGTCAATATGACAGAGTTACTCAAGCAATAAGACCTCCGGGTTCATCTTTTAAACCTATTGTATATGCTGCTGCGGTCCAAAAAGGATATCTGCCGAATAAAATTGTGGATGATTCTCCCGTTACAATAGGAAATTGGAGCCCTCATAATTACGGCAATAAATATAAAGGAAAAATGCCGCTTTATAAAGCACTGGCATTATCATCAAATGTTGTTGCGGTTAAAATAATTCGTGATATCGGAGTAGATTCTGTTATTGAAATGGCTAAAAATCTCGGTATTACAACCCGTTTAACAAAAGACTATACTATATCACTTGGTTCAAACGGTGTAAAATTATATGATATGGTTGTTGCATACGGCAACTTTGCCAACGGAGGATATAGAGTTACTCCGTATTCTATTGAACGAATAGAAACAACAAGAGGAAAAGTAATATATCAAGCAAGAAGAACAAAAATAACAAAAGCGCTTGACCGTGATACAGCCGGAATTATGACAGGAATGCTTAAGAAAGTTATTAAAGAAGGTACCGGAAGAGGTGCCGATATAGGTAAGCCTATGGGCGGAAAAACCGGTACTACTAACGAAAACAGAGATGCCTGGTTTATAGGATTTACCCCTTATCTCGTTACGGGTGTATTTATAGGCAGAGATGATAATAAAAGTATAGGACTTACCGGCGGAAGCGCACCCGCTAAAATTTGGAAAGATATGATGACGGTTGCTTCCAAGAATTATGATGATTCCGATTTCGATTACCCCGAAATAGATTTTACTTATACATTGGATGTTGAAGGGAATAAAACAGAAAAAAATCAAGAAACTGATGAACAATCGGAAAGTAATCAGGAAGAAACCTCTCTTGAAGGTGAATCAACACCGCCTGAAGAAAATCAGGAAGGGGCGCCCATTCCGTCAAGAGGTAATAATACCAATTCAGATACTAAGGATTTTAATACAATTCCCGTTCAGGTTAATATCCCCGCAAAAAAAATTGAAAAAAATAAAAATAAAACCGAAAGTAATATTGAAGAAGTACATATAGAACCGGTGACAGAATAAAATTATACATTTAATTTAGGAATTTTCATTCTGAAAACATCTTGAATGTCTATTCCGTTTATAACTTCATTTATCAACTCTGCGGCTTTTATACTTTCACCTTTAAAATTTCTTACTATTCCTAAAATTTTAATATCCGTATATTTTTCAATTAATTCCGGAAAAATTCTGTCCTCCGTATTTTTATTATGAGCTGAAAATTTATTTATAATTACTCCTGATATATCAAGCCCGAAGGTTTTTGCAGTATTTAATTCACTTAAAAAATTATTGATATCATTTATTTTTGGAGTAACAACAAAAAGAACGGGAATATTAAGTATATTCGGTATATGTCCGGACAAGAAATCTTCATTTAATAAAGTCATAAGCCCGCCCGTTGATTCCGTTATTAAAGTGTCGGTCTTTTTTGTAAGTATAGTGTAATCTCTTACTATTTCCTCTTTTATTATATTAATTTTTTCATCTTTTGAAGCTAATATCGGGATTGTTCTGGATTTAAACATGTAGGTTGAATGCGTTGTTATATAAGGATCAAGCATTTTGACAAATGCCAGATCGGGCGAAACTAAATACTTGCCCTTGTCTATTGCGCCGGTTTGTATAGGTTTATACACCCCCGCATTATATCCTAAAGACTGCATTACCGCTGCTATTCCCGCAGCTATAAATGTTTTTCCGTCACCTTTTTCTATGCTCGTTATAAATATATTCATACTCGAATTATATCAAAATGTGTTTTTTATTTAACCTTCATTAGGAGTAAAAATTTATTTTAAATGTTATGTTGCATTTGCAACGTTAATTGTAATCCCAGCAATTAATATTCCCGCAGTATCTGCAAACGGCATGATTATTCATAAATGTTAAATCCGGTATAAATGTATATCCGTCCACGCTTATTTGTATATCATTATTTTTTGTGTATTGAATATTGAAATTTTTAGGCCCGTTATATTCCGGATTAAACATTAGTTCAAATTTATCTATAGAATTACATTTTTTACATTTAAACATAATAATTAATTATCTTTTTTTACCGGCTGCACGTTTAATTATTTCATCGGATTCTTTTGAAAATTCTTTAATTTTTTCCGAATCAAATAATTTATACATTTGAGTGAAACAACAACATCTGAAAGGGAGAGTAAATCCTATAATTATAAAACTTACACAGCTTTCAACCAGACATTTTGCTAAAGTAACACTGTCGGGCAGTATATTGCCAATACCCTGAATTGAATAGTTTTCCAAATGAAGAATGTCTATAAACGGAATAGAAATATTTATAAAAAAGTGTGTAACGGAAATCTTATCTAAAGCCCATATAAAAAGGTTAGGCAGAAAAATATATGTAATCAGCGTACACCCGACAAGCATTAGAATAACAGGCAGAATATTACTTTTAACCATTGAAGAGCTTCTTGATAAAGCACTGAAGGGCGAAGAATTATTTTCCAATGCGTAAACTTGGAATGCCAAACAGAAGAACAGCCAAATTATAGGAGATATAAAGATTAACGGCGGAGTAATTAATAGTATTGTTATTATAAACATTAAAACTATATATCCGAATAACCTTCTTTCAATACACTTATCATTAGCTTTAAAATCTATATTTTTTACTTTTTTATTGGGAGAAACCGTATAAAACAATATATTTAAAGATTCAAAAGCAATAATATATTTATAAATTGAACAAATCAACACGATTAAAAAAGGTGTGAGTATTATAAAAAATGCCGTCAATAAATTTGTATCACTTTGAAAAAATGGATTAAAATTTCTTATATTTTCTATATTCGTATTGAAATAATAAGTAATTGCAAACAGAATAAATAAACTAATAAGCTGACCGAAAATAGGAAATGCTAAGTATTTTGCACATTGGTCAAGGTATAAGAAATATGTTTTTATACTTGTAAAAAATAGTTTAAAAACTTCTATAAAATTATTGTTTTTTTGTCTTGCCATGCCTTATCCTTTTTTTATATAGTTATTATTATTATATTATTATGATTGAATTAAGTGTAGCATGATTAGAGAAGATTTAAAAAAATTATTAAAATCTTTTAAAGAAGAAGATTATTATAAGAATGTGGATTTACATATTCATTCTGATTTATCTGACGGAAAAATGAGTGTTCAGGATATAATCGGCTATGCCGAAAAATATAATATGCACTATATTTCAATTACCGATCATAACAGTTTAGGTGCATATTATTCAAGTGCAGAAAATAATAATAAAATTATAGAAGGAGTTGAATTTGACTGCATACACAAAGGTATTTTCATTCATATTTTAGGGTACGGAATAGACATAAATAACGATGAAATAAAGTTATTGCTGGCAAAAAATAAGAGCGGGAGCAAAAATAAAATTATAAGATTACTATATTTAAGAGATGCAAAAAAAGTAATAGAGATAATAAAAAAATCCGGCGGTGTACCTGTTCTTGCTCATCCTGCTTGTTATTGGGCTATAAATCTTGATAAATATATTAAAAGTCTTATTGATACAGGACTTGAAGGGTTAGAGGTTTATTACCCTTATAAACGCTTAAGAGGTATTTTTAAATTCCATAAAAGAAAAACAGTTTTAAAAATTGCCGAAAAATATAATCTGATTAAAACGGGCGGGTCTGATACCCATTCAAAAAATTATGATAATTTTTCTTTAACTAAATTGTCTATATAATTTTTTACTCCGGGAGTAATTAATAAATCAGGTTCTTTATTGCAAAAGTCGTCTAAAATTGTTATACCTGTCGTTACTGCTCCTTTTTGTATATACAATAAACCTACAACAATTTCATTTAAAGAAGATTTTTTATTTGATTGATATTCCTTGAGTTTTATATCCAAAATTCCTGATTTTTTATAGTTTTCAACCATTTTTAAATAATAATCAAAGCAAAGAGGATTTAATTCAACCGCTTTTTCAAAGCAAGGTTGAGCAAGATTATTGTATCCTATAGTTTCATATGTTTTCCCCAGATTTACATAATATGCCGCACTGGCTTGTGTATTGGGATTTAAATCTATTGCAATTTGAAATTCTTTTATTGCACCAAAATAATATTTATCCTCAAGATATAAAAGCCCCTTATTATTATGTCTGTATGCATTATTTTGTGCTTTTATAACCTCATCCGCATAACTGAAATTGACGGTTAAAAAGAAGAATAATATAAGAAAAACCAATTTTTTTATAAACAAATTTCCATACCTTCTTTAGCCAAAAAACAATTTTTATGTTTATTTTTTAAGAATAATTCCATACTTGTCAATTTTTCATCATCATAAGACGGATCGAAATGGAAACATGCTAATCTTTTAGCACCCGAAAAATTAGCACTGTTAATCGCCATATCAAATGTGGAATGACCAAAACCTTGTTTTGGAGCTATATTAGATAAGTAATCTTCCGTTGTATATTGGCAGTCATGAATAAGTAAATCGGTATCTTTTGCAAATAATTCGAGTTTTTTAGAACCTCCGAAATAACATTCCGTATCAGTTGCATATACAATTGATTTATTTTTATATAAAATTTTAAAATACATTACCCCAAAATTAGGATGGGAATTGGATTTCATTACAGATATAATAACCTCATCTTGTTTTGGTTTAATATCATTAACTTCAATAATTCTTTTAATAATCGGAGCTTCATTATTTTGATTAAGTATAATAATTTCAGTTTCGGAAATATCATGAATAGAATAGTCTGCGGTAATATCATTTAACTTAACCGGAAAAGATTTTCCCCAAACCAATTCGGAGAGTGCACCGTCCAGTTTTTGATTATAGCCTGCATAACCGAATAAATTGATTTTTGTAGTTAATATATTGGCAGGTTTAAAGAAATTTAATCCTTGTATATGGTCTTGATGCAAATGAGAAAGCAAAATGTTAACATTAACCGGTATTCTGTCAAAAACATTATCGGCGGAAGAAATATGCTCCTGATATATTTTATCTCCCAGAGGAATAATACCCGTACCGGCATCAAGAATAATTTTTACACTGCCTGCTGTGATTTCAACACATGAAGTATTTCCGCCAAACTTAAGAAATTTTTTATTTGGTGTCGGGTAAGAACCTCTTGTTCCCCAAAATTTTACTTTTAATCCGCTTTTTTTCTTTATCATAATCTTCTTTTCTTATCTACTTTTCCATAATTATTACATTATCTCTGTCTTGAGGTTTGCCTCTAAATTTTGCACCTCCGAGTGTTAATATTTTTGTTTTGGCTTGTAAATCTTTTAAATTAGTTTCTATAAACTCAAACTTAAAAATAATTTTATTATGTTTTTTTTCAATTTGAATAATTCTGAAAGCGTTAGGATATCCTGCAAGACTTGAAGAAGAAACGTGTAATATATTACCTCTTTTTGTTATTTTGGCGGCATGATAGTGCCCCGTAAATATCGCAATAGGCATTTTATACTTATTTAATATATTTTTTACTTCTTTAACGTTGATAATTTCATGTCGTTTCTCTTCATATGGAGGTAATACGGGAAAATGAAGAAATATAAGCACAATATCATTTTTTGATTTATCAAGAATATTATCAAGCCATATAAGTTCTTCTTGTGTTATAACTCCGTTAGAGGATATTCCTTTATTTTTTGCGCCGTCTAAAACTATAACTCTATAACCCTTTTTGGGTTTAAAAGTATAATAAGAAGAATCAAATTTATAATTTGGATTATTTTCTTTTAAAATTTTTATGAAATTTGATTTAGTAAGATATCCGCTTGTTGTGGTATCGTGATTGCCTAAAGCAAAATACCAAGGATAATCAAGGGTATTAAGTTCTTGAGTAAGTTTAATTAAAGCTTCTTTTTGAGGTCTGTCAATGCCGTCACCCGTTATCATAACAAAGTCAACGTTTTTTTGATTATTAATTTGACAAATTGCATCTTGTAATAACGGCCTTGTATTAGATAAAAGCTTATAACCCGATGAATCATCCGTTACCAAAGAATAATGTATATCAGACAAATGAACAAATTTTAAAGCTCTTGAAAATGATGGCTGCTCTGTTACGAAAAACATAACAACCATAACAAATAACATTAATAAGAAATCTTTAAATACATTCTTCATAAAAAAATTATATCAGATATAAAAGAAATAATTACTTAGGTAATGAAAATTAACAAAAAAAGTGCTATAATTAAATAGCTCTGTATGGGTATTTATTTTGTTCCTACATCTTGATTAATAGGGAAAGCAGACTCTCATAACAATGCAGTAAACCTGCCAAGCAGCAGGAAACGGATTTGTTAAGGCACTTACCCACCTGTGGAGCATTCACAGGTAACAAAATCATGCTCATATAGGGCTTTTAATAGCTTATATTATTTTGAATATTTTTATTTTCTATATAATTTTCTTCTTCCTGCTCGTAATATTCATTAGTAAATTCTTGTTTTTTTATTCTTACGTCAGCCAGAAGTTTAAACATTTCAATAAAATTAAGACATTTTTTACCTTTAATGCCTAAAGTTTGCATTTTTACTTCTCCGTTCGGAAGCAGAGTTATTTTAAGTTGTTTTTTTGCCATTTTATTACTCCAAATTAACCGTTAAAACAATAGAATCATCATCAAGAACTTCTTCAGATTCAATAGTAAGTTTTTGAGCTTCCAAACGCTCTTTAATTTTATTATAAGAAGCTTCTTGTGCATTGGTTGTGTATTCCGAACTTATATTTTCAACGAGTTCATCAAGACCTTTTTCTTCATTATAACTTATAACCAGACCATAAGGTGCTTCTTGATTATCTTTTACAAAGTTCAAATGAAAAGCCTCTAAATCACAAGAAACACTATTTTCTGTTTCGGAAACATTATTTGCTCCGTGTTCAACTAAGGTTTTTATTAGTGTATCTTTATCTACTATTACGGTTTCAAATTTTCTGTTAAATATTTTTTTAATAGCTTCTTCAGATAAATGCAGTTTTTCACTTTGGTCAATATTATTACCTGTTTGAACGGCATCAACAACACCTGCTACCATAGTAATACAAGCAGGTACTATAGTAGAAAAAAGCAAAAAAGGAACTGCTGTTACTGTTACTGACATAAAAATCTCCTATACATCTAGCCTTCTTCCGCCACGAGAAGAAGTTACATCTTGTTCATCAGGCTTATCCTGAGATTGAACTTCTACATAATTATCAATATTTTCTTTAGAAGAAGCGCTTACTGCTCTTACATTAGCCCAGCTTCTTATGGCAAGTATTTGTTCTTTTTGGGTTTGAGATAACGGAACAGTATTTTTAACCGCCTTTTCAAAATCGGAAAATTCAAGCGCTCTATTCTCAAAAAATGCATCGCATAATGCGGAAATAACTACCTGCTCAATTTCAGAACCAATAAATCCTTCCGTCATTTGTGCAAGTTTGCTTATAATTTCGTTATCATCAGGTTTTATGTTTGCGCAAACTTCTTCATCTTTTAAACGTTTAGCCAAGTGTACTTTGAAAATTTCCTCACGTTCTTTTAATGTAGGTAAATCAACAAAGAATATTTCATCAAAACGACCTTTTCTTAACAACTCGGAGGGCAGTTGGCTGATATTATTAGCCGTTGCAATAACGAAAACAGGTGCGGTTTTTTCCTGCATCCAAGTCAGGAAAGTACCGAAAATTCTCGAAGAAACACCGCTATCATTAGCAGAAGATACTCCGTTAAGTCCTTTTTCAATTTCATCCACCCATAATATTGCGGGGGCAACAGCTTCTACTGTTTGTATGGCTTTTCGCATATTTTCTTCGGAACTTCCTACTATTCCGCTGAATATTTTACCTAAATCAAGTCTTAACAAGGGTAATTGCCAGATAGTACTCATGGCTTTAGCGGTTAAACTTTTTCCGCATCCGGGGATTCCTGTTACCAAAACACCTTTTGGCGCAGGCAAACAGTATTTTTTCGCCCTTTCAGACCATGAATTGTTACGCTTCAATAACCATTTTTTCAGGTTGTCTAATCCGCCTATATCATTAATGCCTAAATCACTTTGGACATATTCCAGCATTCCTGTTTTTCTTATTACCTGCATTTTTTCTTCTAAAATAACGGAAATATCATTTTTATTAAGTTTCCCGTCATTAACCATTGCAAGAGCAAACGCATTTTCAGCCTCCTGCATTGTTAAACCTAATGCGGCTTTACATATTTTATCTTTATCTTCTTCGGCAAGAGTTGTTGTATTTATTCCTTTATTACCTAAAATCATTTTATCTAATCGTTCTTTGATTTCTTCTAATTTAGGTAACGGAAAATCATATATTACTATATCTTTTTTTAATGTGTCCGGAATAACCAAATCAGGAGATATAAATATAATATTTTTTCTTACCTGACTTGTTTTCAGAACAGGGATTAAATCTCTTAAAGCACGAACAATAACAGGGTCAGCCGGTCTTTGTTTATGCCCGAAAAATACGTGAAAATCGTATAGAATAAATACTGCATCTTTATTATATTTTTCAATATAAGATATAACGGAATTGGCATCTTGTGCACTTGCCATTGTCTTATTTTCATAATTTTTTAATCCGTTTGCCTGAGTCCAAATAAATACTTCTCTCGGATATTTTACCTGTGCAATATCCGTTACTATATCTTTAATAAATTTTGTGGCTCTTTCTTCTTCATAAGAAGATATATAAATATATGGGAATCTTGCTCTTAAAAGATGTGATAATTTTTTTGGTGTAGTCTGCATAATGTTTTTCCTTTTTTTCATATACTATCATATTTTTTAAACTCTTGCTATAAGAATTTTTCTATTTCTTGAAAATTCTTGTCATTAATAATTCTGTGTGATATTATTAATTATACTAAGTGATAATTAAGAGAAAATATGGGAAATAAACATCAAATCTACCCCCCCCCGTGGCGGAAAAACGCTTTCATTTACTTTATCTGAGCTTCTTATAGCTATTACGGTTATAGGAGTTGTTGCGGCTATAACAGTTCCCATGATTTTAAACCATACTCAAGAACAAGAATTTAAAACCTCATACAAAAAAGCTCATACCGATTTAACTAACGCTCTTTTAAAAAGTATTGCGTTTGGTGAGTTTCCGATGAGAGAAAATAAAGCTGATGCAAAAATCACTTTACAAGAGTGGGAACAGATAAAAAAGTCCTTTATTATAACTAAAACCTGCGATAATTCAAACTTTACCGACTGTTGGAAAAGTAAAGAAGAATATTGGTGTTTCCCAAATTGCAGCGGCAATAAAGAATTATTTATAGATTCATCAGGGAGAGTGTGGGCACAATTCAGCGCATATGAAAATATATTTATTGTAGACACAAACGGAAACAGAAAACCCAATAGAGCGGGTAAAGATATATTCTTTTTCACATTTGTTGATGAAAAAGGAAGTAGAATTTGCGCAGCTGAAGGAGGTACCTGCCCGAATCCCTCCGTTCCGTCAAAAGTGGCACCTCTTTACTTTTCTGATTTGACAGTTGAAAGCCCGACATGCCCAAATCCGCCTTGTTATTACAAATCTTGGCTTTTAAATTAATCGTGTTTATGCTTGTTTGGTACTACTTTTAGTAATTATATATCTTCATCTTCAAAGCCGGGCGAGCGTGTTGGCAGATTTTTATATCCGGGATTTGTATATACCGCCTTCTTTATATATTTATTCGTATAATCACCTTTTTCAAAAAGTTTTTTCAGCATATTTTCTCTTGTAACCAAAGATGACGGGCTTTTTAAAACGCTCGGATTTTTTTCGGCAAGCTTCATCCACGTTGCGGCTTCCAATGTCCAGGCATAGGTTTCTTCATTCAAGGAAGCAAACTCATCCTGATGTATCGCTTCGTGTGCTAAAAGAGCAGCTATGGCTTCAGGCGGAGCATTTCTATGTTTTTCGTTAATATATATGTATAAAACACCTTTTTTCTTCCACCCTAAAGCATCAAATGATGCATATTCTTCTCGGATTTCCGAAATATTTTTAAATTCAATTTTAAATGGCTTTTCCGTTAAGTTATTTCCCATTAAAGCATTATAAGAGTATTTGGCAATATTAACGCTTTGCATAAGCTCCATAGCTTGCATAACTGCGCCGTCTTTTGTAACTCTTCTGTATTTTTTGGCATATGCATCAGTATCAAACTCGGGCTTATTAACGCTTAAGCCTTCTTCTTCCTGTTGTGAAATCATTTTACTTTCATCAAGTCCGGGCAGCATATTATTCGCCATTGCTTGATTTACTTGTAATAACAATAATCCCGAAATTATTAATATTAGTTTTTCTTTTTTCATATATCCCTAACCTAATCTTATAATTCTATTATGCCTTATTTAAAATTTAAGGACAATTTTTTTTAAATCAAGGCAAAAAAATTTTTTCTGTATATATTAATATGTATGGCTTTGAGCCGAAATGTAAATTTAGTTTAAGACCATTCAGTTATAAAACTATACATTAAAGTCTTTTTTATTTGAAATATTATAAGATTTAAGATATTCTAAAAAGTGTAATACAGATTATGGATTATGGGCGATTAAAATCTTAAATTACCTTGAGAGGGATAAGAGAGATTATGGAACAATTTTTTAATGACAATATGTATGTTATAGATTTAGGCGAAATAAACAGTGCACCTGAAATAATTTTTGAATTAAGTGCCGTTTTAGATAAAGAAGAAGCAAGAAATAAAAGAATATGTTTAAAATTAGGAGATGTAAGTCTTAATCAAGCTCAATTATTGAGCATAAAATCTCTTATAAACGGGATAGATTCAACTCTTTCATCTATGGAAACAAAATCATTTGATACCGAAAAAGTTGCATTATCTTTAGGATTAATAGTATCAAATGTATCAAATGAAAACACGACAGAAGCTCAACCCGCAATGCCTTATAAGTTAGCGGAAGAGATAAAAGAAGAAATAAAAGAAGAAACAAAAGAAGAAGAAGTTATAGTTGAAGAAGAACCTATAGAAAATTCCGTTGAATCAGTAATTAAAGATAAAGAAGAGCAAGAGATAAAAGAGGAAATTGAACCTAATAAAGAGGAATCAAACGGCGAAATAAAAAGTGAGCCGGAAACAACCGTACAAGATGAACTTGATGTTATTTTTAATTCATCCTATGCTCAAAATACATTTTTAGAGATAGAATCAACTCAAAGAGAAGCTGAACAAAAAGAAGAATTAACCGACATTATAGTACCCGAATCGGAATATACGAAAGAGGATATAGAACTTGAAGGATTCCCGACAAAATATATAAAACAAACAATTCGTTCAGGACAAGTAATAAATTATGAAGGAAATGTGGTAATAATAGGTGATTGTCATCCGGGATGTGAAATAACTGCATTCGGAGATATAACCGTATGGGGAGTATTAAGCGGAATAGCGCATGCCGGAGCAGGCGGGAATCAAAAAGCAAGAGTAAGAGCATTAAAAATGAATGCAATACAACTCAGGATTGCAAATTGTTATTCAAGGCGGCCGGATTCACTAAATTCAGTATATGCTGAAAAAACAAATTCTTTCACGCCTGAAGAAGCGAGAATAATAAACGGTGAAATAGTAGTATTTAAAATAAACGATTAAGGAGCGGTTTAGATGACAGGGAGAGTGATAGTAATAACATCCGGAAAAGGCGGAGTGGGGAAAACCACTACAAGCGCCAATATCGGAAGCGCACTTGCAAAAAACGGACACAGTGTTGTTCTTATTGATACCGATATAGGACTCAGAAATTTAGATTTACTGTTAGGGTTAGAAAACAGAATTGTTTATACACTTGTTGACGTTGTGGAAGAAAGATGCAAATTAAAACAAGCATTGGTAAAAGATAAAAAGAATCCTAATTTATGTTTACTTGCAGCGGCGCAAACAAGAGATAAATCATCAGTAAATGCAGAACAATTGAAAAAAATTACTGATAAACTCAAAAAAGACTATGATTTTATATTGGTAGACTGTCCTGCAGGTATAGAACAGGGATTTCAAACTGCAATAGCAGGAGCATCTGAAGCAATAGTGGTAACGACTCCCGAAATGTCAGCAGTAAGAGATGCGGACAGAATTATAGGTCTTTTAGAAGCGGCAGAAGGAATTGAAAGCTATAAATTGCTTATTAATCGTGTAAGACCTAACATGATTAAGTCAAATGATATGATGAGCGTTGAGGATGTTGAAAATATTCTGTCATGCCAGAAAATAGGGGTTATTCCCGAAGATTCAGGGATTATAACATCAACAAACAAAGGTGAACCTATTGTTAATAATGAAAAATCCCTTGCGGGTAAAGCATATATAAATGTGGCAAGAAGAATAAACGGAGAAGATGTTCCTTTCTTAGATATAGACCGGCCTAAGGATATTGTGGGAAAAATAAAAAAATTCCTTTCCGGTTTAAAAAAACAAGGGAAGGAGCAATAAATGAAAACACTTTTTACTGATTTATATAACAAAATATTAGAATTATTTCAGATAGAAAAATCTGACAATTCAAGTGAATGCGCATCTAACAGGCTTCAAGTTATTTTAATGCATGACAGAACAAAATTAGACCCGTTAATCATGAATAAAATGAGAGAAGAATTAATTGAAGTTTTTTCAAAATATGTGGTTATAAATAAAGATGAGCTTGAAATCGGTTTAAAAAATGAAGGTAATGCCGCAGCATTAATGCTTAATATACCTATCGTAAGAGCTAAAACAGAAGAAGAACTTGAAGAAATCAGGAAAAAGCTTCAAGAAGAAGAAACAAAAGTTGATGACTCGGATGATGAATCTGATGAAGATGATGAAACAGAAGATTCTGTTCAAAATGAAGATGAAAAAGATGATGAAGAAGATGAAGATGAAGAAACTGAAAATGATAAAAATGAAGTTCCTTCAGAATCAGAAGATGAGATAAAAGAATCGGATTCAGAAGAAGCAGAAGAAGTTATTGAAGAAAAAGCCTTAGAGGAAGAAACGCAAGAAGCATCTGAAAAATCCAAAGATAATAAGGATGAATAAGACAAACACAATTAAAAACTCACGTAAAAAAGAGAGGATTTTGCCCTCTCTTTTTTAATGACTTGAAAAATTTTTCATTTTATGTATAATAGTCATTGTAGATATAAAAGTTAAGGTTGTTACTGCTCAATATATAAAGTATTTATATATTTTTTTGCAGATATACTACAAGAGATTTCATGACTGTTTGTAATTTTAATTTTAAGTATTTAAAAGACAATTCAACACCCGGGAGCTGGCGAAGAGGATATGAATACCACCAAAAAGAGCAGGTAGCTTCTTTTGAAGCGGGTAAATCAGAAATAAAAGCCAAAGTTAAAGGGAATTTCAAATCATTTTATGATGTTGAATTAAAGTTTAAAAAGAACGGAGTTGAGCCGTCTTGTTCATGCCCGTTAAAAGAGAAATGGTGTAAACACGCAATAGCGGTTGCTTTAAAAGCTATTGATAATCATGTATACGAGGATTTTTTAGAACGCAGATTTAAAATTAAACCGGATTATTCCGACAGTCAAACTCAAATGAATGAACATCCTGACGGCGGATATGTATTCCATTTCAATGCTAAAAGACGTCAAAATTTCTTTTCCATTTTGGTTATGGACAGAAATACCGGTAAAGTAATCAGGGATATAGAAGCAATATTAAAAGGATTAATTGCTGCTCAAAAAGCTGATGAGAATTTTGAATTAAATAATTCACAAAAAGTTGAATTAGCTATATTTCAACAGTTATTAAAAAATTCAAGACTGGATAAAAAAGCAGGATGGTATGATATCCCTATAGCAAAATTTGACGGTTTTTTTCAATTGCTTGCCTTAGCTGATGACGTTATTGACGGAAAATCTAAGAATAAACTTGTTTTTTGCTCCCAAGAATGGAAATTATCGTTATCCGTTAATTTTTCAATGGTTGGGAATGTTTTATTGTCATTATATTGGCAAAGACCTGATAAAGATGACATTATACCGTTTGAAGAAGTAAGGTATTTTTCAAGACAATTAAAATGGGGAAGATATAAAAATAAAATATTTCCTATTAATATAGCGCTGTCGGCATTACCGCAGAATCTTATAAAATCAACATTTACGGATGTGAAAGATGCTGAAGGGGCAAAATTCTTATATGAAGAACTACCCAAATTAAGGGAATTAATTCCTTGTGAAGTATCGGAAATTATTGATAAATTAACTCTTGAGCAAAAACCGCCCATAAATGTTGTTTCAATGGGACTTGATTATGACGGTGCATTAAAGGCTGAATTAGAGTTTGATTACGACGGAACAAGAGTTGCATATTCAAAATCAGCATCTAAAAGTCCTTATGTAACTATTAAGAAGCCGAAAGAGGACTTATTATACTGGGTAAGACGAAATATTGCACATGAAGAAAGAGCATATCAAATGCTGCTTGCCTGTAAGTTTGCCCCTATGCAGACAAATAATCTTGCTATTGAAAAAGAAAATGCAATTGATTTTTATAATTACTATTTAAAACAAGCGGGCGAAGGATGGTTATTTATAGAAAAAGATGATATGTCATTCTTTAAACTTTCTCCGAAACCGTTTGAACTTATTGCGGATATTGATTTTGCCTCGGATACTACGGACAGTTTTGAAGTATCTTTATACGGTAAAGTAGGAGATGAAGAAATATCTTTTGAAGAGATATACGATTTAATAGTAGAAGGCGATAAATACTTAAGGGTTAAAAATTACGGATTTGTTGAAGTTCCCGGCCCCGATATATTTTCGCTTTTAAAATCCTTCAATACTTTTGATGTTTATAAAAATGAAGATAATAAATATATTGTAAAAACATTCAGAGCCGGTTTGTTATCCGAAATGCAGAATTTAGGATTTAAATTAAAAATGAGCCGAAAATTTTCATCATTTTGGAAACAAATATCCACTTTTTCGACAATGGATAATGCGCCTTTACCAAAGGGAGTTAATGCCGAATTAAGGGAGTATCAATATAAAGGGTTCAGTTGGTTATGGTTTTTGTATAAATACGGTCTAAACGGAATTCTGGCGGATGATATGGGGTTAGGTAAAACGCTTCAGGCACTAACTTTGCTCCAAAAAACAAAAGAAAAAGATAAAAAAGCACCGAATTTGGTTATTTGCCCTACATCGGTTGTATTTAACTGGGAAAATGAAGTTCAAAAATTTATTCCCACATTAAAATGTTTAAAATTGTCGGGAACGGAGAGAAAAGAACATTTTCAGGAAATACCGAAGAATGACATTGTAATTACAAGTTATGCGCTTATAAGAAGAGATTTTGAGAAATTAAAGAAATTTGAGTTTCGATATATTATTCTGGATGAATCACAAAATATTAAAAATCCCGAATCAATTACGGCAAAATGTATAAAAACATTAAATTCACAGCATAAACTTGCACTTTCAGGTACGCCCATTGAAAACAAACTGGAGGAACTTTGGTCTGTATTTGATTTTCTCATGCCCGGATTTTTATTGAATCAATCCGAATTTAATTACAGATATGTAACTCCGATAGTGGACAGGAGTGATAAAACAGTTGAGAAACGTTTAAAGAGCCAGATTTACCCGTTCATTTTAAGACGTATGAAGCGGGATGTAGCAAAAGATTTACCGGATAAAGTTGAGAATATTGCATACTGCGAATTAACACCCGAACAAAAAGATTTTTATTTAGAAGTTCTTGACTCTACAAAAGAAGAATTATTCAAATCAATAGCTGAAAACGGACTTGAAAAGAGCAGAATGAGTATATTCTCAGCACTTTTAAGATTAAGACAAATATGCTGTCATCCTTTGCTTTATGATAAAGATAATAAAAAAGAGATTAAAACGTCGGGCAAATTTGAACAATTAAAATCAATGCTTGAAGAAATCATATCCGAAGGACACAGAATACTTTTATTTTCTCAGTTTGTAAATATGCTGGATATAATAAAAGAGTGGCTTAATGAAACAGGAATAAAACACGAATATTTAACAGGTTCAACAAAAAACAGAGAAGAAGTTGTTGAAAGATTTAATAAAGATGAATCAATTCCAATCTTTCTTGTCAGCTTAAAAGCAGGAGGAACTGGTTTAAATTTAACAGGTGCGGACTATGTTATCCATTACGACCCGTGGTGGAATCCTGCCGTTGAAGATCAGGCTACTGACCGTGCATACCGTATCGGGCAGACTAAAAAGGTTTTTGTATACAGATTAATAACGAAAAACACGGTTGAAGAAAAAATTCAAAAATTAAAACAAGATAAAAGAAATCTTGTTGACTCTGTCATCTCCGTTGACAGAAATATAGGTAAAACACTTACTTATGCTGATTTACAAGATATCTTCTCTATTGATTAGAAATTAATTCTAATTCAGAATTTTATAGATTAATGATTTTTGTTCAGGCTGATTAGGAGAAAACTTAAAAGCATCAAGTATAAGTGTTTGAGCATCAGGTATGGAATTTTTGTTATTTGTATAGATTACGGCTATAACATCATTTTTATTAACAAATTCACCTGATTTTTTAGAAAGATAAATTCCCGCACTGTAATCAATTGAATCTGATTTCTTTTCTCTTCCTGCGCCGAGATTCTTACAGGCTTTTGCGATATTTAAAGCATCTATATTTGAAACATAACCTTCATTAAAAGATTTAACTTCATACCTATAAGAAGCCTGAGGCAATTTCGAGTAATCATCAATAACCGAATCAAGCCCATGCTGGTCTTTAATTATTTCTCTGAATTTATTTAGAGCCGTTCCGTTCTTAATTAAAGATTCAATATATTTAAGTGCTTCATCCTTATCTTTAAATTTGCCGGCTTTGAGAAAAGCAGTTTGAGCAAGAGTAAAAGTAATTTCTTTTAAATCATCTTCCATATTGCCTTTCAAAAACTCAATAGCTTCAATAATTTCCAAAGAATTACCGACAGCTCTTCCAAGCGGCTGCTCCATAGAACTAATCACGGCGGAAATATTCCGATTTAAACGTTTAGCAACTTCAACCATAATTTGAGAAAGTTTAAGAGCTTCTTCAGGTGATTTAATAAAAGCCCCCGAACCATATTTTACATCCAATACAATATGATTGGCTCCGGAAGCAATTTTCTTTGAAACAACCGAAGAAGCAATTAAAGGAATAATATCAACCGTGGAAGTAACATCTCTTAATGCGTAAAGTCTGCCGTCCGCAGGTGCTAACGAAAGAGTTTGTGCTGCAATAGCCGCTTTAGATTTTTTAACTTGCATTTTAAATTCCTGCACTGATAAATCAGTTCTAAACCCAGGAATTGATTCAAGTTTATCTATAGTTCCTCCGGTATGTCCTAAACCTCTTCCCGAAAGTTTTGCACAATAAAGACCGCCTGCCGCCATAATAGGAAGGAACATTAACGTTATTTTATCTCCCACTCCGCCTGTTGAATGTTTATCGATTACATCATTTGATATATCACTCAAATCAAGTATTTCACCTGATTCAACCATATATTTAGTTAAAAGAGTTGTTTCATCAATATCCATCCCTTTAAAATAAACGGCCATAAGAAGCGCAGTAATTTGATAGTCCTCAATGGATTTATTCATAACAGAGTTAATAAAAAATTTTATTTCTTCTTCATTAAGTGTAATACCCTTTTTCTTTTTTTCAATAATATCAACTATTTTCATATAAATTTCTCCGTTATAAATTCAAAAATCCGATTAAGTACTACACCTTGCCTCCTAAATTATTGAAATTAAGGAGGCAAAAATAAAATTATTTTTTAATAGTTATTTTTTTGGAGTATTCAAATATTGGATAATGTCATTGGTAACATCAACACCGCCGGCATAAACCACACCGTAATCAAGAACAACATCGAGTTTTTTAGCGGCAGCAACAGCTTTAGATGCAGCTAATACATTATCTCTTATTGTTTTTTCTTTTTGTGTTTTTAAATTATATATTCTTTCTTCTTTAGTTTTAAATTCTTTTTGAATTTGTTCTTCAAAAGTTTTCTTTTGAATGGGTGATTCTATAGCTTTAAATTGTTTTTCTTTATCAATAACATATTGTTGAAGTTCCGTAAGTTTATTATCAATATCTTTATAAGCATTTCTGGCAAAAGAATATTCATCAATAACTTTTTGAAAATCCGCATAACCGATAGTAGCGGCATTAGCTGATAGATTAGCAGCAAACATAATTAATAAAGCCGTTAAAATAAATTTGAATTTAGACATATTTCCCTCCTAAAAATAATTTTAACAAATGACACTCATAAATACAATATAAATTATATTTCTTAAGATTTCAAATTTTTATGTCTATTATATAATTGACATAAGGAGAAAAGAATATGTTAATAGTAATGCAAAGCAGTGCAACAAATGATGAAATAGAAAAAGTAACAGAATATATAAAACAAAGAGGATTTGATGCTCACATATCAAAAGGAGAAGACCATACCGTAATAGGAGCAGTCGGAAGGAAAGTAATAGACAAAAGGGATATAGAGCTTTTAAACGGTGTAAAAGAAGTAATAAGAATAACATCGCCTTATAAATTAGCAAGCCGTGTATTTAAAAATGAAGATACAATAATAGAAATAAAGGATGTAAAAATAGGCGGCGGGCATATAGGTATGATAGCGGGGCCGTGCAGTGTTGAGTCATACGACCAAGTGGATGCTACGGCTGAGAAATTAAAAAGATACGGAGTTAAAATTTTAAGAGGGGGTGCTTTTAAACCAAGAACCTCCCCATATGCTTTTCAGGGATTAGGAGAAGAAGGCTTAAAAATCTTAAGAGAAGTTGCAAATAAATATGATATGCTTGTTACTTCAGAAGTTATGGAAGTATCTCAAATTCCAATGTTTTTAAAATACGTGGATATTTTGCAAGTCGGTGCAAGAAATATGCAGAATTTTAATTTATTAAAAAGTCTGGGAGAAATAAGAAAACCGGTGTTATTAAAACGTGGATTAAGCGCAACAATAGAAGAATTATTAATGTCTGCGGAATATTTATTGGCAGGAGGAAACAGGGAAATAATACTTTGCGAAAGAGGAATAAGAACTTTTGAGCATATGACAAGAAATACACTTGACATATCAGCCATTCCCGTAATTCAAAAATTAAGTCATTTACCCATAGTTGTCGACCCAAGTCATGCTACCGGGTTAAGAGATAAAGTGGCACCGATGTCAAAGGCTGCAGTTGCTGCAGGCTGCGACGGATTAATAATTGAAGTCCATAATTCACCTGATACCGCACTTTGTGACGGAGCTCAATCATTATATCCGGAACAATTTGAAGAGTTATTTATTGAACTGAAACAACTTGCAAAAGTTATCAAAAAAACTTTTTAAAATTATAAAAAAGGCGAATCTAAAAAGATTCGCCTTTTAATTATTTAACCTTTGCGGAAATTTCCGAAGTTATATCAATACCTCCCGAAAGTACAACGCCTTTAGCCAAAACCAAATCATATCCTTTAGCTTTTGCATCTTCGTTGATAACGGCAGAAATACTTTTATCTATTGCCAATAATTTAGTTTCATAATTTTTAGCAATAGTAGTTCTTTTAGTCTGAAATTCTTTATTATATTTTGTTTCTAAAACTTTCTTTTTCCCGGGATCTTTTTCTTTATCCAAAGTAGTTTTAGCCGTTTCTACAAACTTAGCCAATTCTTGACTTTTCTTTTTTTGTTCTTCTTTAAGCGCTTTTACCTGAGAAGATGAAGAAATAACCTTTTGTACATCAACTACGGCAACTTTATAATTAGAAGGAACATCAGATATTGCATAATTTCCTATTGTAAGACCTAAAACAAAAGTCATTATTGATAAAGTAAAAAGTTTTTTGTTATATTTCATATTATACTCCTTTTTTGAAAGTAATTATAACACTTCTATTTATAATTTTCAAACACTCCAATCAGGTAAATAATTTTTTAACGGAATCTTTAAAATCGGGCGTAAGAATACCTTTTTCGGTGATAATTCCGGAAATCAATTCATGAGGGGTAACATCAAAGGCAGGATTAATAATATTAACATTTTTAGGACAAATCCAATTATTATTAACATGTGTAATTTCTTCACCTGAGCGTTCTTCAATAGGGATTTTATCTCCCGAATCAATAGATATATCTATTGTGGAAGTAGGTGCAGCCACGTAGAACGGAATATTATGATATTTTGCCGCAACAGCAACAGTATATGTACCGATTTTATTAGCTGTATCTCCGTTAGCTGCAATTCTGTCAGCACCGACTACAACACAATTAATTAAGCCTTGTTTCATAAAATAAGAACACATACCGTCAGTAATAAGAGTAACAGGTATATTATCCTGAAGAAGCTCCCAAGCAGTCAATCTTGCGCCTTGGAGTCTGGGACGTGTTTCATCGGCAAACACTTTAATTGACGAATCTTTTGCAAAAGCGCTTCGAATAACTCCAAGTGCGGTACCATAACCTACCGTAGCCAGAGCGCCCGCATTGCAATGAGTTAATATTCCAGCACCTTTGGGAATTAGCGTTGAACCGTATTCCCCTATTTTTTTATTTATTTCAATATCTTCATTTTCAAGTTTTTTGGCATTATTTTTTAACGCCGTCACAATATCCGATATAGAACCTGTAATGCTTTTTGCCGTTTCCATTTGTTTTTTTACAGCCCATGTCAAATTAACTGCTGTAGGTCGGGAGGAATTTATATATTCTGATTTTTTTTGAAGTTCATTAAGAAAAACTTCTTTATTATCAATACTTTTTGATAACTCACAAGCAGCAAGCGCAACCCCGTGAGCACCTGCTATACCTATTGCGGGGGCACCTCTCACTATCATATTCTTTATTGCGGAATACATCTGTTCGGCAGTTCTTACTTCGGTTATCTTAAATTCATACGGAAGTAATGTCTGATTTATCATCTTTGAACAATCATCAGACCATTCTATTGTTTTTATATTTGATTGAAATTCCATAAAATCCTCTTATTTTTTCCCAAAAAAATTATATACATAAACGGTTAAAAAACCGGAAAAAGCATTCAACAAAGCACTTAAAAGTGCAGTAAAAAATACCATGGGTATAAAAAATCCGAAATTAGTCAAAATAACTTTTATACCGAGAAAGGAATCCACCTTAAAAATTACATTTAAAACAGATGCTAAAGGAAAGAAAATAACGGCGAATCCGACAAAAGACACAAACCCCGAAATTGCACCTACTGCCATACAATTATTTATTTCAAGACTCTTAATAATATTGAGTCTTTTTAAGTATATTATCAAAAACGGAGAAATAAAGAATAATTGAAGTAAAACCGCAATCCACATTAAAGGGGGTATAACGGGAATTAAACCTAAAATTGCACCTAAAATAAACGAACAAATACAAATAATTTTTAAAAAAGTTTTATCAAACATTTAATTTCTCCAAATTAATTTCATTACGGGAAAAACACAACGCAATAGCAATAGAATCAATCGTATCATCAAGTTTCGGCATAGTTTTATATTTAACAGACATTTTAACAATTTGTGCAACTTCGTCTTTAGATGCTCTTCCGTAGCCTGTAATCATTTGTTTAACTTCAATGGGAGTATATTCATATATAGGTATTTTGTTTTTTTCAAGGACGGACAAAATTACCCCTCTTGCTTCCGCAACGGGAATAACTGTTTTTTGGTTTTTAAAATAAAAAAGTTTTTCAATACTTGCCGCATTCGGTTTATATTTATCAATTATGGTTTGCATATCAGACTCTATTTCATATAACCTTGAAGCATCGGTTTTACTTTTATCAGTCTGAATAGAACCTGATGAAAACAGAATATTTTCACCGTTAATTTTATCTATAATCGAGTAACCTACAATAGCAAGCCCCGGATCTATTCCTATAACTCTCATTCTATTATTATAAATAATAATTATAAAAAAAGGAAGTTTTAAAACCGCAGGAAAAAATCTTACTAATTAAGGTCTTATTCTGTCCATAAGTCTGGGGAACGGAATAGTTTCACGAACATGAGGTAAAGCGCAAATCCATGCCACTGTTCTTTCTATTCCCAGCCCGAAACCTGCATGCGGAACGGAACCGTATTTTCTTAAATCCAAATACCAATCAAATATTTCTTCGGACAAACCGTTTTCTTTAATCTTTGCTTTAAGTTTGTCAAGATTATCTTCTCTTTGTCCGCCGCCAATCATTTCACCGTAGCCTTCAGGCGCTATCACATCAACGCAAGCCGCTTTATCACCTTCTTGTTTCATATAAAATGCTTTAACCGCCATAGGATAATGATGAATCATAACCGGTTTATCAAATTCTTCCGAAATAAGAGTTTCTTCATCCCCTCCGAAATCTTCGCCCCAAGGAGTATTATTACCCTTTTTATGTAATATTTCTATGGCTTCATCGTATGTTATACGAGGGAACGGACGTTTTATATTTTCTAATTTTGAAATATCACGTTCTAAAGTTTCCAAATCTTTTCTGTTATGTTTAAGTACTTCTGAAACAATATATTCTATAAATTCCTCAGCTAAGTCCATATCATCATAAATATCAG
>CANPZP010000017.1 GCA_947589115.1 Candidatus Gastranaerophilales bacterium | reverse complement strand
AATATCAGGGGGAAATACTTATGAAATTACCGATTCCGTTATTAATATAAATCCTTTGGATGTATGTAGTGAAAATTACGGAAATGTAATTATAAATAACAATGTTTCAAACAATATTGTTAATATGTATTCGGGAACTTTGAAGTTAGGAAGAAATATTGATGAAACAGCTTCCGGTAATTTTGATTCTACCGTAGATTTTAACTATTACGGCGGTATTATTGATTTAAGAGATAATCATATTTCCAATACAAATTTAGGAAATTTATCTCTGTTTAATAATATGGATATTAAATTAGACGGAAGTTTTGAAGAAAAAATTATTGATACTTTTTCTGTGGATTCATTGGAAACTAACGGGTTTAATATAAATATTTCAGATATATTTCTAATGACAACAACAGATGAAAAAAAGTTTAGTGTTACACCGATTGGGGACTGTATAAATGACGAAGTTAAGCAATTATTAAAAGAAGCAATCGTTTATAATGCGGGTGATGTAATAAATTCTCCTGTTTATAGGTATAGAACATCGTATGATTCAGATACCGGAATGATAACGTTTGAAAGAATTGAAGAAAATAAATACAATCCTTCCGTATTAGCTGCTCCTGTTGCTGCACAATTAGGCGGGTATTTGACACAATTAAACTCATATGAAGAAGTTTTCAGAAAAATGGATTTATATATGCTTGAAAACGAATTTTCAAGACAATCTTACAAATATAAAAATTTATATGCACAATCAGATACAAATGAAGTTTTAAAATCTCAAATTTACAGATATGATAAAAAATACGGATGGTTAAGACCATATAGTATTTTTGAAAGAGTGCCGTTAAAGAACGGGCCGAAGGTTTCAAATGTTGCCTATGGCAGTTTTTTCGGAGTTGAATCGGAAACTATCCAACTAAAAAACGGATATAATTTAATTTGGGGGCCTTATTTCGGATATAACGGTTCACATCAGGCATATAACGGTGTAAAAATTTATCAAAATGGAGGAACTTTAGGAGCTTTAGCTTTTTTATACTCTGATAATTTTTTTCTTGTTGCAACTTCCAATGTTTCTTCTAACGGATGTATTGCAAATAATATGTATGGCAGTGAAAGTTTTGCCATGCTTATGAGCGGAATTGCATTAAAAACCGGATATAATTTTAAATTTTCGGATTCTAAATATCTGATTCAGCCAAATTATTTAATGTCATATACATACGTAAATACGTATCCGTATAAAAATTCTGCTAATGTAAGAATAGATTCATCCGCTCTTAATGCGATTCAAATATCTCCGGGGATTCAATTTGCCGTTAATCTTAACGGAGGATGGCAGCCTTATGTTAATGCTTATATGGTTTGGAATCTTATTGATAAAACTAACTTTAAGGCTAATGACATTTCTCTGCCAAATTTAAGTATTAAACCATTTGTTTTGTATGGTGCGGGGATAAGAAAAAATTGGTCTGAGCGCTTTTTCGGATTTACTCAAACCTATGTTACAAACGGAGGAAGGAACGGAGCAGGTTTTAATTTCGGCTTCCGATTCGCCATATAATTTGATTTAAAATCTGAAATATATAAACGGATTATATGTTGATTCCGCTATCATCATGGTTGATATTATAAATAATCCTAAAAGCCAAATGTTAATGCATATTTTCCCGATTTTGTTTTGTATGTTTAAAATGTTAGAGAATAACGGAGCTGCGCATAACAGTGCAATAATTAATATTACAATTTCTTTTGTATTTAAATAATATGGCAGTTTATATGTAATTTCGATTGGTTTTGAGGTTGTTAAAAATAACATATTCTTTATATAACCTTTCGCATATTTTAAATCTTCAGCTCTGAATATGACCCATCCGATTATAAAAATAAATATGGTATAGAAGTGTTTAATAAAATTTATAAATACATTTTTAAATTCTTTATCAAATCCGGTTAATTTTTCGACGATTATGAAAAATCCGTTATAAACTCCCCAAAATATAAATGTCCAATTTGCGCCGTGCCAGAATCCCGTCAGAAGAAAGACTATAATTAAATTTTCAACCATTTTGAATTTGCCGTTTTTGTTTCCGCCCAAAGGAATATAAACATACTGTTTAAACCAAGATGATAAAGAAATATGCCATCTTCTCCAAAATTCCGTTATTGATTTTGATATATAAGGATAATTGAAGTTTTCAAGGAATTTAAACCCGAATATTAAGCCTAAACCTATAACCATATCCGAATATCCCGAGAAATCAAAATAAATTTGAAGAGAGTAAAATAAAGCTCCCATCCAGCTTATAAGAGGGGTCAAAGTATCCGGAGGCTGGCTAAATACTATGTCCGCAACATTTCCCAATGTATTTGCTATTATTACTTTTTTTGATAAACCTATTATAAATCTTTTTATTCCGTATATTAGTTTTGATATTCTTATCTCACGATTTTCTATTTGGTCATATATGTCGTGATATTTTACAATCGGGCCTGCAATTAATTGAGGGAATAAACATATATATAACGCTAATTTATATAAGTTTTTTTGTACTTTTACTTCTTTTCTGTATACATCAGTAATATATGACATTGCTTGGAAAGTATAAAATGATATACCCAGAGGTAATATAATATTTAGTGAATCAATGTCTTTAAATCTAAAGTTGTTAATTACTTCTATAAAGAAATTAAAGTATTTAAAATAACATAAAATACTGAGGTTCAAAATAACTGTTAAAGCTAAAATAAAACCTCTGAATTTAAATTTATCTATAAGTAAAGCGCCAATATAATTTATTAAAATTATACCGAACATTACGGGAAGATATCTTGCATCTCCCAATGCATAAAAAATGATACTTGCAATTAATAATATTAAATTGTGGAACTCTTTTTTAGTCAGCAGACATAAAATTATTAATGCCGGCAAAAAAACAAATATAAATGATATGGAACTAAATAGCATCTAATTACCGTCCTCGCTGAATAAATCCGCAATGCCTTTTAATTTTCTGTAATTTAAACAAAGTATAATAATATCAGGTTTAAACCTTTCTATTTCATCTTTGTATCTCATAAATAATTTAAATTCATCTTCTTCTTTAAGCCCCGGCTGGGAGTTAAGTCTTAAATACATTAAATCTCTGAAATTATACGGAATAAAATCAAGCAAATTTTCATTCATGCTTCTTCCCGTTAAAATAACTTTTATGTTAGGAGCTTTATCATAATGATAAATTTTAATTAATCTTTGGTTATCTTTCAAAAATATTACATTATCTTTATCTTTAAAGTCGTAATATTCATATTCCGCATCAGAGAGTTTTTTTAATTCTTCATCTTTGAGTCCCAAATAATAATAGTTTGTTCCGATATTAAATATTCTATCCCAATTAGACCTTGTTAAATTGCTTTTTTGTATTATATAATCACTTTCATTCAATGGTATAACATCAGGGAAATCTTTTTTTATTTCATTAATAAGCTCCAGATATCCTATGTAAGCCCCGTATTCACTCCAGTGGTGTTCCGACTTATAAAATGTATAAGCATTTTTTGATGCTTCTTTAAGTTTATCTTTCGGATATATTATTTTTATTCCCGCACTATTTGCTATGTCTTGTACATCCTTAGTATCGACCTCAAGTATCTTGGTATTTATATATGAACTTGCTTCATCAGGATAAACGGCGGATTTTCTCGGAACAACCATAAAATAAAATTTAATATTATTTTCCTTGCAATAATCAAGAAGTTTAATTAATGCTTTATTAATGTCTGATTTATGACTGGTTTTCATATTATACGGCTTAACTTGGGATTTTAAGAAAGACCAGTGAGTTTCTTTGTTATATAGTAATTTGTCTGCAATGACATATTTATATGAGAATTTATATAAAAATAACTTATAACATTTTATAAGTCTTGTTCTTGTTAAAAATCTGTCTGAAATCCAATTATCAAAGTCTTTTCCAAAATTTAAATTAATTTTATTTTCAATAATAACAGGATAAAAAAATGCCAGCTGTCTTCTTTCAACAGGACAGGTATTCTGTTGATTTGTATGGGATATAGGAATAATTAAAAGAATAAAAAATATAAATAAAAATATTATATCTTCAAACGATTTTTTCTTAACTTCATAGTAGTCTTTAATGAAGGAAGCAAGAAAAAACGTTAGAACAAAAGCCAAAGAACAAACTAAAATAAGTACATGCCTGTTATTTTTTATTTCAAAAAACGGATTTAAAAGGAATAAGTTATTTGCTATGAATGTACACATAACAATAACTACCATACTGATAAAAAATTTTTTTCTTATATTAAATATACTTTTCATGCCTAAAGAAAATTTTAGTTAAAAAAAATACGCCCGGCGCGATTCGAACGCGCGACCCACTGCTTAGAAGGCAGTTGCTCTATCCAGCTGAGCTACGGACGCTTACTTCTTTATTAAATCATATAAATTTTTTATTTCAAGAAAAAAATTACGGGATTTATATATAATTTTGCGCATAATGTGTCTGTTAAACAGATATAACGTCATGTTGAACTTTAAATAATAAAGCGAATACAGCCCCTGCAAAGTTTTAAGTATTTTATTAAAATTTGTTGTATTAACCCAAAATTTCAGATTGTTTTACCTAAAAATTATTGTTACAAATGTAAATTTTTTTAAAATTTAAGCAATTTTACTAAAAAAAAAGACTTTATATATATGATTAGGCAGGAGAATTAAATGGCAATATCAGCAATAAATCCGTTTGTTCAATATAACAATCAAAGCCAAGCAATGGCAGGTTCAAATTATGCCGTGCCCGGAAACATTTTTTCTCCAAACGGTCAGGGAGTACAACAAAATCCAAATGAAGATATAATGTCCCGTTTAAATAAAATAGATGCCGGACAAATGTTATATGAAAAGAATCCGGCTCAGGAAGTATCTTCAACAAATAAGCAAGCATTCAATCCTTACGCAAATGAAGGACTTGTTGCCCGCCTTGACAGAATGGATGCTCAATATCAGGCACCTGAACAAAGAGATGCTTTCAGAGGCAATAATTTATATTGTATGGCTTAATATTTGCTTAAATTTATAATTTTTAATATAATACAGCTATGAAGAATCTGTATGATATTAATGATTGGACAGGAATCTCTGCAATGCGGCTGGGTGAAATCCTTATTGAAGCGGGCAAAATTAATTTGCTTCATTTGTCCATGGTCTTAGATATGCAGAAATTTAAAAAGATGCCTATTGGTGAAATTCTTCTTGCCATGAAGGTTATTACCGAGAAAGATTTAAAACAGGCATTATTCATTCAGGATATGATTCGGAAAAGATGCAATAATGCATAAGTTATTATTAAAGTTTTTTATATTTATTTTTATTTTTTCGCTGATTAATGTAAACGGCGCATTAGCTGATGTGATAGAATTTGCACAGGTCAGTGACGTTCATTATTCCCTTAACGATAAAAATATGGATAAGTATTTATATTTCTTATCTCTTTCTTTAAAGAAAAAGAATCCTGATTTTGTTGTATTCTTAGGTGATAATGTGAATAATTCAACCGAAGAAGACGTGATTGGATTTATGAGAGCAATACATTCAATTAATTCACCTTATTATATAACGCTGGGAAACTCGGATGCGCACAGATTAAACGGGATTGAAAAAGAAATATATCTTGATATCGTTACAACATTTAACAGGAATCAGGATGAAAATGCAAAGTATTACTATTTTAAACCGAATCATGATGTTATAGGGGTTGTTCTTGATGATACGTCGGATTTCGCAAAATCATCTCACGGAGAAATATCTCCCGAACAAATTTTATGGCTTGATAAACTTTTGACAAAGTACCCCAAAAAGTTGTTTTTAATATTTCAGCATAGTCCCTTACTCCCGCCAAGAGTTGAGTATAAATTATCTATGCTTAATACGGAAAAATATGAAGCAATGTTGAAAAAACATTCAAACGTAATTGTTATATCCTCAGGTCATTATCATCAGGAAGCATTCCAGCAAGACGATGTAGGAGTAAGACATATATCTGCTCCCGCATTTATTGATTTGCCTCACTCCTACCAGTTAATTAAAATAATCTATGATAAAGATTCTTATAAATCACCTAAAGATATCGAAGTTATTGTTACTAAAGTTAAAGTATAATTATTTTTCGTTTTTATAAATATAATCTCTTGCACAGCTGAAAATTGCTTTTGCAAGTCCTTGATTGTTTTCCATATTAAATCCTGAATTTTGTAAAAGCTGCTTAAGACGTAATTCCCAAAATTCGTACATTTCTTCTTTTGAAACATCAAGTACATTGGCTATAACGCTGACTGATTCCCAATCAAGAGGCAGAGGTCTTGCTCCTCTTAAAATATCAACAATATCTAAACGCTGTTTTCTCGGAAATGCTTTGAGAAATTGTACTGTTGATAATTTTTTCTCTTTTTGTTTCGCTCTTATAAATTCTGTTGTTTCATCAATCACAACAGGGTCTTGCGGTATCTTATATTCCGCAAACTCTTCGGGCGATATATCCATAACAGCAGCTATTCTCTCAAGAGTTGTACTTCTGGTCGAAAACGGGATTGTTTCATCAATTAAATTGTATACATAAGAAAGAGTTACCCCTATCATTTGTGCAAAATCTTTTTTATGTAAATTGTTCTTTTCAAGAAAATTATAAAGCATTTCACTGCTTTTCATTTTAATAATTGAATTTTTTTGTGTTGCCATTTTGTTTCTCCTGTTTTTTAATAATAATTATTCATAATATTAAGTTTTTAATTAGTAAGATGAATAAAAATATGGGATAATTTTTATTAAAGGAGCGGCATGAATGAAATTATTATTTTGTTTGGGAAACCCCGGGGACAGGTATTCTAAGACAAGGCATAATACCGGCTTTATGTTCGCTGATTTACTATCAGAAAAGTTAAATTGCACATTTTCTCTTGAATCAAAATTTAAAGCATTTATAGCTAAAGGTGTATATAATAACGAAGCAATATGGATTGTTAAACCAATAACATATATGAATCTGTCCGGTGAGTCATTAGCACTTTTGAAAGGATATTTTAAAATTGATATTAAAGACTTATTTTTAGTTTATGATGACATATCTTTGGATTTAGGTCATATAAGATTTCGTTCAAAAGGTTCTGACGGCGGGCATAACGGAGTTAAATCAATTATTTTGCATTCCGCAACATCTGATTTCCATCGTTTAAAAATAGGGATAGGTCCTCAGCCTCCGTTTTTTAAATCTGAGGATTATGTACTTCAAAACTTTGACCCTGATGATATAAAATTGTTAAAAGAAACTCTTAACAAAGCAGTTGATGCTTTTCTTTATTACTGTGATAACGGTATAATAACCGCTCAAAATAAATATAATTAAAAAAAGAGGGCATTTTCTGCCCTACTGTCTGGAATTAAGAATAGTTGGAAGTATGAAAAAGATAATTATATATAACAAAATAATTACTTTATAATCAATCAGTCAATCGGGCTAAATAAAAATAATCCTTCCGGGTAATATTTTTTTAAACGATTAAGTGCTATTAATACACTTAATAAAAAATGTCTAAAAATAGAGGGTTTCAACAAAGTTAAACAATCTTAATATTACCTATTGACAAAATAATTTTTCTAATTCATAATAAATATATAAAATAAAGTGTAAGTTAAACACTTTAACAAAGAGGTCATTTATCATGAGAGTTAATTCAATAAATAATACAATTAAATATAATATAAATGTGCCGAGTTTTAAACATACGGCTGTTCCTTATCCTGAATTTGAAAATACATATGCATCTTCTAATAAAGATAATAGTAATATGTTTTCATCGTTTTTTGATAAATTATTCGGAAAAGATGTTTCGGATGAGTCTGAAAAATTAAAAAAACAGATAGATTATATTTGTAAAAACGGTTCTGAAGATAAGATGAAAAATACAACTAAAAAGCTTGTAGCCGTTTATGCTTAATCTTTCTCATTGATTACCCATTTCTTTCTCAGATTCCACTGTATAATTGTCAGTATGAATATAAATATAAATAAAACATATGCTATGGCTGATGCTTTCCCTATATCAAAAAATTCAAATGCATTTTTGTATAACCAGTAAACAAGTATATTAGTTGAATTTTCAGGTTCGCCCTGTGTCATCAGATATATTAAGTCAAATACCTGAAACGAGCTTATAGTCGTAATCAACAGGACAAAAAATATTGTAGGACTCATTAGGGGAAGTGTTATATTTGTGAATGTTTTTATCTTAGATGCTCCGTCAATTTCTGCGGCTTCAAATACTTGTGTATTTAATGATGCGAATCCTGATAAAAATATTATCATATTGTATCCGATGAGCTTCCATACGGATATAAAAATTAATACCCCCATAGCAAGTTTTTTGTCGTATAACCACTGTATATTTGATTTTAATATTGAATTTATTAATCCTATATTCGGGTCAAATATCCATTGCCATATCATTGCAATTACTATCATGGGAGTTATAAACGGAATAAAATATACGGTTTTATATATTTCTTGTCCTTTAATTTTTTCATTCAATATCCAAGCTAATATTAAAGGAATTATTGTTCCGAAAATTGTTGTTGTTATTGCGTAAAATAGGGTATTATTCAGTATTTGCCAAAATTCTTCAGACTCAATTAAACTAATATAATTGTTTAATCCTGTAAATTTTATGGTATCAAGTAAGTTCCAATTAGTGAAACTTAATGTAAATGAAATAATTGACGGCAAGAATATAAAAATTAAGCAGCCGATAAATGACGGAAGTATAAATGTTAATTCTTTTATTAAATTTTTAAAGTTTTTTTTATACATATTTATTTATTATCAAAATTTTTTAAATATCATATTTCATTCTTTGATTTTAAATATATTCTTTTATATAATTAAAAGTATAATTGGTTTTATATTTTATAACAAGGATATGAATTAATATGACAAATACGATTTCTTTTAGTGCCTTTGGCAAAAATGACATTAGAGGTGTATACGGAGAGGACGTTACTGAAGAACTGTTTTATTATACGGGTAAAGCGTTTGTAAAATATGTTCAGGATAAAACGGGATTAAAGCCAAAGGATATTTGGCTGAGTGTTGCTCGTGATGCAAGACTTCATTCTGAGTCATTAGCTAAAGTTTTAATAAAGGGTATAACTCATATGGGAGCTAATGTTATTAATTTGGAATTAGTTCCTACTCCTATAGGATATTATTCAGAATTTGCCGTGTATCCCGATACAATAGCTCAAGATGTCAATGTGCAAGGTGCTTTAATCGTAACGGCAAGTCATAATCCTCCGGAATATAACGGATTGAAAATGACTTTTAATAAGAGTTCTTTAAATGAAGATGAAATAAAAAAAGTTATGAATTACACAAAAGAACAGATGAATATTGATACAACTGCCGTAAAACACGGTGAATCAAGACTTTATAATATTATTCCTCAATATATCGATTTAATGATTTCTAAATTCGGCAGAGTCGGAGAGGGAATTAAGGTGGTTGTAGATTCCGCAAACGGTACAGCAGGTGTTGTTGCCCCCAAATTGTATTCCGATATCGGATGTGAAGTGGTTGAATTATATTCAGAACCTGACGGCAACTTCCCGAATCATCATCCGAATCCGAGTGATTTTTCAACGCTTGATGATATTAAGAAAAAAGTATTAGAAGTCAAAGCTGATATAGGTATTGCGTTTGACGGTGATTCTGACAGGTTAGGTGTCATTGATTCCGAGGGTAAAGAATTAACGGGGGATATGCTTTTATATATTTATGCCGGTGATGTTATAAAAGATTTGTCCGTAAGAGGTGAAAAACCAATTGTTGTTTCCGAGGTTAAATGTTCACAGGTATTATATGACCAAATTGAAAAAGAAGGCGGTATTGCTATTATGTCTAAAACCGGTCATGGTTTTATTAAATCAAAAATGAGGGAAACGGGGGCAATATTAGCCGGAGAAATGTCGGGACATATGTTCTTTAAAGACAGATATTACGGTTTTGATGATGCTGTTTATGCAGGATGCAGAATTATTGAGATTATTGCTAAAAATAAAAAAATTAATCCGAATTTTAAAATATCTGATTTATTATTGCCGTTTAATAAAGTTTGTACTTTGGAAGAGATGAGATATAAATGCCCTAATGATTTAAAAAAGAAAGTTCTTGATGAATTTTCAAAATATATAAATGAACATGATGATATTTTTGGAGCAAAAATAAATGATATAGTTACCTTAGATGGTTTTCGCATTATTTTTTCGGATGGTTTTGCTTTAATCAGACAAAGTAATACCGAACCTGTTTTTACTTTAAGATTCGAGGCTAAATCACATGCAAAAGCAGTAAAATACAAGAAAGTTATGATATCTGTTTTAGATGAAATAACCGGCAAATTTTCGGAAACGGAGGTAAAATGAAAGCATCTTTAGTTGCAAAAATAACGGTATTAATATGCTTTTTATGCTTAATTTTAGGCTTTCTGTCTACAGATAAAGATAAGTTATATCTGGGGAACAAAAAAGATTCTGTTCAATCAAGTTCAAAAATAATATCCAATGCTAATAAAATTGCCGTAATTGAATTGGAAGGAGCTATTGCTTCATCATATGACAGCAGCTTCTTTTCGAGTGATAACAGTGCAGCAAGTGCATTAAAATCCTTACAAAGTGCCGCTGATGAAAATGACATCAAAGGTGTAATATTAAAAATAAATTCACCCGGCGGAACTGTTGCAATGTCGCAAAATATATACAATCAAATTATGAAAATAAGGAAAAATAAACCTGTTATTGCACTATTGGATGATGTTGCAGCAAGCGGAGGTTATTATATTGCATCCGCAGCCGACAGAATTATTGCCCAAGACGGTACCTTAACAGGAAGTATTGGGGTTATTATGTCATATATGGACTATCATAATTTGCTCTCCGATAAATTGGAAATTAATCCTGTAGTTATAAAAAGCGGTAAATATAAGGATATAGGTTCATCAACAAGACAAATAACCGAAGAAGAAAAAGCATTGCTTCAAGATATAGTTAATGATTCTTATTCTCAATTTCTTGATGCAATTAATATGGGACGTATTGAAAGAAAAGATGAATATACCGCAAAGAAAACAATATTAACTTATGATAATTTGAAAAAAAATGCCGACGGAAGAGTTTTTACGGGCAGAAAAGCCAAACAAAAAGGTTTTATTGATGAACTCGGAGATATTGATACGGCTCAAAATATGATTGAAAAAATGGCGCAGGAAAAATTTTCGAACAAATTAAAAGTTAAACTCGTTAACTATAAAAGAAAAAGTTCGTTTAGTGATTATTTTGCAGGATTTGCGGAATATAATTCTAAATCTGCTTTTAAATTATCGGATATAATTCCGACCAGTATGATACTTAACAGAAAGCCGTTATATTTATGGGAATAACTTTTAACGATTTTTTTGAAAATATTTATTGTGTTATTTTTTCGCCCCGAAAATTTTTTGAGCGTGAAGATATTAAAATTTCATTAAGACTTGCATTATTTACCGTTATGATAATTGCTGCCGTTGTAAAAATTGCATCAGGTGTGTCAGACGGCTCAATCAGAGAGAAATATTTTATTCTGTTGTTTATTTTAAATATTTTCGGTGCTGTTTGTATTTGGTTTTTTACATCCTTATTTTTTGAGTATATTGCAAAAATATTTGACAGAGGCGGAAATCCCGCTAAAATTCTTTACTATACGGCATTTGCTCCTGTTCCTTACATGTTTTTTGCTCCGCTTAATCTCATTAAAAATATAGGAGATTTCGGCTATATTTTATCTTCAAATATAGAACTAATTATATACTTATGGGTAATATTTCTTTATGCCTATTCCCTTAGAGCTGCTTATAAAATTAGTTTTCCACGGGCCTTTATGCTGATATTTCTTCCTTTTATTGCTTCATTTTTTGCATTATATTGGATGATTGGCATTATTCATAAAATTTGGTATATATTCTCAATATAGAGATATGAATATGTTAAAAAAATTTTTAATAATCTTTATAATTATTTTTGTACCGATATTTTCGCTACCGGTCTTTGCTTCCAATTCAGACATAGGTATACTTGAAAATACTATTTTCGGATATGATTATCCTAATGACTCTGATTCAAAGCGTATTGAACGTCTTGAAAAACATTTATACGGCGAAAAGAAAAGCGGAAATATTTCAAAACGTGTTTCCGATATAAAAAATGATATAGGATATTCAGCACCCCAAAATTTGCAATCAACTCCTTCAATACCTCAAATAAATGATAAGTTATATTCTCAAATGAATCAAAAACCGAATACAAAACCGGTTGAAAAAACAGCTCTTAAAGAGGATGCAAGCGTTGAGTATCCTATGGTTGATAAAATGGAGCAGGCTTTATTTAATACAAAGTATAAAAATGAAGATATTTATTCAAGATTAAACAGGCTTGAAATGAAGGTTTATAACAGAACAACAAATGATGATTTAAATACAAGAGTTGACAGGTTGGCATCCGTAATTGCACCTTCAAGAAACAATAATAATTCTTATGATTCAATGTATTCAAGCTCTGATATGGATTCATACTATTCAAACAGCGGACTTGAACCAATAAATGACCAGTCTATGCCTTTTCAATTGGCTGCTCTAGAAGAAGACTTACTTAAAAATTCTTATATGAATGATAATAATTCAAACCGACTTGGCAGATTAGAGCAGAAGCTTTTTAAAAGAAATTTCCCGAATGATTCTGATATAACAAGATTACAAAGGGTAATGGTCGCTTATGATGCTAAAAAGAACAGTTATAAGTATGAAAATAACAGAAAAATGCAAAATATGGCTACAGTTTCTCAAATTGGCGGTATTTTGTTAATGATTTTAGCTATACTTTTATGAGTTTGTTTGATTATGCTCCGGCTTTTTTTCGTTTTCCGTTATGTCATCAAAAATATCTTCACCGCTGTTTATAAATTCATCATTATTTAAATCGGAGCTTCCCTCATTTGTTATTTTGTCTTGCTTAGTTTTTTCATTATTATTTTCGGTATTATTATGACATTTTAATGCTCTTATTTTATCAACCGCAAATTTACCTGATTTATTACCTAAATCGTACCCGAGTATTGATGCTGAAGCATAAAAACATCCTTTTAAAATATAATAAATGACTTTTGCATATTTATTTGATGAGTTTGTTGTATATTTAGGAATTTTTTTACTCAAATTTTTCAGAATTTTTTCGGCAGCTTTTTCACTGCAATACATTGTAGTTATTGCGGCAGCTTGTGAAGTTCCGGTTTTTATTTTATCATCCGATTTTGCCGTTGTATAAACTCCCGATGCGATAATTAACGGATAAACAATTTTTCTTGCAAATGCCGCTATTTTATTTAAAGCTTTTGCGGGTTTTGATGCATTGTTAATTATCGGTGCCGACTTTGAAACGCAATTTAATGTTCTGGCAGTTTGAGCGCCGGCTATTCCTGTTCTGAATATATTGTCGTCCTTTTTCCCAATTATGAAATTTTTTGCTGCAAAATATGCGCATGAAATTCCGTTTGGCATACTAAATACTCCGGAAATATACTTACCTATTTTTATAAAAACATTTTGTCCGCTATAATTTACTATTTTTACAGAATATGTAACAAATTTTACAAAAGGTTAACTATGACAAAGATTTGTGAGAAAATAAGTATGATAGAGGAGAAGTTGTGAGATGAAAGACAAGACTTTTTTAATGATACCGGGACCTACACCCGTACCTGAAAGAATACTTTTAGAAATTGCTAAGCATCCTATCGGACACAGAAGCACAGAGTTTTCTAAAATATTGGAATCTGTATACAGAGATTTAAAATATGTTTTCCAAACCCAAAATGATGTAATTGTATACACATCAAGCGGAACAGGTGTTATGGATGCTGCTTTATCGAATCTTATTAATGAAGGAGATAAGGTGTTATCACTAGTTATAGGTAATTTTAGCAGAAGGTTATCTAAAATAGCACAGGGATTAGGTGCGGATGTTGAAATTATGGAGGTTGCGGCTGGTAAGGCTATTAATCCTCAAGCATTAAAAGAACGTTTGGATAAAGATGTTAATAAGGAAATAAAATTTGTAACATTAATCCATAATGAAACTTCAACAGGTGTTACAAATGATGTAAAAACTTTAGTATCCGTCATAAAAGAGCATGGCGCAATATCCATTGTTGACGGTGTAACAAGTATTGCCGCAATTGAGTGTAAAATGGATGAGTGGGGAATAGATGTATTATTCTCAGGCTCTCAAAAAGGGTTTATGCTTCCTCCCGGATTGGCATTTTTAGCTGCGAGCGAAAAAGCTTGGGCTGTTCATAAGCAGTGTAAAAGACCTGATTTCTATTTTAACTGGACTACTAACAGAAAATCAGTTCTGGAAAATTCAACCGCATTTACTCCTAATGTAAGTTTAATAGCCGGCTTAAAAGTTGCACTTGAAATGATTAAGGAAGAGGGAATAGAAAATATAGTTGCTCGTCATACAAAAATAGCAAATGCACTCAGAAAAGCTATCAGGACCATCGGGCTTAAGCTGTTTGTAGAGGATGATTCGATTGCATCAACATCAATTACCGCTATTTTACCTCCTGAAGGTATTACGGTACCGGATATAAGAAAAGTATTAAAAAATGATTATGATATAGTTGTTGCAAACGGACAAAATGAATTAAAAGATAAAATATTCAGAATGGGAACTTTGGGATTTGTATCTGAGCGTGATGCAATAACTGCAGTGGGCGCATTGGAAGCAGCATTATATAAACTGGGTTATAAGTTTGAACTTGGCTCGGGTGTTGCTGCATTAATAAAAGAGCTAAATAAATAGAGGTAAAAATGAAAGTATTAATTACAGACAAAATTAATGAAGCAGCCGGAAAAGTATTGGAAGGTATTGCTCAAGTTGATTTTATTCCTACATTATCTGAAGATGAACTTGTTGAAAAAATTAAAGATTATGATGCTTTAATGATTAGAAGCCAAACGAAAGTTACAAAGAAAATACTTGAGGCGGGTAAAAATTTAAAAATAGTCGGAAGAGCTGGTGTCGGTGTTGATAACGTTGATATCGAGGCGGCTACTCAAAATGGTGTTATTGTTGTTAATTCGCCTGACGGAAATACTAATGCCGCTTCCGAGCATACTCTTGCACTTATGCTTGCATTATCAAGAAATATTCCATCTGCCGCTCTTTCAGCAAAAGAAGGAAAATGGGAACGTTCAAAGTTTACGGGCGTTGAAGTATTTGGTAAAACTTTAGGTATTATAGGCTTCGGTAAAATCGGCCATCACGTTGCAAATGTTGCATTGGCTCTCGGGATGAATGTTGTTGTTTCAGATCCTTATACTACAAAAGAAGCCGTTGAAAAAATCGGCGCAAAATATATAACATCACTTGATGAGTTTTGGGGTCAGTGTGATTATATTACTATTCATACTCCAAAAACTAAAGAAACAACTTCTTTAATTAATAAAAATACTTTAAACAGAATGAAAAAAGGAGTCAGAATTATTAATTGCGCAAGAGGCGGAATTATTGATGAAAATGCTTTGAAAGAAGCTATATTATCAGGACAGGTTGCAGGTGCGGCATTGGATGTTTATGAAACCGAACCTGATATAACAAAATCACCCTTATATGGGGTTGAAGGTAATATAATAATGACTCCTCATCTTGGAGCAAGTACTACGGAAGCTCAGTTTAATGTTGCTATTGATGTTGCCGAACAAATAAAAGCAGTTCTTTCAGGCGGCAGCGCTAAGGCTGCAATAAATATTCCCGCTCTTAAATCTGATATTTTAGAGCCGGTTAAAGAATATATGCAATTAGCTGAGAATCTCGGTGAACTTGTTCAACAGCTTTCATCAGGCAATTTGAAAAATATAAATATTTCTGTTAACGGAAATTTATCAGAATTAAATGTTTCACCGTTAGAAGTTGCCGTACAAAAAGGTGTATTTTCTTCTACGGTTGAAAGTGTTAATTTTGTTAATGCTCCTCTTATTGCAAAGAAAAGAGGTATTAATATAGTCACTTCTAAATCTCAAACTGATTGTACCTTTATTGGGTCAATTTCTGTTACATTAACTACAGATACAGGTGAAAATACCGTTACGGGTGCTTTAATAGCTAAAAATATGCCGAGAATAGTAAGAATTAATGAATATAACATGAGTATTGAGGCTGAAAAACATATTTTACTTGTACCTCATGAAAACAAACCGGGCATGGTCGCAAAAGTAGCTGCTGTAATTGGTGAATATAATATAAATATTAACCGCATGCAGGTTGCGCAAAAATCCAGCCAAAAAGACAATGTTTCAATTATGCTTTTAACTATTGATAAAGACGTTAACAATGAAACAATGGCAAAAATAAACGCTATAGACGGTATTCAAAATGCTCAGTATATTAAATTAAATGCTTAATATTACTTTTTGATTTTAATCTAAAAAGACCTCTCTTTGTTAGAGGGGTCTTTATTAATTAGATTGTTATTAATTATTCCTTAATGTAAGTAGGCGCAGTCTTTGGACTTTTGCCTTTTATTACATTGTGATAATATTCGTACGTCATAGGCTTTATATCGTTTAAAACATCTCCGTCAATGACTTCTGCTATATAAACGGTATGAGAATGCGTATCAATTTTTCCTTTTAGTTCACAAATTAAATACGCACATGCATCTTTTATAACGGGAAGAGAATTTTTAATATCATATGGTATAATATCAAATTTATTGCAATCTCTGCCGCTTCTAAAACCAAACGTGCCTATTGCTAAAGGGTTTGACTGCTCTGACAGAATTGATATTGAAAACTTTTTTGTTTCTTCAATACAGACATGCGTATAATTTTCATGATTTACGCTCAAAGCAATTATTGCAGGGTCGGATGTAATTTGCATAATACTGTTTACGGTACAACCCGTATATTTACCGTTATATTCACAGGCTACTATATAAACACCGTATGACAATTTTTTAAAAACATTATTATTCATAAACTTATTCACATTTATTAATATATCGAAAACATAATAAAAAGAAACTGCCGATTAGGCAGTTTCTTTTATAAAGAACAAAAAACTATTTAACAGCATCTTTGAACTTTTTACCAGCTGAGAATGCAGGAACAGTTTTAGCAGCAATTTTAATTGCAGCACCTGTTTGAGGGTTGCGACCAGTTCTTGCTTTTCTTTTGCGAGCTTCAAAAGTACCAAAGCCAACTAAAGTAACTTTCTTTCCTTTAGCAACTGTTTTTTGTACAGTGTCAATAGTTGCACTTAAAACATCTGCTGCAGCTTTTTGTGAAACTTTTGCTTTTTTTGCTACTTCTTTTACTAATTCTTCTTTGTTCATAAGAACCTCCTCTTGTATTACAAAATTAATTATACTTATATTTCAACTTTTGGCAAGTATTTTAACAAAAATAATGTTAAATATGTATATTTTTTTATAATTTCATCAATTTTCAATGGTAAATATAACAATTTGAGCGGGCTTCATAACTATATTCAAGGTGGATTTTACTAAATTTTTATTTTCAGTATCTTTTATGAAGTTTATTTTTGATTTTTTTGTTATATTTTTAATTTTCAGGCATGCGTTTTCACTGGCTGCCAGATTCCTGTTTATTATTACTGTTACAGCTCTATTATTTAGTACCCTTTGGTATGCAAATATTTTATTATTATTTGAGTTAAGTTTTATGAATTGACCGTGAGTAATTTGTTCAAGATTCTTATTTCTTGTATCCATAGCCAATTTTTGTTCATCAATTAAGACTGAAGTATCGCCTGTGGGTTTTCTTGAAAAATTGAATATATCTATCTGCCCTTGGTGTACGTAATAATATTCATCATCCGTATATGTTTCCGATGCTTTTTTATTTGAATAATTATACAGATAATCATCTCCTTGTAAAAATCCGTCAACATAGTACGGATTTAAAGGAAGAGTAGCATTTAGCCATATTATTATTTTTGAATAGTTTTCTCCTCCGAATAAAAGAGGACTTATAATGTCATGTGTTTCAAAACTGCCTATGGTTGATTTTTTTTCGTCATATTTTGTTAAGAAATTTTCTCTTGTTATTATGGATTCATAGAACGGTTCTGAGGTTTCCCAATTATTTAAGTTAAAATAGTCGCCGTAATAGCCGTCAAAGCCTGCTTCAAGTAATTTTTTATAGTCGGTAAAATATGCTTTATCCGAAGCGGGTTGTTTCCAGCTTTCAGAGGCTTCTGCCAAAAACAGAAAATCTTTTTTCTTGCTTCTTGCATATTTTATCAGTTCATGCCAGAAATTATACGGTTTAATTGTTGCGACATCTGCTCTTATTCCGTCAGCGCCTAAATTAATCATGTAATCAATAAAAAATTTATGAAGAATATAAATATCTGATTTAAACAATTTTTTATTGTCATTAGGAACATAGAACAATCTGACGTCAGTCCAATCAGCGGGAATAACGGGATTATTTTGTTCGTCAACTGCAAACAAATCAGGTCTGTTAATATATAAATCGTAAGCTCCGCAGCTTGGCAAATCAACTATTACTTTTATATTCCTTTTGTGGCATTCATCAAAAAATTTTTTTGCCTGATTTTTTAGGGATAAATCGCTTTGTGAATCCGACAGCTGTAAATTAAGTGATGTAAAATCAGCCATTGAATACAGAGAACCTGCCGTTCCGAGTGCTTTTATTTTGCCCGTGGGAGTTATAGGAAGCAGGTGTATTGTATTTATACCAAGAGATTTTAATTCATCTAAACGTTCAATTGCGTTAATAAATGAACCGGAGGTTTCACCAAGTGAAAAATCTATTATTCCGTTTCCGTTTTTATCGTTTGCATTAAAAGTTCTTATATTTAATGAATATATTACGGCTTGATTGTTTTGAAACATTGTTCTGAGTCCGGAATTGTCAGTTTCTTCGGTATTTTGTCCGTATGCCGATATGTTTGCCGTTATAAAAAATATTAGTAGATATATTGCTTTTTTTATTACCATTTTTTATCCCCTGATTTAGTATATCATAATTTAAATAACTGCCATATTCTAATGTACATGTATTTATCTTTGTCTTATAATTTTAGTATCTTATAAAGTTTAATAATCGAGGATTTATGAAAAATACACTGGAACAAATATACAAAAATGCTGCTGAAGAAATTATAAACGCACAAACATTTGATGCTTTGGAAAATGTAAAACTCAAGTATTTAAGCAGAAAAGGTGAATTAAATTCAATAAAGAAGAATTTAAAAGATTTATCTGATGAAGAAAAAAGGACTATTGGAGCTTTAGCTAATAATATATTTAATGAACTTGATAAACAAATTGATGAAAAAATGCAAAAACTTTATAAAGTTCAGTTAAATAATAAATTAGAATCCGAAAGAATAGATATAACACTTCCTTCTGATTTCAGACCGCAAGGGAAGGTGCATCCTTTAACTCAAACAATAAATGAAATAGTTGAAATATTTCAGGGGTTGGGTTTTTCTGTTATGCCTCAGGAGTATAGTCCGGAAGTTGAAACGGAATATATAAATTTTGATATGTTAAATTTCCCGCCTAATCATCCGGCAAAAGATATGCAGGATACATTTTATACGAAGGTTGCGCCGAATGTAATATTAAGAAGCCAGACATCGGGTGCTCAAATCAGACAAATGCTCAATCAAAATCCTCCAGTTAGAGTTATTTCTCCCGGCAGAGTGTACAGATGCGAATCTGTTAGCGCCAGAAAAAATAATCTCTTCCATCAAATTGAAGGACTTTTAGTGGATAAAGATATTACATTCGCTGATTTGAAGGGTATATTAAATGAGTTTGTAAGACTTTATTTCGGAGCATCACGTCCTACAAGATTCAGAGCAAGTTATTTTCCTTTTACCGAACCCAGTGCGGAAGTTGATGTTCAATGTATAATGTGCGGCGGAAAAGGCTGCAGAACATGTTCTGGTTCCGGCTGGCTCGAAGTTTTAGGGGCAGGCATGGTGCATGTAAATGTTCTTAAAAATGTAGGTATTGACCCTGAAATTTATTCGGGCTTCGCATTTGGCATGGGGGTTGAAAGACTTGCTATGCTTAAATATGCAATTAATGATATAAGATTATTCTTTAATAATGATGTTAGATTTTTAAACCAATTTTAGATATGCAGACAAAAAGAATTATCCCTTGTCTTGATGTTAAAAACGGACAAACGGTTAAAGGTATAAATTTTGAAAACTTAAGATATGCAGGCAATCCTGTATCTCTTGCGAAGAAGTATTCTGATGACGGTGCTGACGAGTTGGTTTTTCTGGATATTACGGCAACGAATGAAAAACGTAAAACAACTATTGATATGGTTAAAAAAGTTGCTGAAAATGTTTTTATTCCGTTTACTGTCGGCGGGGGAATAAATTCAATTGATGATATGAAACTGCTTTTAAATGCAGGTGCCGATAAAATTGCAATAAATTCGGCAGCGGTAAAAAATCCGGATTTAATAAATACTGCATCATCTTATTTTGGCTCTCAGTGTGTTGTTGTGGCTGTTGATGCAAAAAGATATGACGGTGATTTTTATGTTTTTATTAATGCCGGAAAAGTAAATTCGGGAATAAAACTTAATTACTGGATTGAAGAAATACAAAAAAGGGGTGCAGGTGAAATATTATTAACTTCAATGGATAAAGACGGCACTAAGTGTGGTTTTGACATTGAGATGACAAAACTTGCAGCTTTAAATTCTCATATCCCTATTATTGCCTCGGGAGGAGCGGGTGCTGAGGTCAATCATTTTATTGAAGTTTTTAAATCGGGATTGGCTGATGCTGCTCTTGCAGCTTCAATCTTCCATTTTAATGAATTAAGTGTCCCAAAACTAAAAAGTGAATTATTTAAAAACAATATAGAGGTTAGAATATAATGAGTGATTGTGTTGAATTTGATCCGGGTATCGGTAATTTAGTTCTTAATTTAAATGATTTTGTTAATAATGTTTATTCTCAATTGATGTCCTTTAAAACAATACATCAAAAAAGAGCACGTTTTAAATTGTATTATTCCAAAATAGAAAAATATATAAAAAATAATATTGATTTTTATACCGGATGTCTTATTTGGGCTTACTACCTTTCAAATACCGAGGAGAAAACCGTCATTAATAATCCTTTTTTAAATTTGACGGATGAACAAAAAGAAGAATATGATTTTTTTATGCAGGTTAATTTTTTGGAAAATTTCTTTGATTCATTTGAAAGAGATATGCTGTATTATACCGGAATAAAATATAGTATCCCTGTTGAGTGGAAGAATATTTTATCTTTATATTCCGAATTTATACAATTAAATGACGGTTTTGTTAATGTTAATACAACTAAAGATATTAAACTGCCTGAAAAATTAAAGAATGCTCATATATCCGCTGATATAAATGAGTTGGTTCAAAATGTAATTAAATCAGAGGATTTGGGCTTGTTTTCATCTTATTATAATTTTAATTAAATTCTTGATATAGTTCTTTGTTTTTTATATCCTATTATAAAGTACTAATGCATGTGAGATATGGAAGAAAATAATATACCATTCGAAAGCTTGGTTAATGAATGTAATATAGTCAATACTCAACATCCTAAAGATGCTATAAATAATATTGTTGCTTTAAGTGCTGATTATGATAACGACAGTTTAATTTTAATATATAATTACTTTTTTGATAAATCTGACTCATATGAAATATTAATGTTTTTGCTTCAAAAAATAGATAAGTACAGAAGTAAATCAAGTATACCTGTTTTAATTGATTCTTTGATAATGAAAGAAAAACTTTCTCAAAGAATAAAAGATACGGATAATTTAACAAGAATAAGAATAAATATAACGAAAGTTTTAGCCAATACAAAAGATTCTCAGTGTGTTTATCCTCTATTATATTGTTTAAACAGTAAAGACGAAAACTATAAGGTAAAATTATCCTGTGCGGAAGCTCTCGGGAAAATAGGAGATAAATATGCCGTTTTACCTTTGATGAACATAGTTGAAGATGAGGAAGAATCATCAGTGTATGTAAAAGAATCTGCAGTTTCGGCATTGGGTATGATAGGAGATTCAAAAGCCGTTGATTCACTTGTTTCCATACTCGAGAGCAAAAAGGGACTTTTAGATAAATTTACATTTTTAAAAGAAAGAGCGCTTGAAGCTTTGAATAAACTCAATTTCAAAGGGGACAGAGCTTTTAATGCGGTTGTAAAATCTCTTAGAGATGAATCTGTAAGAGTGAGAATTAATGCAATAGAAGTGTTAATGAACTCAGAGGATGACAGAGCGCCTAAACTTATAAAAGAAATGCTTTATGATTCTAACAGAGAAGTAGTACAAAATGCCGTTACCGCTTTATACAACCTGCTTGGTGACAGTATTTTGGAAGAAATAATTAACGACGAAAATTCGCCTGATTATGCAAAAGAAGAAGCTATAAATTTAAAGCAGGATTTAGCATTTGAAGATGAAGGAATTGAAGAAAATGACAAAGAATAAAGCTGTTGTTTTATTATCAGGCGGTCTTGATTCTGTTGTTTCTTTGGCGGATATTATTCCTTCTTGTTCACAGATTCTTGCTTTAACTTTTAATTACGGTCAAAAGTCTTTTGAACGTGAGCTTTATTTTTCTCAAAAAATATCAAGTTTTTATAACATAAAACATAAATGTATCAATCTTGATTGGTTAAAAGAAATTTCTGATTCTTCATTAATAACAAATAAATCATTACCAGAATTAACTCAAGATGATTTGGATAATATTGATATTACTAAAAAATCAGCACATGACGTTTGGGTTCCTAACAGAAATGCACTATTTGTTAACATTGCAGCGTGTTTTTGCGAGGCATTAGGGTATAATTCCATTGTTATCGGGGCTAACAGTGAAGAGGCTGAAACTTTTAAAGATAATTCACTTGAATTTATTGAATCCATTAATTTATCTTTAAAAAATTCATCGAATGCTGAAGTTAAAGTTATTGCCCCTTTAATTAATCTTAATAAAACTCAAATTGCAGAACTTGCCATAAAATTAAATGTTCCTTTTGAATTAATATACAGTTGTTATTGCGGTTATGAAAAAAATTGCGGACAATGCGAGTCGTGTTTAAGATTAAAAAGAGCCCTTGAAAATAATAATGGACATGCCATAATTGATAAGATATTTTTAAAGGTTTAATATGCAGACATTATTTATAGACAAAGAAATTAAATATACCGGTGAGCAGCTTGCTCCTCACTGGATTTATAAAAATTTTAACATAATGGGTGATGCGCTTGTCGCTTTTATAGGTGAATGTGATGTTAACCTAACTCATATGGTTGATATTGAAGATGTTATTAATAATGAGCCGATATATAGCGCTAAGATGCTTAATTTTATATATGAATCATTTAACTCTTCCTTAGTTGAAACAGTCTATATGCAGCGGTTATTGGTTACATTGGCTAAGGAGATAATTGAAAAATCAAATCCTGATATTGAAATTAAAAGAGATGGTGACGATTTATTTGTTAATGATAAAAAATTATCCGTATCAATAGCTACAAAGTCGATAACCTCAACACTTATTCATTTCGGACTAAATATTGAAGCTCAGGGGGCTCCGGTTAATGCTTCGGATTTATTGAATGATGCAAAAATATTAGATGTTAAAAATTTTGCCCAAACACTGCTTAATTTATTTAAAAATGAAGTTGATGATATAAATCTTGCAGTTACAAAAGTAAGAGGAGTTATTTAATGCAAGAACAGCATAACGAACAGCCAAAAAGACGCAGAAAAAAGAAAAAAAATCATTTCTTTCAATATTTTTTATTGTTTGCGTGTATATTTGCGCTTACTTTATTCGGACTATCGTATATTGTTGATTCATTTTCTCCGGATGTTGATGTTGCAATAGGTAATTCAGAACCCATAACTCTTTCGGATTCTGATATTGCATTGGAAGAAAAAACAATTGATGAAAGATTAAAATGGATTCAAGAAGAAGATGAACTCCCCTCGGCAGGTGAAAAAGAACCGAAATTATTAGAGCCTGACAATGAATACAATAATGATAGTACTGAGGATTCCGGACGTAACAAGGCTGTTATTGAAGCTCCTAAAAAAAAGGATTATGATGAAAAACCGAAAAAGACAGATAATAATACTGAAGAAAAAGTAAAAAAAGCACCTGCTCCCAATAAACAGCAAATTGATTATATTAAAGCTGATTTTAGAAAAGCAGCTGAAAATTCAGGAGTTATCCCTCTTCCCAAAAAGACGGATATGAGTTCTAAATCATCTATAAATAAAGTTATTGTCGGAACTTTTTCTTCCGTTGATGAAGCTACCGTTGCAAGAGATAATATAATTAGAGAAAGATTAAATATTATTCCGTTTATTAAAAAAACAGCTAACGGTTATGTTATACAGGCGGGAACTTTTGATAATAAAGATAATGCAAATGAATTGGCATCTCAATTGAGGTCAAAAGGTTATTCGGCGAAAGTTCAATCAGACAATTAAAAAAACGACCCGTTAAGGTCGTTTTCTCAGTTAGTTCGGTTAGTTTAGCCAGTTATGATTTTTTATCCCTGAAGTCCTGCAAATTTAGGAGTTGCTTGTTGAATTGCTTGAGCTTCAGCCTGTTCAATTGTTTGTAATTGTGATTGAGCTGCCGTTAATTTTGTTTCTAACTGTTTTTGTTTCATATCTAACTGATTTTCTAAAATTTCTAATTTCTTTGAATACTGTTTTGAATATGCTTCATTAACAGATTTATTCAGCATTTCAGCAATTGATGCTAAGTATTCTTCACTGTTGTTTTGTTGAGCAGCCATTCCTCCGATTTCTCCTATAGAAGTCGCAGCTCCGCCTTCATCATCTGCTTTGTTAGCATATGCATCTGCTCCGGCTAAATAATCTTTGTAATTTGACAAATTTGATGCATCTGATGCAATTTCGTCAACCGTTACTTGACCGTCACTAATGTTGCCTGAAAAATTCATTAAACTCATTTTTTGTTGAGTTATATTGTCAAGTTGTTGTTGAATACTAAAAATAAGATTTGTGTAATAAATCTTACGATTCGCAAATAAAGCATAACCCATAACTAACCTACCTTTTCCCAGATTTAACTAACCACACTTATATAAAAACTTTTTTTAAAGGCAAATTGCCTAACAAAGTCAGTATTTGTTTTATTATACCAATATACCTTTAAAATTAGCTCGCAGTTTGCCTTTAAGCCATTTTTATATTTAAAATTATATGTATTTATTAAATATTTATTATTTTCTTTTTATATTCTATTTATATATTCGATATATAAAAATTTTTAAATTTAAAATTTACAAATCTTAATATTATACTTTTTCTGATTTATTATAAAAAAGTATAAAGCCAATAATTATAAGGATTATGTTGGGAAGATTTGCCGCGAAAAATGGTGAAATTGTTTGATTCAGCCCTAAAGACATTGAAAAAGCACGAATAATGTAATAGCAGAAGATAACGCCTATAGAAAATAAAAGTCCACGATTATGTCTTACTCTGGGAGGAGTTATAGCTAAAGGAATACCAAGTAAAACAAAAGCTAAAGTAGTAACTGGAAGAGCCATTTTTTCCCAAAATTGCACCTGATATTTCACTTGAGTTTCGGGGGATAAATTACTGTCTGTATTATTTTTAAGATAATGAGTCAGTTGTATAACATTTAAATCCGAACCGTCATCTTTTTTATTAAGCTGGGACTGAATATCCGTACCGAAATCAACAATAGATTTTTCAATCCAAGAAGTATTAAGGGTTTTACCTTCTTTTGATATTGTATAAACGGAAGCATTGTCAAACTGCCAGCCTTCAATAACAGAAGTACCGGTTTTTGCCTGAAGTATTTGTACTTTATCATCATTTGATAAATCCAGAATGGATACGTTAGAAAATTGTTTATCTTCACATTTTTCAACATAGAATAATCTTTTAAGTTTATTACCGTCTTTAAGTTCTTTTATAGTAAAATTTCTTTTACCTTCCGGAATATTTCTTTGCACCAGAGCATAGAGTGCAAGGGTTTTAGATTGTGATGTCGTTAAAGGAACTACTGTTTCATTTATAAAAAACGTTAAAAGTGCCATAATAAACCCGAATAAAAACAGAGGTTTTGATATTCTTTTAATGCTGATAGAACATGCTTTCAGAATAGTTATTTCTGATTGCAGACACATTTTATTTATAGTCATGACGGTTGAGAAAAGTACGCTCATAGGTATTGTCATAACAATTACGGCGGGAAGATTTAACATTATAATCATTAATGCTATATTCATTGACATCCCATAAGTAGATATCTGTTTAATTAATGATATAAATGTATCTGAAGCAAATATAATTGAAGTAAATACGACAACTCCTAAAAAGAATACTTCAATAACTTGTTTTAATAAAAATTTATCTAAAATTGTAAATTTAAGCAGTGATTTCATAAATAAATTTTAAACCAAAAAATAATAAATTACATCATATTTACGTAATCGCATATAAACTGACGTGCGACTCTTGGGGTGCGGATTCCTTTTAAGAGGGCAAATTCTTCGGCTTTTTTTCTTAATTCATCGTTTATTTCGACACAGCAATCCGATGCAATTTTTTCCACTATTTCAATATATTCGTTTTTATTCAGAAGGGAATATGTAAGCATTATTCCGAACCTGTCAGACAAGGATGTTATTTCATCGATTGTATCATTCAGATGAATTTCATCTCCGCCTCTTGATGAGAAACTTTCTTTAACCAGATGTATTCTGTTCGTGGTGGCATATATTACGGCATTTGAAGGTTTATTGGATAACGAGCCTTCTAACACGGCTTTTATTGATGAAAAATCTTTATCATTTTCATCAAATGATATATCATCTGCGAATATAATAAATTTTAAAGGTAAATCTCTTATTTCATCAAACAGTTCGCCCAAATATATAAAGCTGTCTTTAAATACTTGTATTATTTTTAAATTATATTCTTTGTACTCATTAATTAGTGCTTTGACTGATGACGATTTCCCGCATCCTCTGTCACCGTATAATAAAACGTTATTTGCTTCTTTATTGTTTATGAATGCCAAAGTATTTTTCTTAAGAATTTCTTTTTGGTACTCATAATTTTTTAAGTCATTAAATGTTATCGTATCAAAATATTTTACGGGTATTATTTCTTTATTTTTAGTGTATTTAAAAGCGCTGTAGCAAGAATAAATACCGTAGCCGTTCTTTTTATATGATGCCGTTATATCTTCAAGATTAAAGGGTTTATTTTTTGTTGTATAAAATACGGGAAGATGTTCTATAATTTTTGTACTGTGCGGAAATCTTGATATTAAAGTTGATTTAATATATTCATAATCATTATTCAAAAGTAAATCGATTTGTTTTAATTCAAATCTTGCCGTTTCGAGTATTTGCTCGTTTGCTTTTTGTGAATTTGAACATCCTCTTGAAATTATATTATTATCCTCATAAAGTAATTTTTTTATGTAATCATATATATTCTGATTTTCTTGTTTATCATAGAGAATATTAATAAAATCTGAGTATTTTTTTAATAAATCAACAAAGCATTCGTTGTTATCGACGGCAGATAAAAAATTGATATAAGAATTAACTGCATTATCTTTTATAATGTTTTTAAATACTGAAATTAAAAGTAGCGCAATTGTGTTATTACTCATATTTTAAGCCTTTTTCATATGGTATCAGTGTGGTTTTTCACTGTCAAGTTTTTTTGATTCTTTATTAAAATAATCATAAACTAAATGTGCTTGTTTTTCGGTTAAAAGAAGCATAAGTTCCTGCAGTGTTAATTTAGATATTTTAGAAATACCGGAATATTTTTCAATTAATATTTTTTTATTTTTTCCGTAAAGCCCTTTAATATTATCAAGTTCAGATTGAAGAGCATTTTTATCTCTCAGTTTTCTGTGATAGGTAATTGCGAATCTGTGGGCTTCATCTCTTATGCGCTGAAAGAAATAAAGTGCCTGTGAATTAGCGGGGAATATAACGGAGGTTGATTTATTCGGAATAAACACTTCTTCTATTCGTTTAGCTAACGATATTATATCTTGATTTTTAACTCCGATTTCGTTAAGAATTTCAACGGCGCTTGAGAGCTGTCCTTTTCCTCCGTCTATAATAATCAGGTCGGGAAATTCCTGTTTTTCGTTTAATAGTCTTGAATAACGTCTTTTTATTACTTCCCGCATAGATTTAAAATCATCAGGTTTACCTTCTTCAGTGGTTCTTATTTTAAATCTTTTGTATTCACTTTTTTTAGGCACACCGTTATAGAAACTTACCATTGATGCAACGGTATTTGTTCCTTGAATATGTGATATATCAAAGCATTCCACACGGTGCGGGAAGTTTTTTAACCCGAGTTTTTCTTGTATGTATGCACCGGTTTGATTATAATTACTTTGGATTTCTTGAAGTGATTTAATTTTCATTTCTTCAAGATGATAGTTTGAATTTTTCAGCGCCAGTTCAAGGATTTCTTCATTCTTTTTGGTAGTATTCGGATTTATTATTACTTTTTTTCCTCTTATTTCGCTTAGCCATTTTTCAAGAATTTCTTTTTCTTCTTTATTTATTGGGGCAGAAAATAATATTTCATTCGGAATATCATCCGTTCCTGACATTTGATAGTATTCTTTTATAAAATAAGAAATAATTTCATCTTCGCTGTCATAGTCTGATTTTGAAATTTCAAAATCTTTTTTGTTTGTAAGCCTGCCGTCTCTTATTTGAAGCAGTGATATGCTTCCAATATATTCATTCATACTTATTGATATTATATCTTGATTTATTTTTGTATTTTCATAAACAACTTTTTGCTTTTCTATTGTTTTTAAAACATCGAAATAGCTGTCACGATACTTGATTGCTTTCTCATACTCCTGGGACTGTGAATATTTCTCCATTAGTGATTTTAATTCATTTACAAGCTGCATTTGTTTGCCTGATAAAAATAATTCAACATTTTTAATAAGTTTTTGGTATTCCTGAGGGCTAATCATTTTTTGACATGGCGCCATACATCTTCCTATTTGATAGTATATGCATGGTCTGTCTTTAAATTTTGGAGTCTTGCACTGTTTTAGAGGAAATAATTTTTTTAATAAATCAAGTGTTGTATACATTGATTTACCGTTGGTATATGGGCCGAAATATTTACCTTTTATGGGATTTTTGTTCCGTTTTCTTATTACCAGTATTCTCGGATATTCTTCCTCAGTAATTAAGAAATACGGGAATTTTTTATCATCTTTTAGTAATACGTTATATTTAGGTTTATATTTTTTTATCAAGTGTGATTCTAAAATTAACGCTTCAACTTCTGAATTTGTTATTATAAATTCTATTTTTTCAATTTGAGGCACCATAATTAAGAGCTTTACGCTCGTATGTTTTTTATTAAAATAGCTTGATACTCTTCTTTTTAGGTTTTTTGCTTTCCCGACATAAATAATTGTATTATTCTTATCATAAAATTGATAAGAACCGCTTGACTCCGGAATTAATTTTAACTGTGATTTTATATCCATACTTATATTTTACAATAGTTTTAATAATCCTGATATAATACTGTATATGGATATTAAAAAATTTTTTTACAAATATATTTTAAAAAGAAATTATTACAGGCAGGGTGAATGTAAACGCTGCGGCGATTGTTGTACAAAAATCTATGTTAACACAAGAAAAAAGATGATTACAGATGTAGAAGAGTTTGAAAAATTAAAAAAATTGCATCCTTTTTATACCTATTTGGAGGTCATAGGAGAGGATGAAAACGGACTTGTATTTAAGTGTAATAATTTTGATGCGGAAAAAAGAATATGTAAAATCCATAAGTTAAGACCCGGTATTTGCAGAAGATATCCTTCCGAGATTATATTTAAAATGGGTGCAGTTATGTCTGAAAATTGCGGTTATAAGTTTGTTCCCATTGAATCATTTAAAGAAGTTTTTGATAAACTAAATAAATAATTGCTTAAAAGTATTTATAATTTATAATTTATATTATGAATATAAGTGATGCTAAAAGAATTGTATTTAAATTCGGAACTAATGTATTAAGAAATGACGATAAAGAAATTTCTTTATCAAGAATATATTCTTTTATTGAAGAAATATCAAAACTTCATTATATGGGAAAAGAAGTAATTATAGTAACTTCCGGCGCAGTTGGACTCGGGTCAAAAAGATTAAAAGTTTCATCATCCGAATCATTAGCTGTAAAACAAGCTTGTGCCGCCGTTGGTCAGTGTCAGTTAATGTCTATATATGAGGACGGATTTGGAAAATATTCCATAAATACGGCTCAAGTGCTTCTCACTGAAGATGATTTTAATAACAGAGTCCGTTATCTCAGTTTAAGCAATGTTCTTAATACTTTAATAGATTTAAGGGTTATTCCCATTATTAATCAAAATGACACGGTTTCATCATCAGAGCTTGAAGAGTCTGTCTACGGGGTTAGTTTTTCTGATAATGATAAACTCTCAGCTTTAGTAGCAGGTAAATTAGATGCGGATTTATTAGTTATTTTATCTGATGTTGACGGATTGTATGATGATAATCCGAAGGAAAACCCGAACGCAAAGCATATTGATGAAGTCCATGAAATAACCTCTGAAATAGAGAATTACGGTCAAAATGCTTCCTTGGGCGGACGAGGCGGAATGCGCTCAAAAATACAAGCGGTTAAGGTTGTTACACACTCAGGAGGTACCGCTATTATTGCAAACGGTAAATCTCCTAATATTATTAAACGTTTATTCTCAGGTGAAAAATCAGGTACAATTTTTTATCCCGTTGAGCAGCTTTCTCAAAAACGCAGATGGATTGCTTATGCCACAAATATTACCGGACAAATTATCGTTAACGAAGGGGCTAAAAAAGCTGTAATTGAAAAAGATAAAAGTTTATTGGCAATAGGTATATTAAAAGTTAACGGAAATTTCGACAGAGGAGATGTTGTTTCCGTTTTAGATGAAAATAATGTTGAGTTTGCAAGAGGCATTGCTAACTATTGCTCGGATGATTGCCGTAAAGTTATCGGAATTCATTCAGACAATATTTTTAATATACTCGGTCATAAAAATTATGATGCGGTTATTACAAAGGATAATATCGCTGTTCTTTAGGAGGGTTAATGAGTAGTATTCTTGATATTGCAAGAAAATCTAAACTGGCATCGGTTAATGCCCTGAAATTAACAGATGAAGTTAAAAACTTTGCTTTGAAATCGATTGCGGATGAGTTAAAAAATAATATTACAAATATAATCGAAGCTAATAAGCTTGATTTGGCAGATGCACAGCATCTATTAAAAACAAACGAACTATCTCAAAGTTTATATAACAGACTGAAACTTGATGAAAATAAAATTCGTGACATGATTCAGGGAGTTATTGATATTTCCGGCTTAGAAAATCCCGTTAATAAAATTATATGGGAGAGGAATATCTCTGAGGGAATTAAATTGAAAAAAATTTCATGTCCTATTGGTGTTATTGCGGTTATTTTTGAAGCAAGACCGGATGTAATTACTCAAATATCTTCTCTTGCCGTCAAATCTTCAAACGCAGTTATTTTAAAGGGCGGAAAAGAAGCTTCAAATACAAATACCTGCATATATAATATTATTAATAATACACTGAATAAAATTGATGCATTCCCCAAAAATATGATTAGTTTAGTATATTCAAGAGAAGATGTTACTGAACTTTTGAATATGGATGAATATATAGATTTAATTATACCGAGGGGTTCAAATACTCTTGTTAAATTTATTAAATCAAATACTAAAATACCTGTGCTTGGTCACGCTGACGGAGTTTGCCATATTTATATAGATGAATTTGCAAATACAGATAAAACAATTAATGTCTGTATTGATGCAAAATGCCAATATCCGAGTGCCTGTAACGCTGTTGAATCCATACTTATACATAAAAATATTGCTCATAAAATCTCTGATAAATTGTTAAATGCGTATAAAGATAACGGAGTTAAAGTTATTTTTAATCCTGAAAATTGGCATAAGGAGTATTCAGATAAAGTAGTTTCAATAAAAATTGTAGATAATATTGATGAAGCAATAAATCATATTAATACATACGGTTCAGGACATACGGACTGTATTATGACTGAAAATGAGCAAAATGCTGAAAAATTCATGATGTATGTAGATTCTGCGGGGGTATATCAAAATATATCCACAAGGTTTGCCGACGGATTCAGATACGGGTTTGGCGCAGAAGTTGGGATTTCCGCCAATAAAACTCATGCCAGAGGCCCTGTCGGACTTGATGGTTTGACAATATATAAATACAGACTCTATGGAAACGGTGATATCGTTAGTGATTTTGTTTCGGGTAAAAGACATTTTATTAAAAATTCTTAACATTTAAGCAATTATTAATATTTATGTGTTTTAGATAGTCATAATTCATTAAAATAGTTAATTAATATACAAAGAAAGGAAAATAAGTATGATTAATGGTATTTCACCGGCAATGACATCTAAGTGCACACCTTCATTCGGGATGGCTAAATTAAACAAGCAGGGCGACAAGTATGCTGAACAAATTGGCTGTGACAGAAATGAATTTTTAAACCCCGGCTTATATAAAAGAGCAGGAATGTTCGAAAAACCTGCTATTTACGGAGAATTAAGAAATGGCAGCGATTTTACCGGAATATGTGAAGATTACGGTTGTACTTCGAATCCTGATGCTAATGCTAATTTCATCAGACA
>CANPZP010000016.1 GCA_947589115.1 Candidatus Gastranaerophilales bacterium | reverse complement strand
GGCTGAGGTGCGTCTACCACCTCTCGAAAAACGATACTCAATCGTTTTTCTCGGCACAGTGCCACACGCCCATTAATTTATGAATATCAGCCCTTGTAGGCTTGATATTATTTTTTTAAGGTTCTATTTCTTTCGGGCTGAGGTGCGTCTACCACCTCTCGAAAAACGATACTCAATCGTTTTTCTCGGCACAGTGCCACACGCCCATTAATCTATGAATATCAGCCCTTGTAGGCTTGATATTATTTTTTTAAGGTTCTATTTTCTTTCGGGCTGAGGTGCGTCTACCACCTCTCGAAAAACGATACTTAATCGTTTTTCTCGGCACAGTGCCACACGCCCATTAGTTATTATATAAAATTGAACTTGGGGGGATTCGAACCCCCGACCAATTGATTAAGAGTCAACTGCTCTACCAGCTGAGCTACAAGTCCTAATTCGATATAAATTATATACTAATGTTTTCAATAATTTATTATAATATAAAAAAAATTTTTTTTATAATTTGGATTAAAATTTGCAAAAAAAATTATATTAGTATATAATTTTTGTATCTTTAATTTGTACTTTACAAAAAATGGAGAAAAAAATGAAAAAGATTTTAACTATTTTCGCTGTAATGTTAATGACAGGCGCATTTAACACAGTTAATGCAGATGTTTACAGCGATGTACCGGCTGATTACTGGGCAAACAAAGAAATCACAGCAGTAGTAAATGATGGTATCTTACAGTTAGAAGGTAAATCATTCTTACCTACAAAAGATGTTTCAAGATCTGACTTCAACTCAGCTTTATTGAGAACATTAGGTCACAGAACGGCATCATTATCAGACAACAATCCGTTTTCTGATGTTGTTTCCTCAAGAGGTGATTACGGAGATATTCTGTTATCATCAAAATTAGGCTTGATTTATGGTTATAATGACGGAACATTTAAACCGGACAGAATAATGACAAAAACAGAAGCAGCATCTGTTATCAGCCATATAACAAAAGATTACAAAGGAAACGTTAAATCTTTAAATCCGTTTAAAGATAAAGAAGAAATTCCGTGCTGGGGTGCAAAACAATTTGCTAAAACTATTGATTTAGGTATTTATGTAAATTATCCCGATGCTGATGAATTACTTCCTAACAAAAACTTAAACAGAGCTGAAGCAGCCGTATTGTTATATAAATTAAAACAATCAATCACAGCTGTTAAAGAACAATATGTTAACAAAGAAGCTTTATTAGCTACAGAACATTTAAATGAAACTAAAAAAGCTGAAGTTGACGAAGTTCAAATAACAAACACAAGAAAAATCGTTTTAGCTAAAAACATAATCAAAGGTTATTTCTACACATACTTCACATCAAAAGATGCACAAGTAGGAGATACAGTTACTTTCACAGCTAAACATGATATCTATACAGAAGAAGGAACTTTAGTAATTCCTGCTGACACAACAATGGCAGCTAAAATAACAAGTATTGAACCTAAAAAATGGTGGAATAAGAACGATAAAGTTACTGTAGAATTTGAATCAATGACATTACCGAACGGCGTATGTGTACCGTTTAAAGCTGATGTAGTAAACAATAACGGTGTATTAACCGAAAACAGATGGGCAAAACCGTTAGGTTACACAGTAGGCGGTGCTTTAGTAGGCGGCGGTATTGGTGTTGGTGCCGGTTCATTCAGCCATAACGGTCATCGTCACTACGGTGAAGGTATAGCTATCGGTACTCCTGTAGGCGCAGGTGTTGGTTTATTAACCGGTTTAACTACTAAAGGTAGAACATACAAAGCTAACGACGGCGACTATGTTTGGTTAGAATTAACTCAAGACTTATCTATTCCTAACTAGTTTTAAGTTGTTAATAAGTTTAAAAAACCCTTTGAAATATTTCAAAGGGTTTTTTATATACTTGAAATTTAATTATGTTCCTGCTAGTATGTGTTTATTGAAAATCAAAAACATTGAAGGTGGTGAAAATAATGCCTGAAGTAAGGGTTGGCGAAAACGAAAGTATCGAAAGCGCTCTTAAAAGATTTAAGAAGAAAATCCAAAAAGCAGGAATACTTTCTGAAATCAAACGTCGTGAACGTTATGAAAAACCAAGTATTAAGAAAAAACGCAAATCTGAAGCAGCTCGCAAAAGACGTGTATAAGGTTTAATAAATAAGAGGCTGACCTTTTTAAGGCAGCCTCTTCAAATTTTTGAGGACGGTATGAAATTAAATAAAAATCTTGTATTTGCTATTTGTATTACTTTTATATATGCAGTTATTACATTAATATGTGTATTACATCATGAAACCTGGGCTGATGAAGCACAAGTTTGGCAGCTATGTAAATATTTAAACATACCTGAGTTATACAATCACCTGCATAATGAAGGTCATCCTATATTATTTTATCTCATGGTTATGCCCTTCGCAAAAATATTTCCCGATATTATTTATATGCAGATGATTTGTTGGGCATTTATGTGTTTTGCTGTCTTTATGCTCTTTTATTATTCACCGTTCAAGCTGATAACAAAATTTGCCATTATGTTAAGCGGAGGCTTTTTATACTATTTCCCAGTAATTGCAAGAAGTTATTCAATAATACCTTTTTTGGTATTTCTTGCCGCTATTTTTTATAATAAACAAAAAGAACATCCGTTTATTTATATTCTAACCCTATCTCTTATTGCTATGACGCATGCTATTATGCTCTGTTTTAGTGTATTTCTGTTTGTATTATTTATTTATGATAATATTCTGAAAAATAAAGATAACTCAAAAAAGTTTATATTGGCTTGCTCAATATTCTTAATCTCAATTATTTATGTATTTCTTCAATTACATGATACAACCTCAAGTAATGCATGTATCAAATTAGATTTTTCTGACTTATTTATCAAAACTTTTAAAATAATATCATTCTTCTTCATAAATGCATATAATAATGAATTCACATTTAATAAATCTATACCTTATCGGTTTATAAATATACCTTTAATAATAATTTTCATAGCATCATATATAATGTGTTTAATAAATTTATACTTAAATAATAAAAAAATATTTTGGATATTATTTTCAAGTTTATTATTTCAGTTTGGAATATACTTATTCTTATATCCGGCTCATACATACTGCACAAGAATATTTACTGCACATACTATAATGCTGTTTTGCTTTTGGATACTTATATGCAATAAAAACTTTAACGATAAATACAAAATATGCAGTGAAAAAGCAACAAATATTCTTATAACAATATTTTTCAGTTTAAGTATATTTAACGGAATAAATTACTATTTTCATGATATTTATTCAAATTATTCCCCTGCAAAAAGTGCATATGAATTTTTAAAAACACAAGTAAAACAAGAAGATTTAATGCTAATTGATAACGAACCATTTACCATTGCATTAATATACTTTCTTGATAAAGACAATCTGGCGGAAAATTTATATTCCGTATTACGAAGTAAAAGAGTTAAATATGTTATATGGGATAAAATCGGATATTATGTATATTCTAATGAAGCATGGAAGGATTGTGCCGAATATTTAAGAGAAAACGGATTTAAAGGAGATTTATACATAATTCAGGGTAATGACGGATTAAAAAATAAAGCATATTTAAGTGATACATATAAAGACTCTTTTAAACTAATATATGAAAGTAATAATAATACAGTAGTCAGAAACGAAAAATATTATATATATAAATATATAAAAGATTAATTAGTTTCATTTACCGAATGATTAACCGTAAATTGAAGAAAATTACCTATTAAATTTTCATTCCACACTTGAACATAATCCGGAACATTTAAAACACAAGGAGTAAAATTCCAAATATATTTAATACCCGAATCAACAAGAAAATCGGAAACTTCTTGAGCATATATTCTCGGTACAGTAAGGATAGCTATTTTAGCATTAAATTTTTTTACCAAAACAGGAAGCTGAAGTATATTAAATATTTGCTTATTATTAATTTTAGCCCCGATTTTATCGGAATCATTATCAAAGAGTGCGGAAATATTAAATCCGTACGCTTCAAAATTATCATATTTAGCAAGCGCCATACCAAGATTACCTGCGCCGACTATAAAAGCAGTTTTAACCGATTTAAAACCCAAAGTATCTTCGATAAAAGTTTTTAACTCTTTTACTTTATAACCTACCTTACATTTACCTTTATATTGTAAAAGCGCAATATCTTTCCTAACCTGTGTATTATCAATATGAAGCAAATCCGCAATTTGCGGGCTGGAGATGTAATCTATATTTTTTTCAATATAATCGGTTAAAATACTATGATAAAGAGTTAATCTGTTTATAACTTTATCAGAAATAAATTTTTTCATAAAAAATCCCAAAAAGAAGAGGAACAAATAATGTTCCTCTTCTGTAATAAATAATTAAACAATACCTTTATAAGCATCAAGATAAATTTTCTTAATATCTGACATTAAAGGATAAACAGGATTTGCACCAGTACATTGGTCATCAAATGCAAGTTCAACCAATTCATCTAAATTAGCCATAAAGGTTTTTTCATCAACTCCAAAATCTTTAATAGAATTTGGAAGATTAATGTTTTTCATTAATTTATCAACGGCTTTAATAAGCAGTTCGACTTTTTCGTCATCATTTTTTCCGCCCAAACCAAGTTCATCAGCCACTTGAGCATATCTTGTTTTAGCACAAGGGAATTTATATTGAGGGAATGTAGCTTGTTTTTTAGGTGCATCGGAAGCATTATATTTAATAACTTGTCTGATTAATAATGCATTAGCTACACCGTGCGGAACATGATACATAGCTCCAAGTTTATGAGCCATTGAGTGGCATACGCCTAAGAATGAATTAGCAAATGCCATACCTGCAATAGTTGCGGCATAATGCATTTTTTCTCTTGCTACAGGATCATTTGCACCCTCATTGTATGAACGTTCTAAGTATCTGAATACTAATTTTGAAGCTTCTAAGGCATTTGAATTAGTAAAGTTTGTTGCCATAGAAGAAACATAAGCTTCAAGAGCATGCACCAAAGCATCAATACCTGATGCTGAGGTTAAGCCTTTAGGCATTCCGTCAACAAAGTTAGGGTCTACAATAGCCATATTAGGTGTCAATGCATAATCCGCAATAGCATATTTAACATGAGTTTCATCATCCGTAATAATAGCAAACGGAGTAACTTCACTACCCGTACCTGATGTTGTAGGTATTGCAACCATTGTAGCTTTTTTACCTAATTCCGGAATAGAGCAGATTCTCTTTCTTATATCCATGAATCTCATTGAAATATCAGAGAAATTAATATCAGGCTGTTCATACATTAACCATAATATTTTAGCTGCATCCATAGGAGAACCGCCGCCTAATGCAATAATTACATCAGGTTCAAAAGGTCTTAATATAGATATTGCCTGATTAATTGTAGATAATGTAGGATCTGGTTTTACATCAAAGAATACTTCATGTTCAATACCGATTTCATCAAGCACTTTAGTAATATTGTCAACAGCACCCGAATTAAATAAGAATCGGTCAGTAACAATAAATGCACGTTTTTTACCTGCAAGTTCTCTAAGTGCCAAGTCAGTAGCACCTCTTTTAAAGTAAATTTTAGCAGGAACTTTAAACCATAACATATTTTCTCTCCTTTCAGCAACGGTTTTGTAGTTCAATAAATTTTCAACTCCTACGTTACCCGAAACGGCATTACCGCCCCAAGAACCGCAGCCGAGAGTTAAAGACGGTTCCAATTTAAAGTTATATAAATCACCTATACCGCCATGTGAAGAAGGTGAATTAACCAAAACTCTGCATGTAGGCATTTTTTCGGCATATGCATCAATTCTTTCCTTATGACGTTCATCGGTATATATTACTGAGGTATGACCTAAACCGCCTCTTGAAACAAGCTCATATGCCATCTCTGCAGCTTCTTCAAAATCTTTTGCTTTATACATTGATAATACGGGCGAAAGTTTTTCACGGCTGAACGGGTCATTCCAATCAACTTTAGGTCTTTCTACCAATAAAATTTTAGCATTATCAGGTACTTTAAATCCTGCAAGTTCCGCTATTCTGTGTGCGCATTGACCTACGATATCAGGATGAGCAGTACCTCGTTTTGTATCAATTAACGGTAAATCAGCTAACTTTTTGGTTTCTGTTTTATTAACCAAATAAGCACCACGATAAACAAATTCTTTTTTTACTTCTTCATATACTTTATCAACAACAATAACGGATTGTTCAGAAGCACAAATCATACCGTTATCAAAAGTTTTTGACATTAAAATTGAAGATACGGCAGTTTTAATATCAGCAGTTTCATCAATAACAGCCGGAGTATTTCCGGGGCCTACACCCAATGCCGGATTTCCTGAAGAATATGCAGCTTTAACCATGCCGGGACCGCCTGTTGCCAAAATACAATCTATTTCACTATGATTCATAAGTGCAGCCGATAATTCAACGGAAGGAACATCTATCCACCCGATTATATTTTCGGGAGCACCTGCTTCAACAGCTGCATCCAATACTAATTTTGCAGCAGCTATCGTACATTTTTTTGCTCTCGGATGGGGTGAGAAAATAATTCCGTTTCTTGTTTTCAGAGCGATTAAAGATTTAAATATAGCTGTTGATGTAGGATTTGTTGTAGGTACAATACCTGCTAAAACCCCTAAAGGTTCCGCAACAATTTTTATACCGTTGGCTCTGTCTTCTCTGATTATTCCGCATGTTTTTGCATTCTTATGTTTGTTATATATATATTCTGATGCAAAGTGATTCTTTATAATTTTATCTTCCAAAATACCCATGCCTGTTTCTTCAACAGCCATTTTCGCAAGCGGAATACGTGCTTTATCAGCCGCAGCTGCTGCTGCTTTAAATATTGCATCCACTTGTTCTTGGGTGTATGTTTCAAATATTTTTTGAGCTTTTTTTACTTTTGATATTAATACTTCCAACTGTTCAAGAGTTTCAACAGTATTTGACTGCTTCAAAGCTTTTTCTAAGGCTTCAACTTTTTGCTTATTTTTTTCAGCCTTACTTGTAGCTTTTTTAGCTGTAGCTTTGCTTTTTGTTACCATAATGTTTCGAATCCTTTCGTGATTAAAATCTCTATTTATAGCAAACCATAAAATCCCAAGAAAGTCAATTATAATTTTAATATTCAAGAAATATTCATAATAGCAAAAAATTTTTTTTGGAGTTTTGAATATTTTATAAGAGGAAAATAAGATGCAAATTAATCCTGTTAGTATAAATAAATATAATAAAATTGTCCCTGTAAAATTCGGTGCTTTAAATATAAAACCCGCAAAACCGTCATTAACGCAAAAATACGGAATAAATATTAATGATGTTGAGGTTGTTTCGGATAAAAACAAGCAAATTTCCGACGAAGAAAAAGCGGTTTTAGTTGAAAAAATAATTGAAGCCTATGAACTTGCTAAAAAGAATTACAATTTCGGAAATATTGCAAAAGTCGGATATGCTACTAATATAGGATTAACAAACGGTAATTGGCATCTTGCCACAAATTTTAACAATACAAGAAATGAAATATCTTCATTATGCGGAGAACGGGCAGCTGTTATAGGCGCATATAATGAATTATTAAAATCACAATCATTAAAAGATTCTCAAACAAAGCCGTTAAATTTTAAAGTAAAATTTTTGGCAATGTCCAGTGATAAAGGAATAGGAACGGATAAAAATGCGGCTTCACCGTGTGCCGAGTGTTTAAGCTGGTTTAATACAACCAGATTTTTTGATGATGATACCACAATCGCACATCTTGAAAAAGATGATGAAACCGGAAAATATTATTTACATTTAAATACAATAGGTCAATATCTGCCCTATAGAAATGAATTGTGTACTGTTCTTGACAGACCTTGTGAAGAACTGGATGTCAAAATGACTCAAAAAGCTTTAGACTCCGTTAAGAAAAAAGGATACTCAAAAGAAGATATTAAAAAATTGGCTAAAGATACGAAAAGATTATACAACAATAATAAGCTCGCAGATATTTCAGGACACAATATAGCCGCAAGCGTTATAGCTAACGGAAAAAAATATACGGCATCAAAAATAGACTTTTCTAAAAGATGGTTTACCGAACCTGCTCTTTTTGCAGCATATAAGGCTATTGAAGAATTTGGCGAAGATACTGATATTCAATGTATATGTTATGCGGGTAATAATCTTTCTACCGATTCTTACGGTACTATCCATAATGACGGTGTCGTAAGCATTAAAACTTTAGGATTATTGAATACTAAATTTGCTAAACCTGATACACTTGTTATTACTACCGATAATGACAGCATTAATGTAAGAACAATCAGTGATTACATGCCGGGGAAATATAAATTTAAACAGCTTTATAATATAAAATAAAAAAGAATGTTTTTTACATTCTTTTTTATTTGAATAATATAATTATTTACTTAACCTTTGATATTTAATTTGTCGGCTTCTTTTGTTGTCATCGGGCCATTTTGAGTGAGTTTAAAAGCAAACTCATTTAATTTATCGGTTAAAGAAGAAGATTTGCCGTTATTTTTAGCTTTTAGCGCAATACTGAGAGCTTGCGGCAAATTTAATCCTTTAGATTGAGCCAGATTTGTGAAATATTCACGTTCATAATCGGGAGATACTCTATATGACCAATTTCCTTCAACTGTATTAGGAGTATTTATTCTTCTGTCTGAACCTAATATATCAGGTAATGTAGCAAACTGGCATGAAGTGGTAAATAACTCACCGAACATAGCATCGGAAAGTTTAGAAGGATGATTTTCAAGTTCATGTTTTGAAAGATGTAAATCTTTTGAAAGATAATCGGCCTTATTTTTTCCGTTTTTAACTTGTTCAATCAAGCTTATATCATCATGAGTTCCCGGCCCTATTATATAATCTCCGGGATTCATGTTTTGATATTTATTATTACCTTTTGATTCATAATATTTAACTCTTCCCCAAGAATCAGAACCATATCTTGTGATATGAATTAAAGAAGTACCTAACCCTTTAACCGCATCTAAAGAATCATAAGAGTTACCGCCTAATAATTCCAGGAAAATTTTGTCATGGCTTACATTATTTTTATCAGCCGCTTTAAGTATAATATTTTGAATAATTTCTTTTCCGCCGTGACCTATTACGGGTTGATTAGATATTTTTCTTCCGAGTTTATTTCCGTTTGAATCAAATTTATCATGTCCGTTTTCTTTCTCAGGCAAACATATTAACGGATTTATTAATTGCCATGCCGCATCTATTCTTACTCCGTCATATCTTTTAAAGAATAAATTAAACTTGTTATATAACAATTCTCCGGCATCTGAATTAAGCTTATTGAAATCTATTGCCGGTGACCAGCATGAATATTGCCCGTTACCTATATCACATCCAAATTCATAATCAGGATAAAATGCAGATTTATGTGCCCAAAAATCTTTTGCCGAAAATCCGATTTGACAGTCGCCATAGACATCTATACCTTGTTTATTATAGTTTTGTTTTGATTCTTTTTGTTGTTTATCGGCTATAAATTGAACAAATTCTTCAAAATCTACAACATTATTTCCTTTTTCATCAACTACATTCTTTAATTCTTCTATTCTTGCCTTATCCCCTTCTTTTGTTGCAAACACATTTTTATCTCTTTCAGACCACGTTCTCATATCATTTGAACCGTTCGCTGCTGCGCATGCATCAAATAATGCATCTTTTTCTACCCAAAAACTGTTCTCTTTTTTAAATGCTTCAAATTCTTTTTTCAGAGAACTTGTTTTTTTCAAGTGGGTAAAATTCTCATACGCTTTTTGCAGCATAGCTTTTTGTCCGCCAGAAGAAAATACATTATCATAATCTGCACTATCTTCTATGTGTGTTCTGTTCATATAGTCAGAATCTAAATCTTCAGCGCTAAGCAGTGAGCCGTATTTTTTATCGGCAAGTTTATTCAAATCAATAATGTGCATCCCTAAAGAAAATCCCGTCCCGGAATAGGGTGAACGTATATAGTTAGATATTTGTCCTTGAGGCTGCAGTTGGATTGAATTTATTCCGCACATTGTTTTAAGAAAGCCTGCAAGTTCTTGTGCTGACGGTGAAAAACTTGTACCTATTCCGGTATTTTTTTCACCTGAAGGAAAACTGAAATCAAAGATTGTTGCACTTGTTTTATCAAGTCCCAATTCTTTTTTTGCTTCGTTAATTACTTTAGAATATTCTTTTTGTTCCTTTGTAGTCAACGCCCGCCCGAAAGATACACTTTGACTTATTTTTCCTACCTGCATAAACACATACTCCTATAAGACCATATATATATAATAACCCTAAAAAAAATAATTGCCAGTTTAAGAAAAAATATTAAGAAAACTTTTCATTTATATTAAAATGTGCTATTTTTTTTGTGTACTTATCGGAGGTTTTTATATGGACACTCAAAGACCTGAATGGAGTTCACATATAAGTTTTATAATAGCAACTGTAGGAAGCGCCGTAGGACTTGGTAATATTTGGAGATTCCCCTACATTATGGGTAAAAACGGAGGAGGGATATTCCTTCTTACTTATCTTTTATTAATCGCTTTTATTTGTATTATCCCTTTATGCTGTGAATTGGGATTGGGAAAAATTTATAAAAAAGATGCAATTAATACTTTTTATACAATTAATCCGAAATTTAAATGGCTGGGCTGGTTATGCATTATAACCGTAACATTAATACCCTGCTTTTATTTCGTTGTGGGCGGCTGGATTCTGAATTATATTTGGGTGTTCTTAACAAACCAATTACCTGAAAACTTTTCAGTTTATTTTTCTCAATTCAGTTCCCAAATTTTTATTCCATGCTTTTTAACAATTTTATTTTTAATATTGACTGCTATTTTCCCCTATAAAGGTATAAATAACGGGATAGAAAAAGCAAATAACATAATGATGCCGTTATTCACAATAATCTTAATTGTTTTGGCAATTTTCGCAATAACCTTGCCCGGTGCAAAAGACGGATTATTATTTATGTTTAAACCCGATTTTAGTCATTTTGATAAAACCATGATTCTTACGGCTCTCGGGCAGGCACTTTTCACTTTGAGTATAGGTATGGGTACTATTTTAACCTACGGAAGTTATATGAAGGAAAATACAAATATTGTTAAATCCGCATATACCCTTATTATTTGCGATACCTTTATCGCTGTTTTGGCAGGAATTATGATATTTCCTATAGTCTTTTCTTTTAATGTAGAACCCTCAGCAGGTGCAACTTTAGCTTTTATTTCCATGCCTCAAATGTTCTCTGAACTGCCTTTAGGGGCTTTTTTCGGTCTTATTTTCTTTGCTCTTCTGTTCTTTGCTTCAATAACTTCCGGTATAAGTATGATGGAAACCACTATTGCTGCTTTCTTAGATAATTTCAAAATATCAAGAAAAACGGCAACAATTATAACTACTTTTATTATTGCCATAATAAGCATACCCGCTTCTTTATCTTTTGGATTATTGAGTAATTTTAAAATATTAAACAGAACTGTTTTTGATTTATTGGACTATTCAACATCAAATATTCTGCTTCCGTTTAATACCTTGTTAATTTGTTTAATTGCCGGATGGTTTACACAAGATTTTTGTAAAAAAGTTTTTGGTACGGGATTTATTTCAAAAATATTTAAAATCCTGCTTAAATTTATAGTACCTGTTATTTTGATTCTGGTACTTGTTTCAGGTATTAGTGCTTGATAAATTAAAAAAAAGGAAGCTGTTACGCTTCCTTTTTTAATATTTTGATTCGTTTGCTTCGCTCAGCCTACGGAAAATCTTTCTACTTGATTTTGCTCCATTTCGGCAGAGTAATTTGCTTCGCTTCGCTGTCGCAAATTTTCTGCCTCATTACTTCAGGCTCGCTCGCACTCGCTCGACTCCGCCTTACGCAAAATCCGCTTCTTGTAATTTCCTTTCGGCTCAATCTTGCATCTTCGTTTCAAAAGCCTTTCGGCTTTTTGCACCTACACTCTGTTTCGGATACAGGCTCATTGATTTCGCCTTTCGGCTCAATAATTCGCTTTGTAACTCCGACCGATTTGCGCCTTTTCGGCGTTCGCTTCGCTCAGCCTGCGGAAAATCTTTCCACTTGATTTTGCTCCATTTCGGCAGAGTAATTTGCTTCGCTTCACTCTACGCAAAATCCGCTTCTTGTAATTTCCTTTCGGCTCAATCTTGCATCTTCGTTTCAAAAGCCTTTCGGCTTTTTGCACTCCGACCGATTTGCGCCTTTTCGGCGTTCGCTTCGCTCAGCCTACGGAAATTACGCCATAGCTTTTTCTACAGCAACGGCAACGGCAACGGTAGCACCTACCATAGGATTATTCCCCATGCCTATTACACCCATCATCTCAACGTGAGCCGGAACCGATGAAGAACCCGCAAATTGAGCATCTCCATGCATCCTTCCCATTGTATCAGTCATACCGTATGATGCAGGGCCTGCTGCTACATTATCAGGATGAAGCGTTCTGCCTGTTCCGCCGCCTGATGCTACAGAGAAATATTTTCTCCCGTTTTCCCAACACCATTTCTTATATGTCCCTGCTACAGGATGTTGAAATCTTGTGGGGTTAGTAGAGTTTCCCGTAATAGATACATCTACACCCTCTTTTATCATTATTGCTACACCCTCTGATACATCATCAGCGCCGTAACATTTAACTTTGGCTCTTTCTCCGTCTGAAAACGGTGTTTCTTTTACTACTTTTAATTCACCTGTTTTATAATCATATTCGGTTTCTACATGGGTAAAACCGTTAATCCTTGAAATAATATATGCCGCATCTTTACCTAAACCGTTTAAAATAACTCTTAAAGGTTCTTTTCTTACTTTATTGGCATTCCTTGCAATACCTATTGCACCTTCAGCAGCCGCAAATGATTCATGACCCGCTAAAAAACAGAAACATTTTGTTTCTTCTCTTAAAAGCATTGCACCTAAATTACCATGACCTAAACCTACTTTTCTTGTATCACCTACTGAACCCGGAACTGCAAATGCTTGCAAGCCTTCGCCTATTGCTTCTGCTGCATCTGCTGCATTTTTTATACCCTTCTTTATTGCTATTGCGCAACCTAATGTATATGCCCATGATGCATTATCAAATGCAATAGGCTGAATACCTTTTACTATTTCATCAACATTTATACCTTTTGACAAACATAATTCATTAGCTTCATCTAATGATTTAAATCCGTATTGGTTTAAAACTTTAGCTAAGGATTTTTCACGTCTGTCTTGTCCTTCAAATTTTGCCATATTTTATTTCCTTTTTTATTAGTTATACTTATATTCTCTGTTTTGTCCGTAAAATAAATTTATTCTTTTCTCGGGTCTATAGTTTTAACGGCTTCGTTAAATCTGCCATATGTACCTATATTACTTTCATATGCTTCTTTAGAGTCTTTACCTGCTTTTATGGCATCCATAACTTTACCCAAGTTTACAAATTTATACCCGATTACTTCATTATTTTTATCTAAACCAAGCTCTAAAATATAACCTTCCGTTAAAGAAAGGTATCTTACACCCTTTTGTTTAGTAGAATGAATAGTACCGACCATAGAGCATAAACCTTTACCTAAATCTTCCAAACCTGCTCCAATCGGTAATCCGCCTTCAGAAAATGCGGTTTGAGTTCTTCCGTATACTATTTGTAAAAATAATTCTCTCATCGCCACATTAATAGCATCACATACTAAATCGGTATTTAACGCCTCGAGAAGTGTTTTACCCGGTAATATTTCACCTGCCATGGCTGCTGAATGCGTCATACCTGAACATCCTATTGTTTCAACTAACGCTTCTTGTATAACACCGTTCTTTACGTTTAAGGATAACTTACAAGTACCTTGCTGCGGCGCACAACATCCGCATCCATGTGTTAATCCGGAAATATCCTTTATTTCTTTACACTTTGTCCATTCCCCTTCTTGCGGTATCGGGGCAGGTACACCTTTTACTCCTCTTTTTACACAACATTGATTCTCAATTTCATGTGTAAGCTGCATATTATCCATCAGACCTCCTGTTTCTTTACATAATATCCTTGAATTTAATAAAATTATATTGTAAAAAAAATTAATTGTACAATACAAAAAAACGGCAATTTTTATGCCGTTAAATTTTTATAAATTTTGCTCTTACTGCTTTTATAACTGCTTCCGTCCTGTCTTGCGCCGACAGTTTACTGAAAATATTATGTAAATGCACTTTTACGGTATGTATACTTATATTCATTTCTTTCGCTATTTGAGTATTATTTTTTCCTTCGGATAAAAAACTCAAAATTTCAAGCTCTCTTTCCGTCATTACTATATCGGAGGATATATCACTAACGGAATAATCTCTTAGTTCTTCTATTTTATTTCTTAAAAAATCTAAATTTAAAACTATTTCTATAAAACAATCTTGTTCATTTTTACATGATTTATCAACTACGGTCAACTTTAAATTCTTTTTGCCTAAATTAAAATACGGCATATTATTCCTCCTGTATATTATAATAATACACCATATTTAATATTAAAAACCTAACATATTTTCCGTTACTAAATATTTTTGTAAAATTTTATTAAGATATATTATAACCTGTACGGATAATCGCTTTTTATCTCCCACCCGTCATTCATAATTAAAGCCGTACAATAATAAGAATATTTTTTACAATCATCTAAAAGTTCTTCACGGGTAGCAGTTTTTCCATTCATAAAATAACTATCAGATTGCGCCGGCTCAAATGGCTTAGCTAAATTATGATAATCATTATTAATATGATTCTCCGTGTGCAGACAAAAACAGAACCTATCCCGCCCTCTTTCATTCGGACCTTTCAAGCCGTTAATATCCACTTCAAAACCGCTTGCCCAACTACCACATCCATAACCGGAACCAAAATATGAAATGGCAGTACCATCATTAAATGTATATAATATACCTGTTGACTCATCATCAACTTCATATTCAACTTCCGTTGTCGGAAGATATTTTGCTATATATTTAAACCAAATACTAGAGCTATCATGAGTATTCCTATCATTTCTCCATTGAGGAGAAGGTGTTCCGGTTTCCGTTTCTGCAAGCCTTATAGCTTGAGCCATTGCTGAATATGCTTTCTTTAATTTAGCCGCTGTCTCTACTCTTTTATGATGTTGTATTAATACGGGTACGGTCAAACCGGCTATAATCCCAATTATAACAAGAGTTATCAATACTTCAGATAACGTAAAACCTCTATTTCTCTTCATACTTAAACTCCTTTTATATAATTATATTTGTATGTATATATAAGTCAATAATATTAATGCTAAAAATGCACTCAAACTTTTTGTCTGGTGCATAAATTTTTTTTAATATTCAAAAGGAGAAATAAATTATAATTAAATCCTGATTTTACCCCCCCCCGTGCGGGTTTTAGCGCTAATAAACATTATACTTTCTCCTTCATGGTTATAATGTTATTATATCAGCAATTTAAGATAATGTAAATATAAACGGTATCTCATAAAATTTTATTTTCTTGATTAAAATTATAATAAATGATAAAATAGGAAGTCATGAAGGAAATAAGGAGAGAAAATATGGAAAATAAACATCAAATCTACCCCCCCCCGTGGCGGAAAAACGCTTGCGTTTACTCTTGCTGAGGTTTTAATCACTCTTGTCGTCTTGGGAATTATTGCTGCAATAACTGTTCCAATTGTAATGCAAAATCATAAAAGAACAGAAACGGCAGCAAGGCTGAAAAAAATATACTCATCTCTTTCTCAGGCAATAAAACTTGCTGAAACCGAACAAGGTATACCAATCTCTGAATGGGGGAATATTGTTGATACACGACTCTATGACAGCAGCACCAAAACACAGTATACAGATGGATTAATATTTTGGAATAAATATTTAGCAAAATATTTTCCGATAAATGACCAAACACAGTGTAGTGACTGGTCTAGCTGCAGTTTTTTAGCTCAATTTAATGACGGTTCTCAAATTGTTAGTACCGACGGCTGGATACATAAGGGAGATTCTTATACTTATTTTAAAATAGATGTTAACGGACCTAAAGGACCTAATAAAGAAGGAAGAGATCAATTTAATTTTTATCTTAACTTAAAAGAGAACCCTAAACAATTATTGGGTGGATATTCTGTAACATCTTCAAATTCAAATTATACAAGAGAAGAACTGTTAAAACTATGTAAATCTTCTAACACTAGTTGTTGTCTTGATTTAATCATGAATGACGGGTGGGAGATAAAAAGCGATTATCCGTACAGGTTATAAAGTTTTAAAAAAAATTAAATATTTTTATATTTACTTCTGTAATTATTTTCATATTATCCGGATGTATACCTGAGTGTCTGCCCTGTCAGGTTATAGTATACCTCTTCTATTTTGATTATTTATTATTTAGTTCTGAAAAATTTATATCAAACAGAGGTATATATTGCAAAATCCATCCAAAAGAAAATATAAAGATATGAATAGTTACGATTTAATTTGCACTTCTCAAACAGGCAATTATGATGCACTTGAAGAGTTAATTAAACGTGAACAAAAAAATATATATGCTTCTTTTTGTTATTTAGGTGCTAATAAAGAAAATATTTCTGATTTAACACAAGAAGCTCTTTTCAGGATGTCAAAAAATATCAAGAATTTAAAAAATCCCAAGTTATTTAAATCGTGGCTCGGACAAATTGTTACAAATCTTTTTTATGATGAGTTGAGAAAAAAACAAAGGATTCCTGATTCCGTTTCAATCGAGTCATATTGGAATAACGAGGAAAGCAGTGAAAACAGTGTTCTTAACATTTGTGATACAACCTTAAAACCCGATGAGAAAACATTAGGCAAAGAATTAACAGATATAATAAAAGATACTATCTGCACTCTGCCCGAACATTTTCGGCTGGTTATTATTTTAAGAGAACTTCAAGGTCTCAGCTATGAAGAAATAGCTAAAATTACAAATACAAATGTAGGTACTGTTAAATCAAGAATTTCAAGAGCCAGAAATAAACTTCAAGAAAACCTTAAACCTTATTTAACTTAACGGGAGATTTAATATTGGAAAATTCAGTTTGTAAAAAAGTTATATCATTACTCTCTTTATATATTGAAAATAAACTTGACATTGAAGACAGAATTCTTATTGAAAATCATTTTGAAATCTGCCCTGATTGTTATAACAAATATCTTGAAATGAAAGAGGTAATGTCTAATCTTCATTTTGAATATGAAAAATTAATTAATGAATTTGATAAAATTGAAAACGGAAAAATGTTTAATATAAGAGAATATGAATCATTTTATAATAATATTTCTCCTTATATAGACGATGAATTAAGTTATAATGACAGTATAAAATTCAGAAGATATCTTTTGAAATCAAAACCCGCAAGGAATGAATTAGCCAATGCTTATAATCTTAAAAATAATATAAAACATTCGGTTGCAATTTTTAAAAATAATACGAACATAAATTTTTCAAAAAAAGTAATAAAAAAATTAAAAAATGAAAATCATGATTCGTTTGATAAAATTTATCAAAGAGCCGCAATTATGCTCGGTATTATGGTTAGCGCTTTACTTTTTATTACCATGGTTATGGGATTCAGTTATATTAGTGAAAACTCCATGCAAACTCAAGCAAATAACACCCAACCATTTAGCGAAATACCAATGAGCGAAAATGATGATGAATTAGTTGAATTTACGTTTGACGAGAATCATGAAGCTCTTTTAACCGCAAAATAATTTACATGTTTTAATCTGAAATTTTCTTTTTATTTGTCTGTGATAAAATTTTATTATTACGAAGGAGAGTTCAGATGACAATGACTGTTGAAAAGTATGACATTAAAGATATAACACTGGCGGAACAAGGAAAAAATAATATTGAATGGGCATATAAAGACATGCCTGTATTAAGGCAGATACGTGAAAGATTTCAACAAGAACAACCTTTTAAAGGAATAAGAATATCAAGTTGTGTACATGTAACAAAAGAAACCGCAAACTTGGTAATAACAATGAAAGAAGGCGGTGCAGATGCAATACTTGTTGCATCAAACCCTTTATCAACGCAAGATGATGTAGCGGCAGCACTGGTAAAATATTGGAATATACCTGTATACGCATACAGCGGAGAAAGCAGAGAAACTTATAAAAAACATGTACAAGCAGCTCTTGACCATAAACCGCAGTTTATAATAGATGACGGATGTGACATAGTTGCAACAATCCACTCAACAAGAAGAGATTTAATACCCGATATAATAGGTTCCTGTGAGGAAACAACAACAGGGATAATAAGACTAAATGCCATGGAAAAAGAAGGGGAATTAAAGTTCCCGGCTTTGGCAGTAAACAGCAGTCTTACAAAGTTTATGTATGATAACAGATACGGCACGGGACAAAGCGCTATCGACGGAATAATCAGAGCAACAAATATTCTGCTTGCCGGAAAAACTTTTGTAGTATGCGGATACGGATGGTGCGGTAAAGGTGTAGCACTCAGAGCAAAAGGTTTAGGTGCTAATGTTATTGTTGTTGAAGTTGATCCGTTAAAAGCTCTTGAAGCCGCAATGGAAGGCTATAGGGTTATGAAAATATCAGAAGCCGCTAAATTAGGTGATATTTTCATTTCCATAACGGGGGATATTAATGTTATTAATGTTGATGATATTCTTAATATGAAAGACGGAGCTATGGTATGCAATGCCGGTCACTTTGATGTTGAAGTCAACGTAAACGGTCTAAAAAATGAAACGGTAGAAATAAAAAGAATCAGACCTTCTCTTGAAGAATATAAACTTAAAAACGGTAAATCCATATTAGTATTGGCAGAAGGCAGATTGGTTAATTTAGTTGCGGCGGAAGGTCATCCTGCTTCAGTTATGGACATGAGCTTTGCTAATCAGGCTTTAGGTGCTGAATTTATTATTAAAAACAGAAGCAGACTCGAAAATAAAGTTTATACACTCCCTAAATCAACAGATTATGAAATTGCTTCTTTAAAACTTAAATCTATGGGTATTATTCTGGATTCTTTAACTGAAGAACAGGAAAAATACTTAAACAGCTGGTCTATCGGAACAGCTTCTTAAGTGATGATGTTTTATAATTTAATATTCAAAAAAAATAGCCCAAATTGGGCTATTTTTTATATTCGCTTTTCACGTCTGTAGTTTTCAAAATATAATATAATTCTATCTTTGAATACCAAAAAGAATATTCCGACCCCTACCAACAAAATTGAATTAATAAGCCCGAACAGAACTATTTTATTCCCGTTTAACAACAATGGCAAATTAAAATAAAGAATACTAAAAACCATTGTTAAAGCAAGTAATAAAAATATTACCGTAAAAGATAGCACAAACTTATGCATAAAATACCGCCTTTTCTTATTCTAAAAATTAAAAAATAACACTAAAAATCCTGACACGGACTTCATGTGTCAGATGAATAAGAAGATAAACAGTTTAATAATATTTTTACCATACAAAAATTATACCATGCTTTTCGGCGAAAAAAAAGCCCCCTTAAACGGGGCTTTTTTAAATCGGTTCACATTCAAAAGTAATTTTCTCATCCTTTAATTTAAGAACTATTTTATTACCTTCTTTATATTTTCCTGATAGAATTTCTTCCGCCAAGCCGTCCTCTATCCGCTTTTGAATTAACCTTCTTAATGGTCTTGCTCCATATGCTTCAGAGTATCCTGCTTCTCCAAGATAATCCTTTACTTCTTCCGTTACTTCTATTGTCAAATTTTGAGATTCCAAACGTTTAAATAAATCATTTAACATTAAATCAACAATTTGACGTATTTCCGGTTTAGACAAATGAGCAAATACAATAATATCATCTATTCTGTTTAAAAATTCCGGACGGAATGACTTTTTCATTTCTTCCATAACAGTATCTTTTAAATGTTCATATTTATCTTTTTGCTCATCATCGGCAACGGAGAAACCAAGCTTACTTGTTGTAGTAATCATGCTGGCGCCTACGTTACTTGTCATTATTATAATTGTATTCTTAAAGTTAATATGTCTGCCTTTTGAATCAGTTAAACGACCGTCATCCAATATTTGAAGCATAATATTAAATACATCAGGATGCGCTTTTTCAATTTCATCAAAAAGTATAACACTGTAAGGCTTCTTTCTGATAATCTCGGTTAAATGACCCCCGTCATCATATCCTACATACCCCGGAGGTGAACCTATAAGTTTTGATGTTGAATGTTTTTCCATAAATTCTGACATATCAACACGAATCATATTATCTTCACTTCCGAAAACGGCTTCTGCCAATGCTTTGGCAAGTTCTGTTTTACCTACACCGGTAGGACCTGAGAAAATAAAGCTTCCTATAGGTCTATTAGGAGATTTTAAACCGACTCTTGCACGTCTTATAGCTTTTGATAATGCTTCAACGGCTTGGTTTTGTCCTATAACCCTATTATGAAGCGTTTCTTCAAGTTTTAATAAACGTTCACTTTCGCCTTCGGTTATCTTAGTTGTAGGTATACCTGTCATTTGGCTTACTACCTGAGCAACTTGTTCGGGAGTTACCGTCGGTTTATTTTCCTCATTATCTTCTCGCCACTTTAATGACATTTCACGGATTTTTTCTTTTAAATCCGCTTCATCATCTCTTAGGTTTGAAGCTGTTTCAAATTCTTGATTTCTTATTGCATCTTCTTTTTGTTTAATAATTCCTTTTAATTGTTTTTCAAGTTCCTTACCCTCGGGAGGCAGTGCACTCGTTTGAATCCTTAATTTAGAAGCTGCTTCATCTATTATGTCTATTGCTTTATCAGGTAAAAACCTGTCGGTTATATATTTATACGATAATTCCGTTGCCGCCACTATCGCTTCATCTGATATATTTAACCTGTGATGCTCTTCATATTTAGGTTTTAACCCTTTTATAATTTCTATTGTATCTTCTACGGAAGGCTCCTCAATAATAATAGGCTGGAATCTTCTTTCAAGTGCGGAATCTTTTTCAACGTACTTCCTGTATTCTTCAAGTGTTGTAGCACCTATTACTTGAATTTCGCCTCTTGAAAGTGCGGGTTTTAATATGTTTGCCGCATCAATAGCACCTTCTGCCGCTCCCGCTCCGATTAATGTATGCATCTCATCAATAATCAGAATTATATTCCCCGCTTGACGAATTTCATCCATTATTTTTTTCAAACGTTCTTCAAATTCACCTCTGTACTTTGTACCGGCAACAAGTAAGCCCATATCCAATTGAACTACTTTTTTGCCTTCCAAAATATCAGGTACTTCCGAATTAACAATTCTGGTTGCAAGCCCCTCAGCTACCGCTGTTTTACCTACACCCGGCTCACCTATTAATACGGGATTATTTTTAGTCCTTCTTGCAAGTATTTGAATTACACGTTCTATTTCTTTTTCTCTGCCCACAACAGGGTCAAGCCTTTGTTCCTGTGCCGCAAGCGTTAAATCAGTACCAAATTCATCCAAACTCGGAGTTTTTGTTTTACCTGACGAAGAAGTTGCTGCTGTAGCTGCCTGTGTAGGCTTCGTTTCCCCGAGCATTTTTATTACATTACTTCTTACTTTATTTAAATCAACACCTAAATTTTCCAATACTCTTGCCGCAACACCTTCTCCTTCTCTTATTAAGCCTAATAAAAGATGCTCCGTTCCTATATAATTATGTCCTAACTGTCTTGCTTCATCCCAAGACAATTCTAATACTCTCTTTGCTCTAGGCGTAAAAGGAATCTCTACCGCAACAAAGCCTGAACCTCTGCCTATAATTTTCTCTACCTCTACTCTGGCATCTTTCAGTGTTACACCCATCGTTTTTAAAGTTTTTGCCGCAACTCCGGTTCCTTCACCTATTAATCCGAGCAGAACTTGTTCAGTACCTACAAAATTATGACCCAGTCTTCTTGCTTCTTCTTGCGCAAGCATAATTACTTTTATAGCCTTTTCGGTAAAACGTTCAAACATTGCTTTACTTCTCCTAACAAGACTCTATATTATATATTTTACACAATAATCTAAATTATACAATCTATTATATAAAATTTATTCCTGAATTTTTTGACTGAAAATTTTAAAAAAGTTCAAATTTAACCTGCTATATAGCAAGTAAGAATGTACCCTGCTTACTATATTATGTTTTCTTCTAATTCCTTTATTCGTTTAAGCGCAGGATAATATTCTCCGTTCACTTCTATGGATTTTTTATATGATTTTATTGCGCTTTCTTTATCTTTACTTTTCTCATATATTCCGCCAAGTATAAAATGTGTTTCCGGGTCTTTATAATATATATCAAGACTCTTTTTTAAAAACTTTACGGCATCTTCATTGTAATTATGATTATATAAAAATCTTCCGTTATATTTATATATCTCCATATTAAAATTCCCGAAATACTTTGATTTCGATATTATTTTATTTATAAACGAATACCTTTTATATAAATACAACATTTCTAAATCCTGCTCATAAAAATTCCTTATTTGAAAATATGTAGGCGGATTACTATAGTTATCATTAATTACATTTATTAACTTTAAAATCCAATCGGAAAAAGAAGAGGAAAAAGCATACTCATTTAAAATCGCTTTTGCTTCCCCCAATTTTGCATTTAAAAACTTGCAATATCCCACAGCCCACATGCATTGAGCTTTTTCAAAATTCTCTTGTGCCTTCTCTATATTGCCGGAATTTAACAAAATTTCCCCGATTATAAAAAATTTCCGAATATTATTACTGCTTTCTAACAGCTCTATTAATTCGGAATATTTTTTTTCATATAACAATTTATTAATATTCAAACTTAAAATATCAGGCATTAATTCATTCTTTGACCTTCCATCTTCAAAGATTCCTGTCTGATAAATGTATCCGCATCAGGATGAATATTACCCTGATATTCGCCGTTTATAAGTTTATTAATCTCAACAACTCTCGGGTCTTGAGGTGCTTGTTCTTCTACTTTCGGTTTATTATACTCTTCTATAAATTTAGCCGGATCAAGCTTTAATTGTTCTATTTCTTTTAATGTGTAATTCTTATATTCACATTGACTCGGGTCTTTCATGCACAACTGAGCTTGAATTGAATATGATGTTAATTTCGGTACGGAATTTAATTCTATTACTTTTGCAAATGCATTATTTGCTTCATCCTGCATTGCTATATTCATGTATGAACTGCCTAAATAATACCAAGCAACCGCACTACTAGGGTCTTTACTCGTATAATCCTTTAACTCGGATATGCACCCTAAGTAATTTTTATTTTTATATTGTGCAATCGCACTCTTTAATGCCGCAGGATTTTTATCCGCCGCACTACATTCTAATATGCTTATCATGCTTATAATTAATGTGAAAACTAAACCCAGTACTATTTGTTTTTTCATATAAATCCTCTTGCATCTCAGATTCTTTAACTATCTACTTAAATTATATACCCAATTTTCAAAAAATCTCAATATTATTGTTTTTTTATTTACTTATTTATCAATAATCCCGCATTAATCTTATACAGGCTTTATTTTATTATACACTCTTTTTACATTTTATATATTTATTATACTAAATTTATAGGAAATTTTATTTTTTATTTCATACTTTTATATGAATTTTTAAAAAAAATACTATATTAACTTTTGTAACAAATGTATAATTTGTTATATGTATTTGTTGAATAACAAAAATAGGAGGCGGGATGAAAATTAAAATTAAAGAAACTGTTAAATCAAAAAGAGGATGGAGTTTATACAAACTTGCAAAAGTATTAAATCTTCCTCAACAAACAGTATACTCCTGGGCAAACGGCAGAACTCAACCTTCTTATGAAAATATGGACAGACTATGTGAAACTTTAAACTGCAGTGTAGGGGATTTATTTGAAGCAGAACCCGTTCAGCAAAAACTTAATCTTGCCGTTAATCAATAATTAAATTTCTTTATGCGCATCAGACACTACTGATTCCACATCAATATCCGTATCTTCGGATTGATTTTTTAAATAAACCAAATATTCTATATTCCCCTTAGGACCTCTTATGGGAGAATATGTAAGATTTACTGCCTTCAGTTGAAGAGTCCGTGCATAATTTATAACATTATGTATAACTTCAATATGTATCTCTTTTTCTCTTACTACACCATTTTTTCCGACCTGATTCCTGCCCGCTTCAAATTGAGGTTTAATTAATGAAACGATTTCAATATTTTGATTTTGTGCAAGTTTTAATACGTTATTTAACACCTTAATTATTGAAATAAACGATAAATCCATTGCTATAAATTGAGGTTTTTCATCTCCCTGAGAATATATTTCATCAAAATTACAAGATTTAATATTCACTCTTTCAATAACTTTAACCCTGTTATCAACCCTCAATTTCCAAGCAATTTGCCCGTATCCGACATCAATACTGTACACTTTTTCAGCACCGTTTTGCAGCATGCAATCCGTAAACCCGCCTGTAGATGCTCCTATATCCATACATATTTTATTCCTTAAATCAATATTAAACTCTTTTAAGGCTTTCTCAAGTTTAAATCCCCCTCTCGATACATATGGCATGGATTTTATTTCAATAACCGTATCATCTTTAAGCTCGGTTTGATATCCGGCTTTTGTTATTACAATTCCGTCTACTTTTACATCCCCCGCCATTATTGCGGCTTGTGCTTTACTCTTACTTTCAAACAATCCTTTATCCGTTAAAATTTTATCTAATCTTTCTTTTCCCATTTATATCTTAAACACCTTTTTCGCATTTTGAGTTGTCTTTTCACTGATTTCTGAGTATGCCTCTCCCCTTAATTGTGCTATTTCCTGCGCAATATACTTTAAATACAAAGGAGTATTTAATTTCCCCCTGTACGGAACAGGAGCTAAATACGGAGCATCAGTTTCAAGCAATAAATTTTCAGCCGGAATTACCTTTACCGTTTCTTTTACATCCTTTGCATTCTTAAACGTTACTATTCCGCCTATAGCTATATAATAACCTTTTTCCGCACATTTTAATGCAAACTCTTTATTCCCCGAAAAACAATGAAAAATTACATCCTTCAGCTTATATTCATTAAGTATGTTAAATACATCTTCATGTGATTCCCTGTCATGTATTACTACGGGGAGTTGTTTCTCCTGTGCAATTTTAAGTTGTTTCCTTAATATATACTGTTGTTCCTTTTTTGTATCCGGCCCATAATGATAATCTAAGCCTATTTCTCCTATCCCCACTATTTTTTTATGTTCCGTAAGCTCATATATTCTTCTTTCCGCATCAGAATTATATGTTTGATATTCAGAAGGATGCACCCCGATTAACCCGTATAACATCTCATATTTTTCACAATACGATATTATTTCATCAAACGTTGAAGGTTCAACACCCGGTATAATAACATTTTCTATACCTTCCTTTTTTAATGTCGTAATAAAATTGTCAAAATCAGGTTTATATTCTTCAAAATTTATATGTGAATGTGTATCAATCATATTTATTGCCCCAATACTTATTTTATTTTAATATAGAGATGAGCCGTATTATATTTATGTAAAAAAGAATTAACAAAACCGCAAAAAAAATCATTCTGATGATTTAAATAAATGTAATTCTTTAAGGTAAGAAAATGTCAATAAATGCAATAAATTCTGTTAATATAGATAAAAAGCCGAATTCTTTAAACAGGACATTACACTTTGGCGCAGGCTCTTCATCAACTTCCGAACGCTCTAAAAGCTCCTTTCAAAAAGTAAAAGCAGCTTCAATTGCAGGAAGCGCAATCGGTATTGCAAGTGCCGTTCTTTGTGTTTATTCCGCATGCAAAAAGAAAAATCCTTCCCTTTTACCTTATAAAATGTCTTATTCGGAAGCGGGTGCTTTGTGTATCGGTTTCGGCTCCGTTCTCGGAGGCTTAATCGGAGGACTTACAGCCGATAAAGATAAAAAAAACATTAAACCTAAATTAAGAGAAGCTTCTCAGCAATTTGTAGGTAATATGGTTTTCCCCTTAGGAACGTTAGCTCTGGGCAATAAGTTGCTTAAAAAAATTAATATAAAAATGCCTCAAATTAAATCTGCTACTGCATTCGCTAAATATGCAAATAATTTTATTAATGTTCTGCCTAAAGCCGTCATGACCGTTTCAGCTCTTGTTTTGGGTATGGAAACGGGAAATAAAGTTATTAATATTGTTAATAATAAACTATTTAAAGAAGAAGTTAAACACGATGTAAAAGCTGAAGACTATCTTGTTCATGCCGACGATATTTGTATTACCGCCAACATGCTTTTAAAAGATGTTAAATCAATTACTTCCGTTACTTCAACGCTTCTTCCTTTATCTTTTATAGTTTCAGGCTCTAAAACAGGCATACAGCAAGCGCCAGATAAAAAATCAGATTCCGTTGATTACAGAAATCTTAATTTCTCCGATACCTTTAAAGAATTTTATAAAAAATAATTTAACTTATAAACTCTGACATTATTTCATTACTTATAAGTATTCCTTCTTTTGTAAGACTAATATTTTCCCCGTTATAATTTATAAATTTTTCGTATTTTTTTATTACATTTTTATATTTACTTTCAAAATCAATATTATATTTTTTATTAAATTCAGTTATATTTAGCCCTTTTTTTAATCTTAAAGCAAGAAATATTTCATTTTCAATATTCTCCATTTCGCTCAAAAAGACCTTTTCCTCATAACCTAAAGGATTTTCAATATAATCGTCGATTAAAGAAAAATTTTTATACCTTATATTACCTATAAAACCTGAAGCATTTAATCCGAATCCGTAATAATTTTTATTCAGCCAATAAACAGTATTATGTTTAGATTCATAACCTTCTTTTGAAAAATTACTTATTTCATAATGATTATATCCGTTCTTTGCAAGAATATCACACAAATATAAGTACATTTCAGCCTGAAGTTCATCGTCAGGAAGGTTTTCGGGTAAGTTTAATGCAAAATAAGTTCCATCCTCTATTTTTAATCCGTATGCTGAAATATGTTGAATCTCAAGCTCTAAAAGTTTTTTTACATCCTGTTCAAGATTTTTCATTGTCTGAGTGGGAAGTCCGTATATTATATCCGTATTGATATTTTTAAATCCCGAGTTTTTTATGATTTTTACCGCCTTATATATGGTTTTTTCATTATGTAATCTGCCTATTGTTTCTAAAATAGTGTTATTAAATGTTTGAACTCCCATGGATATTCTGTTAACTCCGATATCTCTTATTTTTTTGAATTTATTTAATTCAATCGTTTCAGGGTTAACCTCTAAAGTTATTTCAACATCGGGCGCAAAATTAAAAAATGAAATTATTTTTTGAATATCCTCAGTATCAAGCAATGAAGGAGTTCCTCCCCCTATATAAAGAGTCTTTAATTCTTCATTTTGATATTCGGTTTTTATTTCTTTTTCTAAAGCTTGCAAATATTGTTCTTTATATTCAATATTTAAACCCGAAATAAAAGCACAATATCTGCATTTTCTTTTGCAAAATGGTATGTGTATATAAGCATTTTCCGTCATAAATATTATTATATTATACTTATTTGAAAGTTTATATATTATTTGTTAAAATCTTAGCGGGGATAAGGAAATGATAAAAATCACAGTAAAACAAATGACCGCCGAAGATGTTGAAGAAGTTTTTCAGATAGAAAAATTAATCCACCCTAATCATCATTGGTCAAAAAATTCTTTTTATAATGAATTATCAAATAAATTAGCATCATATTGGGTTATAAAAGATGAAAATAATAAAATACTTGCATTTATAGGAGCTTGGATAATATTTGAAGAAGCTCATATAACAACCCTTGGCACTCATCCCGATTTCAGAAGATTACATTTGGCTCAAATTCTTATTTTAAAAATTATTGAAGTTTGTTATAAGCTTATGGTCAAATATATTACTCTGGAAGTACGTGAAAGCAATATTGCGGCTATATCGCTTTACCAAAAATTTCTGTTTGAATCTATAGGACAAAGAAAAAATTATTACCAAGATAACGGTGAAAATGCTATTATTATGTTTACTCAAAATATCTGGTATGATACATTTAAAAATAACTATAATAAATTAAAAGAAATCTCAAATAAGGCAGAAATTATTTATGATGAATAAAAGAATAAAAGAAGGCATAAAAAAATATCATAAACCAAACGTCAAAATAAAATTTTGTCTGGGAACAACAGCATTGGTTTTAGGATGTTTAATGCTTCTTATAATAGCTACTTTTACTCAGATTAAAATTAATTTTAATATTCCTTCCGATTCACTTTCTACATACTTAAAATTCGAATATATTCCGCAGATACCCGTAGTACTTTTCATTTCTGCCCTGCTTGGCGAATTTTGGGGATTAATAACTATATTATTATATATCATACTCGGATTAACTCCCATGTTCCCGATTTTTGCACTCGGAGGCGGGTTATCCTATATATTTCAATACAATTTCGGGTATATTTTCGGATACATCTTCGGAGTAATTTTATCCTCTAAAACTTTTAAAAATAATAATTCCGTATTAAATATGTTTTTAGCCGTTTTATACGGAGTTTTGGCAATACATGCAATAGGAATTGTTTATATGAGTATTATTGCAATTTTAAGACATGACGGCGCAAACTTTATTTCTAATTTAATATATTATCAGTCACTTTCAAAGATACTGTATGACATTGTTTTCAGTTTTATAGCAGTCATTAGTGCCAAATGTATAAGAAAAATTTTATGGGTATTTATAGGTTAATCTTATAACCCGAAAGAAAGAAGTATTCTTACTATCAACTGTTCCATAATTTGTAAAACAATAAAAGCTATAAGCGGCGAAATGTCAATCACACCTATAGGCGGGATTATAGCTTTAAAAGGAGCCATAATTATATTATATAATTTTACCAATGATGCCAAAGGTTCTCTTCTGATATCAAAAATCGGTATCCAACTTAAAAGAACAACTATTAAAATTACCAAATATATAAGTCTGAATATAATTGAAACAGCAGATGAAATCATAAATTCTCCTTATTATGAAGTGTGCGAGGTATTAAAACAATCACAATTATTTCTCTCGGAAGGAATATTTTCAATAATAGCAAGTAATAAACTTTTTAACCTGCTTATATTGGATTTAAACACCTGCATAACCTCTTGATGAGTAACCGGCGGTACATCTCCTACAAGACCTGCATCATAATCAGTAATTAAAGCTATAGTTAATGAGCACATATCAAGTTCTTTAACAAGATGAACTTCCGGAAATTGACTCATATTAATAACTTCCCAACCCTGAGAAGTAAAGAATTTTGATTCGGCTTTTGTGGTAAATCTAGGGCCGTTAATAACAACCACAGTCCCTTTTTCATGAACATTAATTCCCTGTTTTTTTGCAAGCTCAATGGCAATTTGTCTTAATTCCGGGCAGTATGGGTCAGCGCTTGAAGGATGTACGCAAACAGGACCTTCAAAAAATGTATTTTTTCTTCCGTCCGTCCAATCAACAAACTGATCGCAGATTACAAAATCACCCGGTTTCACATAAGTTTGCAGACTGCCTGCCGCACATGGAGATATTACTCTTTTTACACCTAACGATTTCATTGCCCAAACATTAGCTCTATAGTTTACGGTGTGAGGTAAATAACTGTGATTTCTTCCGTGCCTCGGTATAAATGCTACCTTTTTCCCGAAAAGTTCACCTACCGTTATTGAATCCGAAGGACTTCCGTAGGGTGTATCAATTTGTATTTCTTCATAAGGTGTTTTTGCTTCTTCAAAAAAACTATAAAATCCGCTGCCACCTATTATTCCTATTTCTGCATTGATTGTTTTTGACATTTACCTCTCCTATCCGATATGTATTTTTTACCACATATTTTAAGTTATTACAATATTTCCGTTTTTCTTTACATTTTTTAATCCAAAAAAGTCTTAAACGTCAATTTTTAAACAATTTTACTCTGTTTATTTAAGATGCATCGTAATTCTTATTTTTTAATATTACAAAATCTTTTAAATTTATGTCTTTGACTTTTTCAAATCCTTGTTTATTATAATAATCGTCGGGAACAAAACATTGAACACTAGCCGCTTTATCTGCATTTTTCGTAATATTTTTTTCATAATCCATATAAATACAATTTTTTGGATATTTTTTTAATATATACGATGAAACTTGATCTCCTTCACTTGTAATAATATATTCGTATTTTTTCAAATCAAAGCTTTCAATATCCTCAATTAACAATCTGTCAATAATGAAGCCTTCGAGTCTTAACTTAACTATATAGAATAAAGCTTCATATTTTTTTCTAACTATTAATGCCATTTTTGTTTTATTTTTCTTTTTAAAATAGTCATAAATCAAAGGTTCTTCACCTGCTATAGTCATTACGTTTTCAATATTTTTTATATTCGAATTAACTGATTTAAATCCCCAATAATAAAGAAAGATTGAAACAGGTTTTGTATGCGCAATTATAAATAAATAAACAAACATATAATATATAATAATCCATTTATATATGTTTTTATTTGATTTTATATAAGTAAGAACAACAATAGGCGCCGCTATTATTATAAATGTAACCAAATATCTGAAATTATATTTTGTATATATCATTACTCTTGAAAACAAAAGAATATTAAATAACAACGATAATGCCAGCGCACAAAGTAATTTCATTTTTTTTGAAGCACCCGGTTTTAATCCTTTAAAAATTGCAATAAAAAAAGAAGGAATAAAAACTATAATACCTATAATACCAAGTCCTGCTTTTGCTATTGAAAAGTCATAACCATAAATAAACACCCCTTCAAAAAATTTCGAAGTATAGCTATTTGAATCTTCCCCGATTAAATTTAAAGTTTTTTCCAAAAGATTTTGCATAAAATTATTATAAAAATTAAAATTTTTAATTCCTGAGGCATCAAAAAACATAAAAATATATTTTATAAAGTTGCATGCATATCCCTTAATTCCGCCTCTGAATTTATTTAATAACAATTCCGAATTACAAGATACAGGGTTTAAAAATTGAAGAAAATTTAATATGTAATTGTATGAAGAAAAAATTATAAAATTAATGAATAAGAAAGTAATATATAAAATTAATCCTTTTTTTAATTTATTTTTATTAAAAAGAAATGCACAAACAATTATTAAAATAAATATCGAAGGCAAAGTAATAATAGCTGTTGTTTTAGTGCCGACGGCAAGAGCTGCCGACAACGCCGAAAAATATAAAGGCAGGATTCCGTCATTTTTTAACCACTTTATAAATAAATACAAAGATGCCGATAATAAAGCACCTATTAATAAATCGGCACAAGGCGTATATGACATAACACCGATTACTGCAAAAGAGCATATAACAAATATTGAATATAATCTTTTTCTTGTGCAAAATCCAAGCTCGCCCAAAAAATTATATATAACTGTTATAAGTAAAAATAATGCGGAATATGGTATTAAAGAAAGCCCGTATTCTTTAAAAGAAAATAATAATTTCCACGTATACACAAATTCAAGATTAACAGGCATTATAATTTCTCTGGGATCAGGAGTTAAAAAATGATTTATATTACCGTTTTGTATCCACTGTGTACATCTTGGCAGATAATATGAAAGCGCATCACCAAAAACAATGGGATGATATCTTGCAACCAAATATTCGGAAATTATAAATATAATAAAACAAATCCCCGGAATCATTAACATCTTATCCGATTTAAATGAATTAAATATCCTTCTGAGCCCATCTTTAATATCAATTTTAAATAAAGGTTTGCGCTTAATTAACAATATAATTAATGAAATCAAAAATATTAAAGCATTTAAAATTAAACAACTGTCTTTATTAATTTTCCCGAATAAAGATAATAACTCAAAAGTAATAACAAACTGAGAAAAACAAATAAGATAAAAATATATAAATCCGTCTTTAGATTTATTTTCCAAAAGAGATAAAATAAAATATGATGATAACAAAATCAAAGCTAATGAAACCAAAATCATAATTATTTACCTTATTAACATACAGTCACCGTAGCTGTAAAACCTGTATTTTTCTTTAATCGCCTCTTGATACGCCTTAAAAATGTATTCTTTAGAAGCAAAAGCACTAACCAGCATTAAAAGTGTCGATTTCGGAAGGTGAAAATTTGTTATAAGTTTATCTGTAATTTTAAATTCATAACCCGGATAAATAAAGAGTTCACTTGAATCTTTTACGGGAATAATTTTATTATATTTATTCATAACGGTTTCCAATGTTCTGACGGATGTAGTACCTACAGCTACAATATTTTTACCTTCAGATTTAGCTTGATTAATAATTTCAGCAGACTGAGGGGATATTTCAAAATATTCCGAATCCATTTTATGCGCAAGAATATTGGAGCATTTTACGGGTTTAAAAGTTCCAAGCCCGACATTTAAAGTAATAAAGCAATGTTTAGTACCTTGTTTATCAAGTTTATCAAGGATTTCGGGAGTAAAATGCAATCCTGCCGTAGGTGCAGCCACTGCACCTTCTTTATGCGCATATACCGTTTGATATCGTTCAAAATCAAGCTTATTATATTCATCTTTAGTCATATTACGTTCTATATAAGGCGGAAGAGGAATATGTCCCACTTTATCCAATATTTCATAGATGTTACCCTCATATAAAAGCCGAACATGCCATTTATCATCATCTTTTTTTAGAATTTCAACACTTAATTCATCAGCTATTTTTAAAATCATACCTTCTTTAACACGTTTTGAAGGTTTAATTAAAGAAACCCAAATATCTTTTTCAATTTCTCTTACCAGAAAAATTTCAATTAAAGCACCCGTATCTTTATAGGCATAAAGTCTTGCGGGAATAACTTTAGTATCATTCAAAACCAATAAGTCATTATCAGTCAAATAATCGGTAATATCAGAAAAATGAGCGTGAATAAAGTTTTTTTGCTTTCTGTCAAGCACCATCATTTTTGACATATCACGCCGTTTTGCAGGCACTTGTGCAATATATTCTTCACTTAATTC
>CANPZP010000015.1 GCA_947589115.1 Candidatus Gastranaerophilales bacterium | reverse complement strand
TTAAAACTGAAATCAATAGTTCTTTTAATAAATTTAATTTTACCGCCGATTCCCGTATTCCAATGAGATTCACCATGGATTCTATCCGGAAATATTACGGGAAATCTTATAACCTTATATCCTTGTTTTTTTGCTTTATAGAGTGCAAATAAATCAAGCGCAAAATCATACGGCGGATTTTCCCAATTTTCAAACAGCTTTTTGGGAAATAAGTTTGGCTGCGCATTTATATCCCATAAAAATTGTCCCATAAGTAATGTTTCAAAACATCCCATTCCGAAAGTAAAAAATACATCAAAAAACGGTCTGTTTTTTCTTGAGCCTTTTACATATATATTATCCGTAGTTTCTTTTTCTGCTATATCTATGGCTTTGATAACATCTTGAGGATCTGTTTGCATATCGGCATGAGTCCAGCCCAGAAATTCTCCTTTTGCTTCTTTTAAGCCTGATAATATACCAAAACCGTATCCTTGATTTGTTTCAACCTTTACGGTTTTTAAAAATTTATTTTCATTTATTATGGATTTTATTACTTCTTGTGTATTATCGGTTGAACCGTTATCTACAAGTATTATTTCTATATCATCTCTTTTTATTACTTCTTTAAATCTGTTAATTATTAAAGGTATGTTTTCACTTTCGTTAAAACAGGGTATGATTATTGAATATTTTATATCGTCCATTATTTGTTCTCCATAATATCTTTATATTCTATTGTTTGTACTTCTGTATTTTTCTCTTTATACATTTGTGCGCATTGATTTTGAACGGGAGTAATTACATATTTTAACTCATTATTTTTAAGATGTTTTTTATTGGGTAATTTTGAAAAAATATAAAACTCTCTTTCTTCATTTGGTTTCATTTCGGGGTAAATATATGTTTCCAATCCGTTTCTTACTTGATTATTGCCAATTAACCAAAAACCCGATATTATCACTCCGCCTTTTTCATTTGTGCTTTTCCATATGTAGGGTGTTTTATTCTTTATTAGCGCATGCACAATAAGAATATCTTTGCTGCCTACTTTTTTTAATTCATAATCAAGTATTTTACTTTCGTATTCGTAATTATTAAAACAATTAATTTCAGTTTTTTCTTTTTCAATTTCATCTTTATAATCATAATTCATCATCTGAAAATACCTGTCAGACATATAAAAGATACTAACTTTATTTTTTATGTAAATGTATGTTGTACATAGTAAAGAAATTATTATTATAATTAAAATTGCTTTTTCAGGCTTATTTTTTAAATTAATTGATAAAGCAATCAGAATGTACAAAGAACCTAACACTTTTATATATCCTGTCCAGTTAAACATTACAACATCTCCAAGACATACATATAAAATCGGAATAAAAATGAGAGAGAGTGCAAATGTATTTGTTATGATATCTTTATTTTCCTTTAATCTGATTACCCCTATATATACAGATGATAATAATACCAGTAAGAATAAAGGAATAAGGTATGAATTAATCTTGTCATAGCCGTTAAACATATATTTTATAATTGAAACAAACGGATATCCGCCGATACCGTTATATTCCGAACTTCCTATATGAATGTACACATAAATTTTCCATAAAATATAAATAATAGCGGGAACGGAAGCAATGATAATTGTTTCTACCCCCCCCCATTTGGTTTTTTTGTTTTTAATTGTTTCATAAACAGCGCTAATCCATAATGCAAAAATAAAAAGACAATATACTTCACGTGATAAAGCGGCAAATGAAGCAAACAGAATAAATAAGATACCGTTTACATATTTATGTTTTGAAGAGTTTTCACAAAAGGAAAATAAAAACGGAAGAGAAAGTATAAAAAAGCAGTCTGATGCACAATCGGTCAGCGCATTAAACATTGTAAGCATATTGCCGGCAAATAATATCCATATTAAGGATAAATATACGGATTTATTTCGTTTTATAACTATATTTGAGAAGGTAAAAACGGCTGCAAAAAATAAAAGCAAGTAAGTACAAAGATAAAATAAAGGACTAACCCAATCTCTAAATGTAATTTTAGAAAGAATATTTGTAAAAAGACTGAAGCCGACCCTGCTGTATCTATACGAAGCATTATCTTCGCCCATTTTGTCTTTTGTATCTTTCAGCGCAAAAACGTCATTTGCTATATAATAATGAAACTGTCCGTCCCATCCCGTTGATTGTTTTAAAGTGAAATAAGGTTGTATTCCTCTTTTTTCTATTTCCTCCGGCATGGGGTAATTATCGGAAGCAAGAATATGATTATTCAAATCTCCTGCCAATGAGTTATTTTTATATATATTAAAGGTTAACAGTGTAATTATTATCATTACAAAAGTTATAATGTAAGTTGTAATTTTGCCTTTTTGTTCAGTCATTTAATTTTCCTTTATCTCTCTTAAATACCCAAAATTTTTGTCCCGTAAAGTTAATAATTGTGCTTGTTCCCGTGGCAAACAGAAATGACAAAAATTTTATAATTTTATATTCATTAATAAAAACAAACGGAAGTATATATAATGAAAGCTTATTAACAATAATATTTGCACAAAGAGAAAACAGGTATAAACTTAAAAATTTAATAACCTCTTTTAAACTCTTTTCTTTCTTTTCAAAAGTATAATATTTATTCATTAAATACGCCGTGATTGTTCCTAATAGGAATGAAATCCCTTTTGCAACTGATATTTCAATAAAATTAGATAGGATATAATAAAACAGCATATCTGTTAATACTGCGCATATTCCTGAAATTATAAATCTTGATATCTCTTTTTTTGTATTATTCATATTACCTTCAATTTTAATTTATACATATTCCTGTTTAAAATTTCTGAATTGATTATCAAGTTCTGAAATTTTTGATTTATCCGTATTTGGGTCTTTTTCAAGAGAATAAGGATGATACTTCAGTTTATGGAATAAACTTTGGTATGCCGTAAAAGTTCTGTAGTCATTGGGTGTTCCCCAGCAAATATATTTATCAACTTCAAATACTCGTGTTTTATAGTTAAGTTTAACGGCGCTGTCAACACAACTGTCAACATAAAACTCTCCGTTAACTCTTATGTCATTATCGTAAAGGTATTTAAGACAGTCTAAAAAGATTCTTGCCGTTCTGAAATAAAATGCTCCTACAATTGCATGATCATTCCTCGGATTGTCGGATATCGGGATTTTAACGCTTACTCCCTTTACATTATTGTCATTATCGATTTTAATCCAGCCGTATGCCTTGGGATTCTTTTCACTTGCAATATTATTACGGAATGAAAAAGCCAGAACGTCTGATTTTTTAATTTCTTCGTCTAATTTTTTATAATTAATAATCATTGAATTGTCGCAAGCGCCTATGAATAGGGGCTTATCTAAATCTGTATCTTTAAGTCCTATCTCGCATGTACAAGCTTGTCCTTGTGTTACTTCATTTAAAGATACTATTTTTGCATCAGGGTATTCCTTTTTTAATTCTTGCGACAAAGGATATTTGTCAAGATGTTCTTTTAAACATACAAAAATATTTTGACTGCAATTTGGAAGAGCGTTTGAAGCTTGAATAATCATAGGTCTTGTACTAACCTCAATTAAGGGCTTAGGATTTTTATAGCCTTCATCCAGAAATCTTTGTCCTCTTCCTGCTAAGGGTATTAGCTTTATGGCATCATATACTTTGGATTCTTTTTTAAAGTTTGATAAGGATTTGAAATATTCAGACCAGCCTTTATATTCTTCAAGTTCACCGGGGGTTCCCCACTGCTGCATATGCTGAATTTCGTATATTGAAACCTTTAATCCTGCGTTTACCAACAGGTTATATACCATACTTACATAGTACTCACCTTTTAAATTAATGTCTTTATCCATTAATTCTTTAAAATATTTTTTTACCAATGCTCCTGACTTAAAATAGTATGTACCGTTTGATGCATATTCATTCATTCTGTTAGAGGTAAATGGTTCTTTTTCTCTGATTTCAAGCATCCATTGTTTGTCATCTCTCATAAAGGCATAATTTATTTTCCCTAACATATGCGGGTGAAAACCTTTATATGCGGGTATACTGCCTTCTGCTTTACGGTTTCGGGTATGAGATAAAAAGTCTTTATAATCCCAATATGTTCCGAAATCACAATAATTAACTATGACTTCATCTTTATCATCTATTAAATCTTTTATTTGATAAACGGCATAAACCGGCCCTTTTTTGTGAGGGGGGATTTCCGCAATTCTTCCTTTCGGCGCTATTCTTTTTAATACTTCTCTTAAATTTGTTTCTTTAAGATGTTTTGAATTGCATATAAATATAAAATTATCTTCATCGGGGAATAAATTTACGACATGTTCAATAATGGGTTTCCCGTCAACTTCAATTAAGGGTTTTATTGTTTTATAGCCTGCATCAATAAATCTTTGTCCGACACCTGTCATCGGTATAATTATTTGCATATTTTCTCTCCCAATTTTTGTCTGTATTTTTCAGCTTCCCAGTTTCCTATATATTTTATTTCCTCTTCGGTTAAAAAGTTTACTTCTTTTCCCTTCGCAAGATTTAAAGCCATTAAGTGAAACTTAAATACATCTTCAATCTCTTTTGCTTTCTTTATACTTTTTGCAATAAAATAAATGTTGTTTTCATATACCGCAATTTTTGGTATATCGAAATATTTTTCTTTATATTCTTCTATTTCCTTCTTGGGATTATCTTTCAATATAATTGTTTTTATTCCGCAATATACCATTTTATCGGGACAAAAAGGATATGTTGTTAAAAGTAATTTATCTTGTTTTAATGAATTTATATATTCATCTTGAGATAAATAAGTAATATTTTCATAATTGTTATTAACCCAGCGTGAAATTTTATTTGTATTTTTATACTTACTCATATCTATATTGAGGTATTCTTCAATTTTATTTACCGCATATTCCGTTAAGTCAATCACTTCCGATTTTTTATCAGATGTTACGATTAATCCGTGATTTTGTAAGAAAATGATTTGTGGAATATCATCATCATTTATAATCTTCTTTAATTCTAAAGCTAGTTCAAGTCCGGGGGTTTTATATTCCGCTAAAGCGATTTTGTCATTTTTAAATATTTCTTTTAGGATTTCTTTCCAGTCTTTACGTAGTGTTATTGAATTTACAACAACAGGGTGAGAATGAATTGTATATTTCTTCATTAAAATATGGAGCAGTGTTTCTATTGAAGGTCTTAAAGCGGGAGTTAGATTATATTTATTTATATATTCAGAGGATAATTTGTCTTTTAATTTTTTATTCCCTTCTCTAATAATATTTTTTTCTTCAAATATATTTAACAATTTTTTGTATTCCACAACGGAATATCCTTGATTTTCCGATACATCAGATAAATATACACCGGAGGCTTTAATGTACATTTTACCGTCATCGGTTTTACATGAGGTATTCCCGCCTCCTGCCTGTATTAAATCGTATCTTTCTCCCGTATATTTTGATATTTCAATAAAATCATTTAATTCATTCATTTATTATTTCCCTAAGCTCTTTAAAATCATTAAATGTTATTACATCTTTTATATTTTTATTATTAGTTTTATAAATTGGTTTTATTCCCATGTTTATTGCACCTTTAATGTCTTTTTCGTATGAATCTCCAATCATACAAACTTCGTGTGCATTAAGTTTTAATTTTTTAAGTGCAAGTTCAAAAATTTTTCGCCCGGGCTTTTCTACTCCGGCTTCTTCACTTGTAACAAGAAATTTAATATACTTGTCCAAATTTAATTTTTCTATTTTTCTATACTGTATGTATGCAGTTAAATCCGTTACCAGACAAATTTTTTTATCCTGATTGGTCTTTAAAAATTCTCTGACTCCGTCATATAAAGTCATATTGTCTATAAAATTGTTCCAATAAATTTTATAAAGAACTTTTGCGCAAAGTATATTTTCATTTCCTAATAACTCATTCATTCTTTGAAAATATAAAAGTCTGTTATGAGATGAAGCAGTATTCTTTAATTCGTTATGGATTTGTTCTCTTGCGATGTTAAAATTTTTTTCAATCTCTTCTTTGGAATAATCTTTGGACAAATAATTATACACTGCCTCCATTGCTTTGTTATGTGCAGTTTCATAGCTGTATAATGTATTATCTAAATCAATCAAAATACCTTTTATCATAGGAATCCTTCATCTTTTCACTTAGTATTTTTAATACAATAAGCTGTATGAAACCTTCTTGTCCGTTTTTAAGTACAGTGTTTTTAGGAAGAATTTCATCAATATTTTCAATTTTCTGAGATATTATTTCATTAAAATTACAAGAGGTTAAATCATCAGTAGTTATTATATACTGTGTTTTTAAATCATCTGAATAATCCCATGAAATCGGTATATTTAAGTTAGAAATATCTTCCACTATGTCTTCCGTGTGTATACTTGAATCCAATTCAAGTTTAAGCCCCAAGTGCTCTATATTATCCGAATTTAAATCCTCTTTATTTACGGGGAAATAAGAAATTATCAAGTCTGCAAATTCTTTTTGGCTGTTTATATATTTCTCGCTGTCGGATTCTCGCTTGTTCATTTGGGCCAGTACTTCTTCTTTTGAATAACCTCTAAGTTTGGTATCCCGTTTTATTTTCCAGTATTTACGCAGTTCTTCATCCGGATTTAAATATATTTTAAAATCAATTAATCTTCTCATTTTAGGGAGATAGAAAGTATGCAAGCCTGACATAATAATAAATGATTTCGGCTCTATTTTCTTTGCATCTTCAAATTTGCCGGAATCATGGTTATAATCTTTTCTGTATATTGATTCTAACTTCTTAAGCTTTAAGATATCATTGTATTGATGATGAAGAAAATTTGCTTTAGGGTCAAGGTGAGTATATTTTACCCAATGCTCATTTCCTCTTTCCCATTTATGGTCGCCATCTCCTTCTAGCATAACCAAATCGTCTTTTAATAGAGTTTTAATACTTTCTAATAAGGTGGTTTTTCCGCTTCCTGAGTTTCCGCCTATACCTATTACAATGGCTTTATCTTTTTTGTATATTAAATTGCTTTTAATTCCCAGTTTGTATATGTAATATATTGTTCCCGCAAGTATTGCGTCAAGCGCCGTAAATATGCAGTTTCTTATAAATTCATTTTGAATCTTTGTATTTATCGGAGTGTTTAAATAAGTTATATCATTATAATCTCCTACGTGGAAGAATATAAAATATATCAGATAAGCAGTGTTAAACAGGTAATATGTTAATAATATATTTTTATTTTTGTTTGAATATTTAATTACAAATAAACTTAAAAACGGGATTAACCATATAAACCATGCCGGAGTAGACGGGGGTATAAATAATAAAAACAGTGATATTGTTAAAACGGAATATAAATCCAAAAGTTCCGTATTAATTTTCTTGTATGCAAAAAATCTTAAATAAATTAATATTCCCAGAGCAACGGGTATATATATTTTTATATTTCCTAAGGGTAAAATTAAATTAAACAATAAATTTTGTTTTTCATTGAATAATACCATTTTCTGATATCCTTCGGAAAAGATATAAGAATAAGAGATTGAGAAATATATTAATGCAATAATAATAAACGAATAAAATATGTTTATTTTTTTGAAGCATTTATAAATGTACGTTAAAAATACGGGTAATAATAAGATAACATTCATTTTAATGCTTAAAGCCAGAGCATATATCACGGAAGCCTGATAAATTTTTGCTTTTTTAAGGTAGTAAAATGCTAAAAATAGAAATGCCGCAGGTACTAAATCCAGTTGAGAATGAATATAAGCAGCATAAAATATAACAGGAGAACAAAAATAAATCCAAAGTACTGACATTGATTTATTTTTAAATATTTTTAGCAGTAAATAAAAAATTCCCAAATCCGCTAATAGTGTCGGAAATTTGAAAAGTATATTTAATAAAAACACATTATGGATTGAAAATACTTTAATTAAAAAAGCGCCAATGCTGAAAATATATAACATTACAGGGTGATATGGAAATTCAGACGGAATATTATTTTCATATACATACTGCCAAGGATTATGTATATTATTTATAAACAAATTTTCAAACGGAATAAATAATTTATTTTGATAATCCGAAGAAAATAATCCCATAATAATGATTTTTATTATTAGAATTATTATAAATGTTACGATAAAATTTCTATTATAAATATTTTCCCCGTAACTGTTATTCTTTTTAAACATATGCACCATAAATTTACTTTTGATGTATAAAGACTACATTCTAATAATATCAAAAAAAATTGAACATTCAAAATTTGTTAATTTAGTAATTTTTATAATTTAGTAATAATCGAAATAATTGATTCTCTTGATTTCTATAAATAATACATCAAAAGTAAATTTATGATGCATATGTAAATAAAAATTAATACTTAATATTTATTTCTGTTATACTGGTAAATAAACAGGGAGATAAATATGAATAAAAATAAGACTGCAATTTTTTTAATGGTATTATGCTTGATATTTTCTTGTGTTATGTATACCGGATTTAGACCGTTCAAGAATAAACAACCTGTTATATCAACGGTAAAACCGATGCAAAAGCAGACTGAAAATATTAATAATATATGGTGTATTACATTTCAATTAGTATGGAACGAATGTATTGATTTCTTTAAACTGGATAAAATAGAGTTTGAAGGCGGAACACCTGAACTTGCTAATGAATTAAATAAAAAATTGTATACAAAAGATGATATCTCACCTGATTCTTATTATTTGGCATACGGTAAAGTGTCAAAGAGCTTAAAAAATAAAATTGAAAAAGATATTTATAATAAATTTAAAGAAAAAAGCGATATTCTTGATATTTTCGATTGGTCAAATAAAGACGGTTATTTCTTTTATTCAATGTTAAAAAAAGATTTTAATTTTTTGACTCAATTTGATATTTTAGAAGCTGATGCTTTCAATTCAATAGGGAAAGTAAAATATTTCGGAATAAATGATTCTTCCAAAAGAAAAGAATTATCAAAGAATGTAAGAGTTTTATTTTACAATAACGAAAATGAGTATGCGATAAGTTTAAATACAAAAGAGAATGAAAATGTTATATTGTTCAGGACTGATAAAATGGATTCATTTGAAAATCTATACGCATACGTTAATGAAAATATAAAGTTTGATAAATTTAACAAAAAGGATACTTTAAAAGTTCCGTTTATAAATGTTGATAAAACAGTAACATATAATGAATTATGCAATAAAGTAATCAAAGGAACAAATTATTATATCTCACAGGCAGTACAGACAATAAAATTTAAAATGGATAATAAGGGCGGAAGTTTAAAAAGTGAAGCCGGCATTGGAATCAGAATGACTTCATTAGCACCTGAACCCGTAATTCCAAGACATTTTGACTTTGATAAAAAATTTGTACTTTTCTTAAAGGAATCAGGAAAGGATAAACCGTACTACTCTATGATTGTTGAAGATGATTCCTTTCTGGTTAAAGAATAATTATGTATAAAAGAGTAATATCAATCATATTAATAATGTTGTTTTTAAATCTTTGCGCTTGGGCAAAAGGTTATGATATGTCCGTTCCTTTAAACGGAGATTCGATAGCGAGTGATTCTTTGCAGTTTATTATAGTTAAAGATATATACTCAAAACTGTCCAAAAAACTGCCTGATTGTTATGATTATTATGTATCAAATACTCAATTAATTCATTATCCTTATGATGTGGTAAAAAAGAAAAACGGGAAGTATAAAAGCGGGTATTGGAAAGAAATGTGGTCAGTGTCTGCGTGCGGCAGGGTTATTCAGTATCCCATAACATTTTATATAAAAGGTGATACGGCGGATTATTTAATAGAAGATATTCAGGATAAAAAATATTAGACAAAAGTCCGATAAAAAATTCCCGTAAATATGTTAAAACATATAAAAAAGGAGGAATTGTAATGCCTGAATTTTCACATCCGTTTAACGGGAATAAATTTGAACGCAAATTAGATAAACACGAATTAATAAGAGCTATAAGATTCAGTATCGCATCTGAATTTGAAGCCATACAGCTTTATGAACAGCTTAGGGACTCAATAGATGATGAACATGCAAAGAAATTATTAACTGAAATAGCAGGAGATGAAAAGGAACATGTGGGTAATTTTATGCGGCTGCTTAAGATTTTAGCCCCTGATGAGTCGGAGTTTTATGAAGAAGGCGAAGAAGAAGCACTTGAAGTTATGGGGTTAGAAAAAGAAGAAGATTAATAATTTTTCTTTTCATATAATATAAAAATACCGGATTGATTTTATAATCAAATCCGGTATTGTGTTAACCTATTCTTTTAAAAATACAGGTTGAAAGTCCTGACATTTTTATGGGACTGTTGTGAATCCCGTCGCTTTGTATTGTAAACCTGTTATTAAAATTACCGCTGCCGTTATATTTTTTATCGTCTGTATTTAATATTTCAGTCCATTTCCCCTGCGGGAATTTAATATAGTAATTTGCGGCATCATTTCTGGGATAATCGGAATCATTAAAGTTTGTAACCGTAAAGATTTCATTATTTGTTTGATTTTCTTTTGTGTGGAATGCAAAAACCTGAGATGCGGGATGTTTTACTGTATTTTCGGGAATAATTGTTCCTGTTGTTAAAGCTTTATTCTCATTAGCTAAGGTATTTAAGTCTTTTGTAAGTCTGTTTGCTTTATTCATAACGCTTCTGCCTTGGGAATAATAACTAATTGAGCCGAGTTTTGATTCTGAAAGAGCTGCTTTCCCTGTGTCATATCCTTTTTCCGTATACAAATACGGTTCACTTTTTTGTGATTGAAATTTCCTGAAAAATCTAAAGGGAGTTAAATCAGCTCGTTCATCTCCCTGAAATACCATTTTAGGCCCGGGAATAGAGTATATTAATGCTAATGCCTGCTTGTTTTTATTAAGGCTTTTGGTAAACATAGTCTTTAATAATTCATAATTTATTCCTGATAACGGGTTAATATCCAGTTTGGTTAAAACTTGATTTCTGAAGTTTCTGTCGGCTAAATTAATTGCTCTGAGTGAATCTAAACCTATGGTATTATATTTTTCCAGCTTTCCTGTTTGAAGCATTATAGCAAGTTTTTCTGCCGTAAATTGTGCTTTTTGATTCCTTACTGTTTCAAGTGCGGATTCTATGGGCATATTTTTGTTTTGACTTAATTTTTCTGCTCTTAATTTATCATTATCATTTAATATGACATTATCAATAAGGTGAAGCATAGGAACCATAAGTTTTGCAATAAGCCGAGTTCCTTCCAGATTTCCTATTTCATCGTGGCTCATTACATATTTAACTCTGTCTTGTGAACAATAACAAGCTTTTTCCAATTTGTCTAAATCTAAAATACCGTATAATCCGTCTTTTAATGTGTGGAAGAAAAAGAAATCCCATTCGCTGTCATAACCCAGTCTGCCTAATGAAGTATTAGAATCAGAAATTTGTTTAATTGCGTTGCAATGAGAATATTCATTATCTCCTTGAGCCGATTCATATTGTTTTAAGGGATTAGTAACCCTTTTGTCATGAGGTTCGTCCCAATTATCATAGAAATTCCCGCTTTCATCAACACTTACCGAGCTTCTGGCATCTTCCGCAATTAAGAATGCATCCGGATTATGATAGTTAACTTCTGCGGCTATCTGTTTCATTGTGTAGTCTGATTCCATAAATTTAGTCATGTCAAGACGTAATCCGTCGCAATGGTAGTTGTTAATCCAGTTAAGCGCTGCATTTACAATAAAATCTCTTACATATTGAGAGTTTTCGCCTTCAAAATTAAATGCACCGCCAAAACAGTTATTTCCTTTTATATAAGGCCCTGTTTGAACTAATGATGCGCCGTCAGGGCCTAAATGGTTAGGAACCATATCCATTATGACATTCAGCCCGATACTATGTGAGTAATCTATAAGCGATTTTAATGCATCAGGGCCTCCTAAATACTCGGAGGGCGCCAGTTTGTCAACTCCGTCATACCCCCAATTAAAAGAATATGTATTCTCTGCGGGCATTATTTCTATTGCATTAAAACCTAAATCTTTTATTGCTTTTAATCTTTTTTTTGCGGCTTTAAAAGTTCCTTCTTTTGTGAATGAAGGGATATTTAATTCATATATGGAAGCTTCATTAACTGATTTTAGTCCGTTTTCCGAATTTGCTCTGCGGGATATTCTGTCTTTATTTTCCGTATACCATTTTTTATCATTCCAGTTATATTTTGAATGGTCATATATTACGGATTCACCCAAAAGTTTTTTCTGTCTGAATGAATACGGGTCTTTTACTCTGTCTATATCTCCGTTGCCTTTGTAGATTGTGTAAAAATATTTATCTCCTGCTTCTATTTCGCCTTTTGGTATATTATTTCTTGTTTCAAATATTCCGTTTCCTTTATTTTGAAGTTCGTATACTTTCTTTTGATTCTGCTGATTTTTCTTTATGACTGTTACCGTAACTCCTTTAGTATCGGGATATGTAAATATTTTAAATGTTACTTCTTTTGTTTCGGGATTAATAACGGCACCCCAGCTTTTATGCTCGTTTAAACTTCTTCCGAATGATAAGGGCATATAATAATTATTGGGTAAATTATTTATTGAATAATTTACTTTGGGAATGATTTTTTCTTTGTTTTGATTCCCGGATAATTTATAACTGCCGGGAATCGGACTAACAGCGTTAATTTTCATTTCACTATCCCTTACATACATTATTATAAAACATGTAAAGAAAAATTATTGCCTTAGTTTAAACTGATTTAATTTAAACTGCCTACTTTGTTTCTTCCTGTTTCTTTTGCATTATATAAACATTTATCTGCGTATTCTATAATTTCGGAAGGAGTGTTTCCGTTATCGGGATATGTGGCAACTCCGAGGCTGATTGTTACATTAACTTCCAATTCGGGAGTAAGTTCGAATTTTTTTGATGCAATGGTATTACATACTTTTTGTGCTATATTTACGGCACTTTCATGACTTGTATTATTAAGAATAATTGTCATTTCTTCACCGCCGTACCTGCATACATAATCTTCACTTCTGACGCAAGATTTAAGAGTTTTCGCCACATTCTTTAATACCGCATCTCCGGCTTGGTGTCCGTATGTGTCATTGAACTTTTTAAAGAAATCTATATCAATAATTATTACAGAGAATGAATTCTTTAATTTTTCCGCTTGCTTTATTTTAAATCTTAACTGCTCTTGAAAATATCTGTGATTATATAATTCGGTTAATCCGTCAGTAGTTGCAAGTTTATATGTATATTCAAAATCTCTTGATTTTATTAAATATTTTATAATAAACGAAGATACAAAAACTAAACCGCTTATAAATATCGGGATTATAATCCATATCCACAGATTATGTTTACTCATAATATATGCCGATAAGTATAAATATATGATGTTTGTTAAAAGATAGATTATAACATTTGCCGCAACGGAACGAATAAAGAAAACGGTTGTTATGAAAATTAAAGATAATATAATCGTGATTATTATATTTGTTGATAAAGGTGCTTGCTTAATCAGCGAATTATCAATGATATTGTTTAAAAGTGTTGCATGAACTTCAACTCCGGGCATATATTTTTCCGTCGGGACGGTTTTTATATCTGACAGAGATGAAACACTTGTTCCTATATAAACAATTTTGTCTTTAAATATGTCGTTAGTTTCTTGATTTTCCATCTCTTTTAATATTTCCCAGAACGAGATATATTTGAAGGAATTGTCATTTGTTATCCCTGATTTTCCGTACCAGTTAAGGATTACTTGAGCATTATTATTTAACGGAATTTTCCTTTTCCCGAGGATTAAATTATTATTTTTGTCAACTTGAAGTTTTGATATATTTTGATTTTCATATTTATTTAAGTAATCTATCCCCAATTTAAAAGTTAAATACAGATAGCAGTTATCTGAATATTCAATAAAAGCGGGGATTTTTCTGATAAATCCGTCATCATCTTTTATTGTATTAATATGTCCTATATTTGAAGTGGCTTGAATAATTTCGGGGAGAATGAGTCTTGCATTGATAAATTTTTCAGGCTCTATATTGGAGGGAATATTTAATATATTCGAGCTGAGTTTTTTATCAATAATCGGAGGTACTCTCATTTCCTTAGGGTAATCATCAAAGCTAACAGCCGTATAAATATTGTTATAGTTTTTGAATGCGTTAATGAGTTTAACATCACTTTTTGGTATACGGTTTAAGGTTTTTATAAATAATAAATCAAATACGATATATTTGGGATTTTGAGCTTCAATATAGTTAATAATATCGGCATAAACATTTCTCGGAATAGGCCAATCCCCGTATTTTTCCGTTAAATATTCATATGAAGGATTATCAACAGTGACAATAATAATATCTTTATTAACTTTTTTATTTTTAGAAATAATACTTTGCCTGATATCAAAAGTTTTATTCTCCAAATGCTTAATGATTGTTTTTGTTTCATCTTTTGGGAACATATAAAAAACAAAAGCAAAGATTAATATTAAAATGCAGGAGTAAAAAATATCATACCTGTGCCTGAAAATAAAATGAAGAAAATTTTTCATAAAAGTTCCTGTTAAATGTAAATTGCTTCTTGATTAATTATTATCCATTTTATAACTTTTATCAATTTCTTCAATATTCTTTAAAAAGACGGAAGATAAATCTTGGATTTCATCGGGATTTATTAAAAATTTAAGGATGCAAACTTCATTTAAATTCATTTTAAAAACCTAATAACAAATAACATTACAATTTTAACAATATTTTTAGATAAAAAATCAACTTCAAGTATGAAACTGATAAAAAAATATGGACTAATAAAAGTATTTTAAAAATTAAAGAATGCATTCAAATTTATCTGATTGTAATAATAGCCCGAAATAATACTGAAATAAGGCAATGAACATAACAGGTATAACATATCATAATTCAAAGATAGAAAAGAAAATATAAACACGAAACAAAGAGATATAAAAAAAGAAATGTTTGCCTGTAACATTTCTTTTATGAACAAGGAGGAAAAATGAAATTAAACAAAATGACACTCGCTGCCGTAGTAACAATCGGCGTATTAGCGGGAACTAATGCAGGTTTTACACAAGAAACAGCAACCGAAACGTCAAATGAGCTTTTGGCAGCTTGCCCATTGTCTGGATGCCCTTCTCCTGTGACGCCAACAACAGCAAAATGTCCGAAATGTCTTAATGATATAGATAGTTGTTCTTGCCAGCCTAAAACAACATGCAGTCCATGTGAAGCAAAGAAAAAAGATTGTGATTCATGCCAGCCTATATCAGACTCATGTAATCCATGTCCGCCCATAGCACAATGCCCGACACCTTCAAGCCCGACTTGTGCGGTATGTCCGGGAACAAATAATGCTGATAAGTTTAAACAGCAGGTATATGCATATCCGAATGCAATATACGGAAATAACCAAGTTGTCGGAGAAAGAAATAATGCATTGTATATAGGAGATGATTCAATGCCGGGATTTTCAGGTGTACCTGTTGCGGAAGCACCGAACGGATGCGGATGCCAAAACGGTAATATGACCGGCGCAGCTGCTCCTTATATTGATAACGGATGCGGATGCCAAAACGGCAGTATGACCGGTGCGGCTGCTCCTATACCTTGTCTTGATAACGCTCCTTTAGGCAGAGGAATTTCCGTAGACAGAAATCCCGCACATATTGACGGAGCAGGATGCCCTGTACAAATTCATACGAACACAAGTATGGAAGTTATGAAAAAAAGCTATGAACCGTTTGATTACTCAGCCCCTACAGGCGGTGCAGCTCCTATTGTCAGTGCTTTTGAAGATGTTCCTGACGGCTATTGGGCTAGTTGTGATATTAATGTCTTAACTGACAATAACGTTATAGCAGGATACCCTGACAGAACATTTAAACCCAACTTACCTGTTTCAAGAGCTGAAATGGCAACAATGGTGGTTAAAGGCTTCAATTTAAACGATGATGTTACATGTGCAACAAATATGTTTAAAGATGTTCCGCAATCACATTGGGCTAATAAAACAATAGCAAAAGCAGTTGATAACGGCTTAATGTCGGGATACCCGAATAATACATTTAAACCCAATCAGCCTATTTCAAGAGCGGAAGCATTTTCAATAATGGCAAAAGGTATAAACTGCCCTATGGATGAATGCAAAGCTGACGAAATATTAAATCAATATTGTGACGGTGACACTGTACCTAATTGGGCAAAAGTATCAACGGCTAAAGTTATCGAAAACGGAGGTATATCTGAATTTCCTAACTCTAATCAGATTGCACCGAATAAAGATGCAAGCCGTGCAGAAATTGCATCTATGTTAGAAAATGTCAGAGTCGCTTTAGGTTACAGCAGTAATGATAAAGTTACTTCATCAGATTGCGGATGCCAAACCAGAAAGGCATTATATCAAAATGAAGAAATCGTAACAATTCCTACACTGCAATTGGCATTTAATGATGAAATTAGTGCTAAATCAGCTAATATCGGTGACAGATTTGCAGCTACCACTTTAGATTCAGTTACCATAAACGGTGTTGAATATCCCGCAGGTTCAAGGGTAGACGGTAAAGTACTTGAAGTTGTAAGACCTACAAAACATTGCCAAGGTGCTTTAAAATTATCTTTCAATACTATTAAGTTTGGTAAATGCAAAACTGAATTACCTAACCAGATATTAACTGCGCAGGTAAACAAAGTTAAAAAGCCGAATGCCGTTGCTCGTATAGTTGAATTCCCGTTTACATGGGTAGGCGGACTGTTAGGTGACGTAGGAAGAACAGTCGGCGGTGCAATTGTCAGTGCAAGTAACGCTGTTGAACAAGTTGTTTCAGGCGTTGGTGTCGGTACCGGCGAAATTTTCCAAGGTCAGTTTAAAGCTGCCGGAAGAAGTTACGTTGATGTAGGTAAAGCTATTGTTAAAGCTCCTGTTGATGTTACACGTACCGCATTATCTGGTACTATGGGATTATTCCAATATACAGGGGATGAAATATCTTACCTTATCGATCCTAACGGCATGAGAGTATCTTCTGTTAACCCGAAAGAAAAAGTTACAATTGCTTTCGGATGCCACGAACAATAATTTACGTTTACTCTTATATCAGAGGAAAAAGCCTTCGATTTTTCGGGGGCTTTTTTTCTTTCCTTTATACGAAAAATATGATAATATGTTTTCAGTGTAGTTTATAGAAAGAGTTGAGTATGTCTTCCGAAGATAATAAAGATGAAATTATACAATGTCCGGCATGCGGAAAGCCGATGATTAAAGTTTATATGCCTGATCAGGGTGTTAACCTTGATGTTTGTATTAACGGCTGCGGTGGTATTTTCTTTGATAACAGAGAATTTGACAAATTTAATGAACAGCATGAAGATATTTCTCCGTTGGAAAAAGTTTTTGAAAATAAGTCGTTTAACAAAGTTGATGATTCATATGACAGAATATGTCCTATATGCGGCTGGAAAATGGTTAAAAACTATTCAAGTTCTTCACATGATGTTCAGATTGATGAATGTTACGGCTGCGGTGGTAAATTTCTTGATTATTCCGAACTTGATAAATTCAGAAGTCAATATGCAACCGATAAGGAACGTTCGGAAGATGTGCTTAAAGAATTATATAAAACAGCAGGTATAGAACTGGATGCATACAATACTAACTACGAAAACAGAATGAAAAAAACAAATGTTTTATATAAGCTCATAGTAAACCATCATTTAAAATTTTGATTTTTAAATTTAAATAATGTAAAATAAAACATGAATTTTTATGATAAAAAAATAAAAATTTGGGTATTAAAAAAATAGCGTTGTAAAATAAAATAGAAACGGAAGTAATTATATGATTAGAGAAGAAAGAGCGTTTTCGCTTGCAGAATTGCTGATATCACTTTTGGTTACCAGCATGATTTTATCTGCAACCGTACCGACAATAACAAGAAGAGCAAGTTCAATTAACGAAAACCCCTTTAGTTATTTTAACGGAGCAAATCTTAAAGGTTTGCCCGGAGATGCACAGCAATTGTGGATTGGAGCACCGGGGGGGGGGAATCAGAACGCAAATGCGGGTAAATTAAATATTGTAGCCCCCGAAAATAACAATGTTATTTCATTTTTTGAAAAAACTGCCACAAATTTAAATTATATGGGCGGTATTTCTGTTGCAAATGCTGATAATATAGGAATAGGAAGAGAAGTTTTTACGGCTGAATTAGATGATGCAAACAGAAATTTAGCATATGGTGTTTTTTCTCTGCATGATTTGACTACAGGTGATGACAATATAGCAATAGGCGGTTGGACATTATCTAATAATACAGAGGGAGAAGCAAATATAGCAATCGGAAATGATGCACTTGCCGGGAACGAAACAGGTTCAAGCAATATAGCCATCGGAAGAGAATCATTGGATGAATTAGAAGACGGAAGTAACAACATAGCCATAGGAGAAGCAGCACAGGGAGATAATCAAAACGGAAATAATAACATTTCCCTCGGTGCAACTTCATTATTCGGACTGTTGGATGGCGACAATAATATAAGTATAGGAATTTCATCATTGAGAAATACCGAAAGCGGTGATGAAAATATTGCAATAGGCCGTGAGGCAATGTTAGACACTACGGGTGATGAGAATATTGCACTCGGTTTCCAATCATTGAGTAATAACAACGATTTTAGTTTATTACGAAATATAGCAATTGGTTATCAAGCTATGCAAAATGCCACTTCTGATTACAATATTGCGATAGGATACAGAGCATTTGCCGATTCAAATAAAAGTAGCGGAGATGATAATATAGCAATCGGAACAAGGGCATTGAGAGCGAATGAAGGCAGAAATAATATTGCGTTAGGAAGTGGCGCAATGGAGGGTAATAATGAAGAAGATGATAATACCACTCCTGCTAAAGCTATAGAAAGTATTGGTATAGGTGTAGAAACTTTGGCAAGATCATCAGGAAAAGAGAATATAGCTTTAGGTTCCAGAGCTATGGAATATAGTGAGACCGGGATAAATAACATAGCAATAGGTTCACATGCTCTTAAATCATACTCTCCTGATGCAAAAACTTCTTCTACTTCCGGTAATAATATTGCATTAGGAACTAATTCTTTAATCAATTTAACAAAAGGTTCTAATAATATTTTCTTTGGTAATGGAGCAGGTCAATATCAAACAGAAGGTGAGGGACTTATTGCAATAGGTCAAGGAGCATTAGCTAATTCTAAGAATAAAAAATTTGAACATCTTGCTAACTCAATTGCTATAGGGGTGAATGCACTATCTTCTTCTTATGGTTCCGATGAATCTGTTGCAATAGGACAAGGAGCTCTTCAATCGGTTGAAAAAGGAGATTATAATACGGCTGTTGGCGCATATGCTCTCAGTGCAAGTACAGGAGACTATAAGCATGCAAATACGGCAATTGGAGCACGTGCTCAAAGGTTATCTCAAGGACACTACAATACGGCACTGGGTTATGATGCTTTATACGGTTCAGATGATTCTTCAGGTGGGTTTTCGAATCATACCGGTTCTTACAATACAAGCTTAGGCGCAAGATCATTAAATGGTTTGTCCAGCGGTAATTATAATATAGGTATTGGACTTGGAGCAGGAGAAACTATTGCCGGAGGAAGTTACAATATTTGTATTGGGGCATATTCTTGCAAAGAAACAACAGGACAAAGTAATTATTTTGAAATTAGTAATAATTCTGGTTATGAATCTAGTCATCCTTATTCATCAGGAGTAAAAACCAGTAACTCAAAATATTTATATGGGACAATGCCTAAAGCCGGCTCTAATGAAACAGGTATATTAACATTAAACGGTGATTTTAATGCATACAATATTCATTCAACAAGTATGTCGATAGACGAAGATGTAATTGTTAAAGAATACCTTTCAGCTCCTTACATAAGTGTTGCTGAATTAGTTGTTGCAGGCAGCAGAGTCACTTCTGATTTAAGGCTTAAAAACATATCAGGTAAATATAACGGCGGATTAAAAGAAATAATACAAATAGAACCCAAAAATTTTACATTTAAAAAAGATAAAAAGAAACAGCCTCATGTAGGTGTAATAGCACAAGAATTACAGAAGATATTTCCTAAATCAGTAGTAAAAGAAAAAGACGGATATTTAACAGTATCAAAAGATGAGATGTTCTATGCAATGATTAATTCCATTAAGGAATTGTACTCTAAATTCCAAGATATGATGGCAAAAATATCGGGCTTGGATAAGAGAATAGAACAGCTTGAGAAACAAAATGCCGCTCTTGAAAAACGTTTAGAAAAATTAGAGGCTAAAGAAACTAAAAAATAAAATTAAATATACAACAATCACAATAATCGTAATAAATTTACTTCCTATTTGCAGCCATTGAAAATGCGTGGCTGCTTTTCTTATGTCAGCCTTGTACGCTAAATTCGTAATGCGCAAACGGATATGTTTTTTTGTTTATGTAAAAAAATTGAAGAATATATCTTCCGGGTCTGTATATATAAATATAGTCTTTGTATAGATTTTGGGTTTTATCTATATAAATATCTTTTGAACTTATGAGAGAAAATCCCCAGTTTGAGGTTTTTTCATCCTGTTTTGAAAGTTGAAGCCTTATTCCGTAGTCTTTAAACCCATCAGGAGCTATAAGCCCTATATTAATTCTTTGACCGGAGGTAAAAATTTTTTCCGTTCTGTTTATATTTTCTTCTGTTATAGTCCCAGTATGTAGTGATATATATGGTTTTACGTATTTTTTTAAGCCTAAAAACGGTATTAACATAATACTTGTTATGATTATAACTAATATATTTTTCAAATTTTTATTCATGTTAATTTAATTGTTTTTTAAGGTTATTTATTTTATTTTGAACATTATTTTTTAAATTTTTATCATTTGTGTAATCGGTAAATTTTTGGTAGTTATAAATTGCCTGTTCAAGATTTTTCTCTTTTTCAAAGCTAAGCGCTAAAGCGTAATATGCGTATGCATAATCATTCTTAAGCTCAATAACCTTTTTAAAGTTTTCTTTAGCAGAGTTTAGGTCATTTTCTTCCGCCTGACACAGTCCTAAATTAAAATAAGAGTCAGGATTTTCGGGGTTTATTTTTATTGCTTCATTATAATACTGAGAAGCTTTTTCCAAATTTGACAATGCTTTATAAGTATTACCGATTTTAATATTTAATACTTCATCCGTAGAATTAATTTTTAATGCATTGGTGTATTCCGTTAAAGCATTTTCATATTTTTTTGATTGATAATAACTATCCGCTAAATCAATATGATAATTAAATTTATCAATATTAGAGGTTTCGGTTGAGTCCATTACTTTTTGATAAAGAACTTCCGCTTCCTCATTTTTATTGTATTTTGTAAGCGTTTTGGCATAATTAGAAAGCACCTCTTTATTATCCGGAGATATATCAAGTGCTTTTTCATAGCATTCAATAACCTTTGTTTTTGAGCCTAATTTTTCATAAGTGTCTGCTAATTTTATGTATATTAGCGGATTTTCTTCATCTAAATTTGCTGCTTCATTATAATTTGCCAGTGCTTTTTTATACTGCTCTTGATTATATAAGCTGTCTGCGTATGAAATGTACGCTTTTATTAAATAGTCCTTAGCTGATTTACTGTCGGGTGATTTAACAAGGACTTCTTTATATAAGTCAATAGCCTCCTGATATTTTTTTAACGCATGATATGCAATACCTTTATTCAATATAATATCTATATTTTCAGGATTTATAAGTAATAATTCGTTATAAATATTAATAGCGGAGTCATACTGTTTGTTAAGGTGATATGATTTTGCAAGTTCTTTAAGGATAGAAGTATTTTTCGGCGCAACTTCTCTTCCTCGTTCAAACATATTTATTGCACTTACATAATCATTCTTTTTTGTATATAAAATTCCCGCATTAAGGTATGCAATTTCATTGTCTTTACAGGTTTTTAAATACTCGTGATATTGATGCAGAGCTTCATCGTATTGTTTTTTATCCGCTAATAAATTAGCATAATCAAATCTGATAGAGTTCATATCGGGTTCAATAGAAAGAGCCTTTGAAAATTCCGATTCGGCAGGTTGTATTTTATCCTGAGCCAGATAAACATATGCTAAATTTGCCCTTGCTACGTAATCATTCGGGTCTTTTTCCACTGCCTTTAAAAGAATTTTTTGTGCATTTTCATAATCTGATATTCTGTATAATGCGAGTCCGTAATTTGAATAATTATTAAAAGAATTGGGGTCTTTTGAGTAAATATCACTGTATATGTCGGCTGCATCCTTTGGTTTGTTCATTCTTAAATATATAGATGCCATATTTTCTCTTGCATCAATTGCATCAGGGTAATGAGTCAAAAACATTTGATAATACTTTATGGCTTCTTCGTCTTGTTTTAGGTGTGTCATAACACTTGCAAGGTTTAAATAATTATATTTATATTCCGGAAACAGCTTTAATGCCTGATTATATGAATTTAATGCATTTTTATAATCTTGAAGCTGTTCAAATATGTGTCCAAGACTTATATATATAAATGCATCATCAGGTCTTATTTTTAATGCTTTTTTATATGCTTCGGTAGCATTAGCCCATTGACCCAATTCGGAATATATTCCTGCCTGTTTTGTATATAATATTGCATCATCAGGTGACAGTTGCACGGCTTTATTTAAATCTTCCAAAGCCTCTTGATATTTTAATTCGTCAAAAAGTTTACAAGCATTCCGATACAGCTTATTTGCTTCAGGTGTCATAGCATATGATGCTTGAAAAAATAAACTGCTTATTATTAACGCACTTATTATTAATTTCGTTTTAATGATACTAACCTCTTTTATTCTTTTGGACAACAATTTATAACTTACTTTAATTATCTTATTTAATAAGAAAAAAATCAATTATATTAATTTTTAGTTTTTTTCATAAGGTTAAAATAACATCTTGAATTTATTTCGCCGCCGATGAGGACTATTAAAGAAGTATAATACAGCCATACCATTAGTATGGCAAATGCTCCGATTGTACCGTATACCTTATTATAAGTGTTTAAATTACTTAAATAAAGCGAGAAACACCAAGAGCCAAGCATCCAGAAGAAACTGAAAAATAAAGTTCCGGGAAGTACGCTTTTTAATTTCAATTTATCATTACCTTCTATTGCGGGCAGTATATAATAATTTCCTATGGCACAAAAGGCAAGAGCTATATATGATACAGGCCATCTGATTATCCCGATTATATCTAACGATAATTGAGAAAAAGCGGTATATTCAAGTAAATAGTTTAATATAACCTTCCCTAAAACTATTAAATTGACGACAAGAAAAAGGGCAAGTGAATTAATAAATACCATTATTATTGAAAGAAATCTTGTATAAATAAAATTTCTTGTTTCTTCAATTGCATAGGCACGATTTAACCCTTTAATAATAACCGCTATGGCATTACCCGCAAGGGCTATTGTTATAATTAAACCGAATATTGCAATTAATTTCCCTTGTTTGAATATCATTGCCTCGTTTAATGTATTTAAAATTAAGGTTGCAACGTCTTTTGGTGCTATATTGGTTATAAAATGCAAAATCGGAGTTATTAATGCTTTTTTACCAATCCATGCAAAAAGTGATGTTAAAAATAACAAAAACGGAAATAATCCGAGTATGAACCAAAAAGCCATTTCGGCGGCTACACCGCAGAAATCTTGAGCAATTATTTTCTTTATTAAATCTTCTATGTATTTTCTCATAATAATTCACTTTGAATACGTTCTAAAAGCTTGCTTGATGCAATATTAACGGGGCGTTTTATTGTGCATCCCGCAGCAAATGAATGTCCGCCTCCGTTAAAAGCGGATACTATTTTTGTTAAATCCGTATTCTTACTCCTTAGACTGACTTTTGTATTCCCTTCGTTAGTTTCTTTTAAAAGCGCAGAAATCTCAACATCTTTTGATGTCCTTAATATTTCAACTATCCCCTCTGTAAAATCATCTGTTGCATTGAATTTTTCCATATCCTTTTTCGTTATGGCTGCCATTGCAATCTTACCGTTATCATAAAATTTAGTATTCGATATTATATATGACTGAAATTGAATCAAATTCTGAGGCTTTGATTCATAACATGCTCTGTATTCATGTGAGGCATTTACTCCGGCACGTATTAATTCCGCAGCAGTATTAAATACTTCGGGAGTCGTATTCTCATATTTGAAATTACCCGTATCTGTCATTAATGACGTATATAAACATCTTGCGCAATCAAGAGATATTTTTATTCCCCATTGTTTAAACATTCTGTATAAAATTAAACCGCAGCATGCCGCATCACCGTCTATTATATTAATATCCCCATATCCGATATTTGTTTTGTGATGGTCTATGTTTACTTTCTTTTCAGCTCTTTCAAAAATTTCATTAGCATAAACCATTCTGTCTTTTGATGCAACGTCAGTACATATTGCCAAATCATATTTTTTATTCTCTTTTTCTTTTGCATCAATAAATTCGGAATATAAAGGTAAATATTTGTATACTGAAGGTAAGCACCCTACATATATTGAGTCTGAATCTTTATTAAAATACTCTTTTATAACTATTTTAAGCGCAAGATTGGAACCTAAAGTATCTCCGTCAGGATTTACATGAGAAATTATTACTATATTTTTTGCTTCTTTTATTAATGTATTTAATTCTGAAAAGGCTTTTTTCATACTTGTAAATTTTCTAATTATGAAAATTATACAATAAATATACCTTATTATAAAATATAGCGCCTATAATATGCAGGCGCTAAAAAAAGCTATCTTAAAAGTTCAATAACCTTTTCGGCAGTGAGTAAAGCAGAATTTTGATTCTGCCCCGTAATTATTTTACCGTCAATTTCGACGTGTTCACTTAGGGGCTTTTCTGTTATAAATTCAGCTCCGCATTCTCTTAATTTATCTTCAACCAAAAACGGCATAAATTCTTTCATTTTAACTATTTCTTCTTCTTTATTTGTAAATGCCGTAACTTTTTTCCCTTTTAATACACAGTTGCCTTCTTTATCTTTTGCAGATATTAGACCTATAGGCCCGTGGCATAATGCTGCTATTATTTTATTATTTTCATACATATATTCGATTATTTCCTTTAATGTTTCATTAAAAGCTAAATCAAACATCGGGCCGTGTCCTCCTGGGATGAAAAGTACATCATAATCTTTGTAATTTATTTCAGATAATTTTAAAGTATTTCTAAGCAGTTTTGCTGCATCGTCCCATTCCATGGGATTTGAACAAGATAAACTGTTCTCATCAATAGGACTTTCTCCTCCTTTCGGACTCGCAGTTGTTATATCGTAGCCTGTCGCACTGAAAGTTAAATATGGAACGGCATACTCTTCCAGCCAAACACCTGTTTTAATTTCTTCGTTTATATCTGAAAAATTTGTTGTAACAATTAATATTTTCTTCGGCATAATTTTCCCTTTAATATTTTTTATTTTTACTTCCGAAATATACCACCCATATTAAATTTATTAATTACTATTTTGATTATAGTTTTTAATATTTTGTAATAATTTAAAATAATAAAGCAATTTTGACTTTTATCGCCTTTATTAAGTTTATGAAAATTCAACAATGTAATAATTTTAATAATATAAATTTTTCAGGAAACAAGGAAAAAATAAAAAAGGCAGATGACATGATGCGTTTGTCAAAGAAACTTTTTCCGTCAACAAGTCTTACTCATATACGAGAATATAGAACTTTTGATGATGATGTTTCGGAAGATGACTATACTGATGCTTATAAACGTTTGGTGGAAAAGATATCATTAGTAAGAAATCTATTGCCTCCAAGCTGGAAAGACAGTGATGAATATGAATCAGAAAGCCAAGCATTGAGGGAAAAAACAGCTGTTAATGAATCATATTATTTTGGTGTTAATCGTGAATTGAGCCTATTATCTAAAATAAAAGAAATGAAAGTCGCAAATTGTGATGAAAACGTAAGATGCGCTATTGCGGTATTTGCAGCTAACGGTATATATAATGCCGTCCCTGTTTCTTTATATCTCAATGTCAGATTTATAAACAAAAAAGGGGAAGTTCAGTATGAAACAGATAAAAAACTTGATCACAAATGTATGTTGACATCACTAGATAACAAAGATGTAAGTAAAAAAGAATATAAATATGTTGTTGATCCGTGGCTGACTTTTGCATCATCAAAAGAAAAAGCAATCGACTATTATTACGGTTATTTTGATAAAACCATTGAAAAAAAATATAATGAAGCAAAAGATTATTTTTTTAACGGCAAAAATGTTAAAAATACAGGTACTCCGTTTGATTATGATATTCAATCCAATTTGATTTTGATGCCTAATATTACAAATATGTGGAAAACGGAATTAAAAGATTTAGGTAAATTTACAAAAAAACTCTTTATGGGGGAAAATGAATAATATCTCGGTATTTATGATTTTTGTGTAATAATAATTTTATGAAAAAAATCAGTTTATTTGAGATATTTAAAATCTTTTTTATAATCGGTATTCAATTACTCGGCGGAGGATATGTTATTGTTCCTCTTTTAAAAAAATATATTGTTGAAGAACGTAATTGGATGAGCGAAGAAGAACTTATTGACTATTATGCAATGAGCCAATGCATCCCCGGAATCATAGCAGGTAATATCTCTATATGTACAGGTTACAGGCTTAGAGGTTTTATGGGCGCAGTTGCCGCAATAACGGGTATTATTGCGCCTTCATTTATTGCTATTATCGTTTTGGCAAATATTTTATCATCCGTAGTTAATTTTAAACCCGTAAAAGATGCTTTTTTCGGTATAAGAATTTCGGTAATTATTCTTGTATTGGTCACAATTAAAGATATATGGCAAAAAAGCGTTAATTCAATATTTACATACATAATGTTTTTTTTAATATTAGCGGTATTATTATTTTTACCCGTGTCGCCCGCAATTGTTATAGTATTTTCGGCTTTAATTTCTTTAATTTTCTATAAAATAAAAGGAGTAAAAAATGATTAAAATATATTTCCTTTTGTTTTATGAATTTATGAAAATAGGTCTTTTTGCAATAGGCGGGGGTTATGCTTCGTTGCCGTTTTTATTTTATATTCAGCAAAAATATCAATGGTTCGGTATTGACGAACTGACAAATATGATAGCCGTATCAAATATTACCCCCGGGCCAATCGGGATAAATATGGCAACATACACAGGATATACCACTGCGGGAATTATTGGCTCATTTATTGCAACGGGAGCTATAGTCTTTATTCCGTTCTTTATTTCAATTTTAATGGTTAAATTAATTAATAAGTATAAAAATTGCAGCTTCATCGCAGGAATATTCTTGGGACTAAGACCTGCAGCATGCGCTCTTTTGGCATCAATCGGACTTAAATTATTGTATAAATCCGTTGTTCCGTTTAGTTCAAATTATAAATCTTTGATTCTGTTTATTGTATTATTTATTCCTTTTTTATATTTCAAAAAAAATCCTTTATTAATAATAGTTTTCGGGGCTTTGGGCGGAATAATAATTAATCGGTTTTAAATAAAATATTAACAAATGTTAACAAATTATTAAAATGAGTAAATTTCCCTGCTCCAAAATTTTTTATATAAATGTAGGTAGTGTTAGGTTAATAATTTTATATTGGAGGTTAGTTATGACAGCAACTGCGTTATCTTTCCAAAACGGAAGTTTTTTGAACGGGAGTGCATCCGCAAGTGCGGGGACTTTAACCGGTACGGTGAATATGTCAAATATATACAATGAAGATTATCTTGATGAAAAATACAATTATCAGGATTCAAAAGAATCATATGAATTAGCATACGGCGGTCGTGATGCATCTATTGAAACATCAATAGAAAATATAAGTACATATTTGCAAGACGGCAGAGAAGATAAAGCTTTAGAAGCTTATAATGAATTATTAAGTGAAATGTCATCTCAAAAACGCTATGCTCAATTAGTTACGGAAGACGGAAGCGACAAACAATTAAGAGCTGTAGCGAAGCAATTGATTGAATCTGAAATCGGGTGTGATTTGAAAGATTATATAAATGATAATGCAAGAAGTAATGCCGGTGTTGAAAAACAAAAGTTATTATCTTGGGGCAATTGTGATTCAACAAGCAGAGAAGATTTATTATCCGAAATGTGCGATATCGATGAAGAAAAAAGCAACGGAAGTATTATAATGAAAGGATTATGTATCATAGCAAGTCCGTTTGTAGCATTAGGAAACTTCCTCTTCAGGGGCGGAAAGAAAATGTAAAACTATCTTACAAAAATCTAATATTAAGGACAGGTTATTTATCTGTCCTTTTTTATTTCTTCCATATCTTCTTTTAAATCCTGAATTTCATATTTTAAACGATTAAGCTGGCATGAAATCGGGTCGGGGATTCTGTTATGCATAAGCTGACCTTGAACCATCATTTTTTGTCTTACTATTCTTCCGGGGACTCCGACGACAGTCGAATTTTCAGGGACAGAATCCACTACAACCGAGCCTGCACCTATCCTTGAATTTGAACCTATTTCTATATTCCCTAAAATTTTTGCCCCTGAACCAACAACAATGTTATCGTGTAATGTAGGATGCCTTTTTCCGTGTTCATTTCCCGTTCCGCCTAAAGTTACACCTTGATATAATAATACATCATCACCTATTATGGTTGTAGCGCCTATTACAACACCCATGCCATGGTCTATGAAGAATCTTCGCCCGATTCTTGCATTCGGATGTATTTCTATTCCGGTAAAGAATCTTGATATGTTTGATATAATTCTGGGAATTAACGGTATTTTCCAATAGTTAAGCTTATGAGCTATGCGGTGTAAAATAAGTGCATGTAATCCGGGGTAGCAGAATAACACTTCAAGAAGATTTTCTGCTGCAGGATCTTTCTCATATATTGTTGAGATATCTTCTTTTATTTGTGAAAATACCTTTTTTATTAATCTCATTTATATCCCTTTTATAAATTTTCGTTTTCCGTATTGTACTGTAACAGGAAGCATGGATTTTGTAATTAAGAAATTAGGATTAGTCTGTTTTTCCGAATTTATTTTTAAAGCTCCTGAGGATGCTAATCTTTTTATTTCTCCCCTGCTGAGTGATTTATCAAAGTTTGAAATAAAATCTATTAAAGTTGTATCTTCTTTTATTTCTATCTCTTTTATATCATCAGGTAATTCTTTATTTTGTACAACTTTGATAAAGTTATTTTCAGCTTCTTTTGCGGATTCTTCCCCGTTATACATTTTGGTAATGGTATAAGCCAGTTTCATTTTTAAATCACGAGGATTAGATGTTTTTAACTGTTCTTCAATTTCTTTTAACTCTTCATTTGTTATTTCGGTTAAAAGCGCAAAATATTTTATAATCAGATTATCGGATATAGACATTAATTTGCCGTACATATCGTTAGCCGAATCAGTTAAACTTATGCAGTGTTCAGGGTAAGATTTAGACATTTTAACAACTCCGTCCGTACCTTCAAGTAAAGGAAGCAGCATAACCATTTGAGGATTCTTTTTTCCGTATGCACTTTGTATTTCTCTTCCTAAAAGATTATTAAATCTTTGGTCTGTTCCGCCTAACTCTATATCGGAATCAACAATAACAGAATCATAAGCTTGCATTAAAGGATAGAAAAATTCATGAACGGAAATAGGTCTTTTTTCAGCATATCTTTTAGCGAAATCATCTCTCGTCATTATTTGAGCAACCGTTACTTTAGATGCTAATTTTAACATTTCCGCAAAGTTTAAATTATAAAGCCAGTCTGCATTATTTCTTATTTCCGCTTTATTAACATCAACTACTTTTGATATTTGTTCAAAATAAGTTTTTGCATTTTCTTCAACCTGCTCTTTTGTAAGGCTCGGTCTTGTATCGGATTTGCCTGAAGGATCACCTATCATACCGGTGCCTCCTCCGACAATTAAAATTATTTTATGACCTAAATCTTGAAATTGTTTAATTTTTCTCATAACAACGGTATGCCCTAAGTGTAAATCGGGTCTTGAAGGATCCATTCCAAGCTTTATTCTTAAGGGTTTATTTTCTTCTTTCGATTTTTGAAGCTTTAGTGCTAATTCTTCTATTCCGCCCGGTAAAACTTCAGCTCCTCTTGCAAGTTCGGATGCTTGTTTTAAAAATTCTTCTTTAATTTTTATTTCTTCCATTTCGTTTCCCTATTATTTCAATATCTTTTATAATTATGACAAAAAAATAAAAATTTGCATGAAAAAAAGACCCTGATGGGTCTTTTTTCTTCTTCAAGAATTTAATTAAACTAATTTAACATTAGTTGAAAGACCTTTTCTGGTCATTTCGATTTTGCCTTCTCTTGCTAACCAGCCAAGACCTAATTCTGCAAAGTTAGCTTTTAAATCTAAATCTTTTTTCATCTTTGAGATGGTAGTTTCCCCATTTTCGTTTAAATAATTCCAGATTTGTCCGGCTGTTTCTCCAATCATTTCCATCATTTGGTTCTCCTTTATTTGAAATGTTTCTAACACATTTCCTTCATGTAATGTATAATTAAAGTATAATACATAAAAAAAAGGATGTAAAGAAAAAAATGTTAAACGGAAAAGTATGGAAATACAATGATAATATAGATACAGACGTCATAATTCCCGCAAGGTATTTAAACACTTCTTCACATGAAGAATTGGCAAAACACTGCATGGAAGATATTGATTCGGATTTTGCAAAGGAGGTAAAGCCTTCTGATATTATAGTTGCGGGGCAAAATTTCGGATGCGGTTCATCAAGAGAACATGCTCCTATAGCTATTAAAGCTTCAGGGGTTTCTTTAATTATCGCAAAGAGTTTTGCAAGAATATTTTACAGAAATGCAATTAATATAGGGCTGCCAATATTAGAGCATCCCTATCTGCCCGATGAAACATCAAAAGATGATGTTATTGAATATGATTTAAATACCGGAATAGTTAAAAATGTTACAACGGGAAAAGAATATAAATGTGCCGGGTTTCCTAAAGAGATACAAGAACTTGTTAACTCCGGCGGGTTGATTAATTATACAAAAAACAGAATAAAAAATATGTAAATAAAAAAGAAGGGAAATCAATCCGAAATCATACTATATTTTCACGGACAAATTATACCCTTCTTTTTTAAATAAATTTATTCTGCAACTGTTTCTTCCGGCTCTTTTATAACATCTGTTCTTATAGAAGCCGTTTTAGAAGAAGTAATTTGTTTTTCTTTATATTTTTTAACCAATCTGGAAATTTTATCGGCAACCAAATCAATACTTGCATACATTGATTCGGCGCTTTCTTCCGCATTAACCGAGCCTGATATAAATTTACAAATTACTTCAGCCGTGTGGCTGTTTGATACTGACGGGTTTTTTATAACATTTAATACAACTTCAATAGATTGAATTTGATCATAATGATTCATAACTTTTCCGATTTTTTCTTCCGCATAAGAACGAATAGCATCCGTAATTTCAATGTTGCGTCCGATAACTGTTATACGCATAAATTCTGCCTCCATAAATACCACTTTATTATTATACCCTATTTGTGCCAACTTTTAAACCTGCTTGTAAATTTTATTAATTTCGGAACAAAAAAATCAAAAAAAGTGTTATAATCAATAATATCTATAGGAAAAAGCAGATGAACAAATATTCAATCGGAATAGATTTAGGCGGAACTAAGGTATTGAGTGCGCTTGTAAATAAAGAAACAGGTGAAGTTTTATCTTTTGTTAAAAAGAAAACAAAAAAAGATAAAGGCATTCAAAAAGTTATTCAAAAAATAATTAATTCCGTAAATGAATTAATGGGAGAATCCGGTATAGGAAAAGAGAATATAAGTGAAATCGGCATAGGAGCCGCCGGACAAATTGACAGAAAGAACGGAATAATATTAAGTGCTCCGAATTTGGATATAGAAAATTTAAATATAAAAGAGATTTTGGAAAATGAATTTAAGATTCCCGTATATGTCGGAAACGATGTAGAAATAGCAACAATCGGTGAATTGTTTTTCGGCTCGGGAAAAAATGAAAATGATTTTGTATGTATATTTGTAGGGACGGGTATAGGCTCCGGTATAGTACAAAACGGGAAAATAAGATATGGCGCAACAGGAACGGCAGGTGAAATAGGACATATAGTAGTTGACCCCGGAGGCAGACCATGCGGCTGCGGCGGCTGCGGATGTCTTGAAGCTTATGCTTCAAGATTGGCAATTGAAAAAAGGATAACTGGTGCACTAAAAAAAGGCAGGAAGTCTGATATTGTTAATTATCTTGTCGAAGATAAGCCTATAAAAACAAGTATGATTCGTAAGGCACTTGAAAATAAAGATGAATTGGTGCTTCAGATTTTAAATGAAGCCTCTGATTACTTGTCATCCGGATTGGCAACCGTTATAAACTTTTATAATCCCAAAATAATAGTTTTAGGCGGCGGTTTGATGGATGCAATTGATTATTTTTATGAAAGAACTGTGCAAATGGCTAAAGTTAAGTCATTGCCAATACCTGCACAAAATATACAGTTTAGAAAAGCAAAGCTGGGTGACTTTTCCGGTGTAACGGGTGCCGCACTTATGGCTGAATACAGAAAAAATATTTAATAATATATATAATAAGAGAAGGAGAAAAGTATGAAAATTAAGAAAATCACATGGGGGGGGGTAAAAAGAGGTTCAAAATCCAAAAATAAGCCGTCTTTTACACTTGCGGAAGTTCTCGTTACCCTCACGATTATTGGTGTTGTAGCAGCTTTAACAGTACCTTTATTGACTGCAAATCATAAAAAAACTGAATATGCTTCAAAGATTAAAAAATTCTTTTCAACAATGACGGATGTATATGCTCAGGCTGAGTCTGATTTTGATTTATCCCCGAATTTTTATATTGCCGATCAAGGGAGAATAACAACAAAAGAGTATTTTGATACATATATTGCACCTTATTTAAAGTATACAAGAGTTGAAGAGACAGGACATGTAAACCTTCAACGTTTTGATTATAATACTATAGTTTACCTTGATGACGGAATGAAAGTATATTTGCAAGATTTAAATGCAGATAGATATATGAGATATTTATTGGATGTGAACGGCGATAAAGGTCCTAATATGATGGGAAGGGATTTATTCCAATTCTGGTGGGGTTGGCATAATAAATTTGAAGCGTATTATCCCTTCGACAATGACCCAGACAGAGAACATTACAAAAATTTATGTAGAGCTGATAATGAACAGCATTTCCATTGTGCGGCATTGGTTCAAAATGACGGGTGGGAATTTAAAGATGATTATCCGTTAAGGCTGTAAAAGGTAGTTTTTATAATGAATACTTGACTATGATAATTGTTAATGATATTCTTTAACATGCAAACGGCTTAAGGCGTTATGTTTATTAAACACAGCCAGCCAAGCAGGGTTTGCGGTAAACAAGGGCTTGTGGCACTCTGCCGACGAGAAGGTGACTAAATGTCACGTTCGAGGAGAGGAAAGGTAGCGCAGCAGCTACCGCTCATAAGTTCTTCCATAAAAATCATGGGCTTGTGGC
>CANPZP010000014.1 GCA_947589115.1 Candidatus Gastranaerophilales bacterium | reverse complement strand
TTTTGTTAATTCCTGCTCAAGCATATTTCTTCCGGTGATAATATATTCATCTCTGTTATGCTTTTTAAACCACTGTCTGATTTTGGATTGAGCTTGTTTTGTAACACAAAATTTCAGCCAATGCAATTTCGGGGTGCCGGTTTTTGAGGTAAATAATTCAACAATATCACCGTTATTTAACTTTGTATCCAATTGGGCAATTCTTCCGTTAATTAATGCGCCTGTGGTTTTATAACCCACCTCGGAATGGATTCTGAAAGCAAAATCAATTGGAGTCGCATTTAAAGGTAAATCAATGATATCTCCCATGGGAGTAAAGGCAAAAACTTGATTCCCGAATAAATCAATTTTTACTTTTTCAACAAATTCATTTGCATCAGTAGCTTCTTTATCCAATTCTATCATTTGATGCATCCAGGAAAACTTGATATCATCCTCTGAAGAAGCTTTTATAGAGCCGGATTCCTTATACTTCCAATGTGCGGCAATACCATATTCGGCAATCTTATGCATATCTTTTGTTCTTATTTGAACCTCCAGCGGTTTTTGTTTAGGACCTATAACCGAAGTATGCAATGATTTATAACCGTTCCCTTTTGGCATGGCAATATAATCTTTAAATCTTCCCGGAATCGGTTTAAATAATGAGTGTATAATACCTAATACCTCATAACATTGTCTTTCGGTGTCCACAATAACCCTTACCGCAGTGATATCATATAAATCGTTAAAAGCTACATTCAACCGCTGCATTTTTTTGTAAATACTGTAATAATGTTTTGCTCTTCCCGTTATTTCAGCTTCTATTTCATTACGTTTAAGACTTTCTGAAATTTCATCAATCAAAAGTTTTACGGTATTTTCTCTTTCAAGTTTTTTTTGCGCAACCAATTGAGCTATTTCAAAATATTTTTCGGGATTTAGATATCTTAACGATAAATCCTCAAGTTCCGCTTTAATTCTTCCGATACCGAGTCTGTTAGCAAGCGGTGCAAATATATCCAAAGTTTCTTGTGCTATCCTTACCTGTTTTGAAGGCGCCATATAATTTAATGTGCGCATATTATGCAGTCTGTCCGCAAGTTTTAAAAATATTACACGAACATCCTTTGCCATTGCAACAAACATTCTTCTGAAATTTTCAGCCTGACGCTCTTCTTTTGACTTGAATTGATATTTATCAAGTTTTGTTACCCCGAGAACCAGATTTAACACATCCTCTCCGAACTCGGCACCTAATTGTTCAGCAGTCAGTCCCGTATCTTCTATGGTATCATGCAGAATTGAAGCCATTAATGTATGTTTATCCACCTTTAATGTCGCTAATATCTTCGCAACTTCAACCGGGTGAATTATATAAGGCTCCTCACTAACTCTGTATTGTCCGGCATGCAGCTTCTCCGCAAATTTATATGCCGCATATATTTCAGATATATCTTCTTCCGAGCGGTTTTGTTCTCTTAATATTTTTTCTAAACCGCTGAATATATTTTCAGATTCCATATTTTTTCCTGCTTATTGATTAATTTTACACTTTATTTCCGTTTTTTACCAGTATATTTTTTATAGTTACTTTAATTGATGTATAATTTATCTATGAGCGAAAATAACTTTTTATTAAAAACACAAGAGGGAATAATATTTTCGGTAAAGTTAGTTCCCAATTCCTCCGTATCAAAAATTCAGGATTATACAAATGAGTATGTCAGAATAAAAATATCCTCACCCCCGCTTGAAAACAGAGCTAACAAAGAACTAATATCCTTTTGTTCAAACTTATTTGACATTAATAAATCTCAAATTTCCATAATTTCAGGAGAAAAATCCAAATTAAAAAAAATTCTGTTAAAAAATTCTGATTACAATGAAATTTCACAAAAACTTTTGTTTGTGTTAAACTCAATTTAAACAAGTAAAAAGAAGGGAATAAAAATGCTGACCACTGTATGGATTATTCAAATAATATCAGCCGTATTATTAATATTATTAGTATTATTACACTCGCCAAAAGGTGACGGATTAGGTGCTATAGGCGGAGCAGCAAATTTATTTTCATCGCAAAAAAGTGCGGAAAAAGGATTAAACAGAGTAACATATATTCTTTCCGCAATCTTTCTGGTATGTTCCTTTATTACAGGATTTCATTTATTTAAGTAACATTAAATCCGGTTGACCCGAAACCGCCTTCTCCTCTTACGGAAGAAGCAAGTTCCGTCGTAATTTCTATTTGTGCTTTTTCTACTTTCGCAATAACCATTTGTGCAATTCTGTCATCAGGTTTTATCGTATATTCCTCGTTTGATAAATTTACCAAACCGACACATACTTCACCTCTATAGTCCGCATCAACGGTTCCCACAGCATTGATTAGCGTTATTCCGTGTTTTACGGATAACCCCGAACGTGCTCTTATTTGCGCTTCATATTCATTAGGGATTTCTATCTTTATCCCTGTCGGAACTAACACTCTTTCTAACGGTTTTAGGGTAATTTCTTTATCTATTGCCGCATATAAATCCATTCCTGATGAACCATCCGTCTTGTATTCGGGAAGATACCTGTTATGAGCCATTCTTATTATTTTCATTTTCATTAGAGTTTTCTCCTTGCTTATTTTTACCCTTTAATCCCTCTTTTTCTTTTTGCGCCTTTTTATCAATTAATGAATATATTGTTTGATTGTTTGATATAGTTAAATTTTTAGATAAATTATACTCCCCTTTTAATTTCAGCGCATACTTAAATGTAGTATTATTTTCATAATTTAATTTAAACTTGTTTGTTACTATAATAAGGTCATCTATATTTAATAAAAATATTGTATCCATAGAATCCAATTCTTTTTCCAAATTATTTACATCAAATATAGAGCTTAAAATAACACTAAATGTGACTGAAACATCTTCTCTTGTGTACTCCTGAGTTATTTCTTCCAATGCCGGTTTTAAAATGTATATTAAATTATCCGTTATTTTAAAATCTTTAAAAAGCATAAAAAGATTTTTTCTGAAATATCCTTTCTGTATCGGTCTGATAGCCGTTATTTTTTTTAGAATTTCTTTATATACAAGTGTTTTATATTCATTAACAGCTTGAAGAGGCAAATCGGAATCTTCTTTTTGTTTCTTTATTTTTTCAACACGTGCGGTAATTAAAAATACAAGCTGAGCCTCTTTTATAACAGCGGATTTTTTATCTTCAGTTAAAGAAGCTAAACTCATTCTTGCAAATTTTAAAGACCTGTTTTTCTTAATAACTGCCTTTATTCGCTCTTTTTCGTCCTCCATATCCAGCATTTTTTCATACAGAAAATTTATGGAATTTTGGAAAATAAGTCCGAAAATAAAAGATATACCCCCTATAATCGCCAAAGTAAAATCGGCGGATACACCTTGCGGTTTATAGAAAACATTCACTATTTTATAAGGAATTATAAATAACCAATTAAATAAATATAACCATTCAACTTCAAAACAATTTAAAAACCAAAACAAAAAGGCAAAAAAAGCATATATAAAAAATATCACGGTAAATACCTTCACAAAAAATACCGTGAAGGAAATTGCATTTATTTTTCTTTCCATTATTTTTACTGAATTTGCCATATTTTTACAATATTATGTTATCAATTAACCTCGTTTTACCTGCCTTTGCCGCTATTGCAACTAAAGTATTTTCTTGTGCCATTTGCGCTTTTTCAAAAGTTGAAAAATCCCTAAATTCCAGATAATCAAGTTCTATATTTTTATCCAGAATACTGATTGCCGAATCAAAAAGAACAGACGTATCTTTTATTCCTTTTGAATAAAGTTCTTTTATATGAAACAATGCTTTTGAAATAGTTAAAGCCTGCTCTCGTTCTGATTCCGACAGATAAATATTTCTTGAACTTACTGCCAAACCGTCATGTTCTCTTACTATAGGACAAGAAATTATTTTAATATCCAAATTTAAATCTTTTACCATTTTCTTTATAATAAATAATTGCTGAGCATCTTTTTGTCCGAAAAACGCATAATCAGCCTTTGAAATATTAAATAATTTTAAAACCACCGTCGCAACACCGTCAAAATGCCCGGGACGTGATTTCCCGCACAGTGCATCAACTATATTATAAGCGGGACAAACAAAAGTAAGTTCATTATTACATAAACCTGTATTCTCCCCGTACATTTCGATTGCTGACGGAGCAAATACAATATCAGCGCCCAATTCATTACAAAGCTCTTCATCCTTTTTTAATGTTCTGGGATATTTTTGAAAATCCTCATTCGGACCGAATTGTATAGGATTTACAAATACACTGACAACAACTCTGTCACAGGTTTCTTTTGCCTTTTTTATTAAAGATGCATGCCCGATATGTAACGCTCCCATCGTAGGCACCAAACCTATTGTTAAGCCTTCTTTCTTCCATTGTTGTATTATTGTTTTAACATCTTTTATATTATTTAATAACACTGTATAGTTTTCCTCTTTCGTTTTCAGGAAGGAAAAAAGAATTTTCGTTTGAAGGAAATATACTCGATTTTACTTCCTTATTATACTGATTAACGGCATTCATGATTATTTCTTTTATATTAGCATACGGTTTAACAAATTTAGGAGTATTACCCCAATATTTACCCAAAATATCATCAATAACAAGAACTTGACCGTCGCAATATTTTCCCGCCCCGATTCCTATTGTCGGGATATTCAAATTTTCACTGATATATTTTGCGGATTCTGTCGGAACCATTTCCAAAACAATCATAAAAGCACCGTTTTCTTCAAGTTTTTTAGCTAAATCAAGCAATTTAAGGGTATTTTCATAGGATTTACCCTGAACAAAGTAACCGCCTATAGTATTTATATATTGGGGAGTAAAGCCAAGATGTCCTACTACATTAATTCCCGAATTAACCAAATGATTAACTTCATCAAGAATGAAATCCGAAGCACCTTCAAGTTTTACGGCTTTTGCGCCTGCCTGTATTAATTTTGCGGCATTTAAAGCTGTTTGTTCCTTTGAAATATTAAAAGACATAAACGGTAAATCCGCAATAACCATTGCCCTCTTTACTCCTTTTGATACGGCTTTAGTGAATGTAACCATATCCTCCACAGTAACATTTATGGTATTTTCATAACCAAGAACCGTCATACCGACAGAATCACCCACAAGAATTGCATCCGTACCGCATTCATCTATGTATTTCGCAGTTGAATAATCATATGCCGTAAGCATAGTAATTTTTTCATAATTTTGCTTCATTTTCTGAAAAGTACGCACTGTTACGGGTTTTTCGGATTCGTTATTCATTTATGCTTTTCCTTTTCTTTTTTTCTGAACCAATAATAAATTACCCTTGCAAGTCTGCCGGGAGAATGTCTTACAAAAGAGGAATGCCCGTCCTCAAATCTTTTATCCGCAATTAAATTTTTTTGGACTACTTCTACTCCCAATTTGGATATTTCATCACTATCCACAATAACAGGAACAGAACCTACATCTTTATACGGCGCAAGCAGTTCAGACGGTAATTCATTATTTACCAAAACAGCATCTATAATATTTTGATATCCTGCATGATTTATGAGTGTTTTTATATGGTCAGAAACGGTAAAACCGTCCGTTTCTCCGGGCTGTGTCATTATATTACATACATATATTTTTTTTGCTTTGGAATCATTTACGGCTTTTGCTATATCGTTAATTAACAAATTTGGAATAACACTTGTGTATAAGCTTCCCGGCCCTAAAATTATAAGTTCCGCATCGTGAATAGCCAATATAACATCTTCCAGCGGTTTACAGTTATCAGGTTCACAAAATAATCTTTTAATTTTTTTACCGGATTCAGGAATATTTGATTCCCCTTTAATAATAGAACCGTCCTCCATTTCGGCAGCTAATCTCATATCATCTAACGTGGAAGGAAGAACACGCCCTCTTATTGAAAGCACCTTTGATGACTCCTTTACAGCCCTTACCATATCTCCCGTTATTGAGCACAATGCCGTTAAAAACAAATTACCGAAACTGTGTCCTGATAATCCGGCACAGTCTTTAAAACGATATTGAAATAATTTGGTAACTAAATCTTCATCATCCGCAAGGGCGGCAATACAATTTCTGATATCTCCGGGCGGTAATACTCCCATTTCTTCTCTCAGTTTTCCCGAACTTCCTCCGTCATCACCTACCGTTACAACTGCGGTTATATTATTTGTTATCTTCTTTATTCCCTTTAACATTGTTGATAATCCGGTACCGCCGCCGATTGCAACAATTTTAGGCCCTCTGTTTAATTTTCTTCTTCTGTATAAATCTTCCAATACGGCATGCCTGTTTCTTTCATTCGATACATCCAATATTGAATAATTCGTTTTCAGCCAGCCGATAAAAAATAACAAGCCGCCTATAACTATAAGCGCCCAGCCTATTATTTCCGACGGAAGCATTTGTGTTAATTTCATTATCATTTTTATTAAAGAATACACAGGCTTTAAATTATATATTATGCAAAGCCCGACAGCTGCGGATAATGCACCTATGATAAGCAATAAAAACCATCTTTTTATCTCAAGCCCGGGGAGAAGCCACCCTGCATCCTTCGGTATTTTTAAAAATAATTTACTTACCTTCATACTTCCCTCTATCCTTATACCCAGCCCGATAACTCGGCTTTGTTATAATTTACGGGAGTCGGAACCACTATTTCATGAGCTTTTATTAACAGTTGATTTACCTTAGGATTCTTTGTATCAAAGTGGATTGTATCACATTTTACAGGCATGAATACCCCGTTGCCAAGTTTTATTTGCGACGAATATAGAACTGTTCTTATTCTGTTTAATGCATCTTCTTCATTTATGTATGCCTTATTTCCCCAATCGGGAGTAAAATCAGGTTTATAATATTTATCTATAAACAATTCTCTGTTTACAACAATACCTGTTTCGTCCGACACTTTTTGAAGTATATCGTTATCTAAACATGTATAAACAAGCCATTTATCAAATTTCTTAATTGCATTTGCGATGGCTAATGAAAATTCATAATTTTCACTTGCCAATTTATACATGGCGCCATGAGGTCTTACATGGTCTATTGTTAAGCTGTATGCCTTTGCAAACGATGCCAGCGCTCCTATTTGATATATAACTATAGCTTCTATCTCGTCGGATGAAAGTTCCATGGGTCTGTATCCCAATCCCTGTATATCATTAAATCCTATATGAGCGCCTATTGTTAAATTCTTTTCTTTACATTTTAATAAGTATTCTTTTATTAATTGCGGATCACCAGCATGAAATCCGCATGATATATTAACCGAACTTACATAATCCAATAATTCGCTCTCGGTATCATTTTTATATATTCCGAACCCCTGAGCCGCATCTATATTAAAATCTATATGTTTTATAGGCATATATTCCCCTTTTTTAATATATTTACTTTTTATTTATGCCGTGTTTCCGACACTATTATATTATATATCAATTACCAATATAGTCCAGTTTATGAAATATCTTAACCTTTATCAAATAAAAAAAAGATTGCGCTTGGGCAATCTTCAGTATAATTAATATACCTAATACATTATAAATTTTAACTGCTCATCAACTCAATTGCATTTTCCAAGAGTTGTTTATGAGATTTAATAAGTTGGTTTGCCAACTCTAATTGCATTTGTGCCTGTTGATAATATGCGGTATTAGTATCAAAATCGACATTGGATAACTCCAACAGTCCGCCTCTGACTTCTCCTCGTCCCACAACAGGTTTACCGGATTCTTTCGTTTCCACAAACTGACCGTCTTTTATTTGATAAAGCATTTGTGGATTATGAAAATTTATTATAGCCACTTTATATAAAGGAGTCCTTATTTTACCTCCGTCAGCTTTTCCGTATAAGATACCGTCATCTTTAAATTCAAATTCTTCATATTTTCCCAAATATTTACCGTTACTCGGGTCAATCCAAAGTTTAATATTTGTAGTCGGTACAGAAGCTGCACCCCCGTCAAAAGCAGTATCTATAAATGAATCGGCATCAACAGGTTTAGCTCCGTTCATTATTTCACCTTTATCATTTAATATATAACCTTGTACAGCCTGCCCGTCAGTACTTCTATATACGCCTTCCGAGTCGAATTTAAATTCACCCAGCCTTGTATATGCTATTCTGCCTTGATCATTACGAAGTACGAAAAATCCGGCACCTTCCAAATATATATTCTCATCAGACGTTCCGGGAGATGATTTACCCTGACCTACACTTCTCATACGTGTTTCTGCGATTGAACCATCCAAAAAGGTTTTAAAAGTAAACTTCTTTTCTCTGTATCCGGGAGTATATACGTTTACTAAGTTTTCAGATAAATCATTTACCCATTCATTCGTAATCTTCTGTGTATTAAGTGCATTAATAAATGCGTCACGCATTATTTATCTCCTTTATTTTTGTTTTTTCTGTTTTGATTACTGTTTTGTTTATACATAATATCGTTATACGGCAGATTCTGTTCATCAAAGCGCTGTCTTAAAGCCGGAATATTATTTCTTATATACGTTTCCGCTTCCATATTGCCGGGAATAAATTCAGCCGTTATTTTCCCGTGTTTATCTATTTTTAATACAACCGAAACATCATTACCGAACGAAATCCTTACCGGTTTTTGCGTATTTTGCGCCTTCTCAATCAATTCAGTAATTTTATTTGTGACTTCTATCGTTTTGGTTGTAATCGTATTTTGGTTAATTTCTGTATTTATTAATGATTCAAAGCTTCCGTTTTGGTTAACAATTGCCGTGAATTGAGCGTTTTGAGCAAGAGCGGTAAAGAATAAGGCATCTGAAATATCCATCATGCTTAAATCATAATTATAATCTGTATCAATATCCGATAATGAAATAATATTATTATTTTCAGGATTTGCCTCAAGCGCTATTAAATCGGAAAATGGCATTGTTTCTCCCTGATTTAATATTTTCATATCTTCTTCCGACATGACAATTTGAGTATCTTTTTCAATATTTTTTGGTGTTTGTGTTTCAATTTTCATTAAATATCTTCGCCTTCTTCTTCTTTTTGTGCCTTTGTTTTTTGGAAGTATTTTTGAACCGCTACTTCGGACAGTTGTTTATTTTCCGCTTGCTTTTCTTCTTCCAGATATATTTCTTTCATTTTTTCTTTATGTTTTTCTAAAACCTTCACTTCCTTTTCACATTCAACAAGCTTCTTTTTTTCTTCTTCCAATACCTTCAGAGCTTCCTCTTTTTGTTTAATCAAGTCTTCTTCTTTTTCATATAAGTGTTTTAAGTATTTATCGTAAGAATCAATCAAAGAAAAATCCGGAGTTGTCCTCATTACTTGAATTACACCTGATATTTCTTTTCTGTTCAGCTCTATCAGTCCTTGTATTCTGTCTACTTCATTTTTGGCTTTTAATACCTCTTGCAGTTGTTCTTCTTTTTTTCTTATTCTGAAATCAAGTACCTTTTGTAATCTGTATCTGAACGGCATATTTCTTTTACTTATACTTATACAAAAATATTATGTTATTTGTATTCATTTTTTAGCACCTCTATATGAATGAATTTTCCATGTTTTTAATGAAATTTACAAAAAAGTCAAAAAGTAGCAAATTTTTAATTTATAGGATTTAAAAAAATTAAGGAGGAAGAATGAAAATATCCTTAATCCTCAATGACAGCAAGAAATATAACCAAAATTTCAACGTAAGAAAAAGAAATATAAATAATAAATATATGACTTTCGGGATAAAAACAAATAAAAATTCACTCGAAAGTGAAGTTTCGTGCGGTGGTTTTTCGCCTTCCTTCGGCAGGTTTAAAGAAGTAAAAAAAATTATTCTAAAGGAAAAAGAATCAGGAAATAACACTGTTGCTTCACTTAAAAGGGAGGAGAAAAAAGAGGATGAAACCATAGATTATAAAATTTTTAAAAATAATGAAGAAGCAGGATACATAAGAATTAACATCAATCCCGAATTTGCCGATAATGACCCGATTTCAATACAGGGTAAATATCAATATACCCCCGAGGTAAAATATCTGAGGTCATTATTAGGTAACAAATATTCGGGTATCGGAACGGCATTAATTGAAGCCGCAAAAAATGAAAGTAAAAGTCTGGGGCAAGGAGGAGCACTCTTTACCTTTGCAGTTTTAGGTTTTGCCTCTAAGGCTTCCGAATACAGAAGCATGGAAAATCCCATCCCTTTTTACTACAAAATGGGGTTTAGAGCTGAAACAGAGAAGGAAAATGAAATTATTGTCAATTGTCTAAAAAACGGTGATTATAATTCATTACCCGAAGAAGCATACCTGTACCTGCCAAAAGAAAATGAATAAAGACATTATAAGGATTTAATATGGAAATTAAAGCAATATCGCAAAAAACTACATCATTTAAAAGTTTAAGAACCGATAAAAACAACATTAGTGAATTAAAAGAGGGAAAATCCCCCATATTATATAATAAGAAGTTGAATATAATTAATTCATTAAATAATTTAGCTGCTGTTTCAAACAGGAGCAATATAGAATTTTTGTTGAATATTGCAGAGAATCTGGCATACGGGCAAGACGGAGATTCGGAATTTAAAAAGACATTGGATTCTGACGGAATAACCCCTCAAGACAGAGAAAATACTCATTGGAATGAAATTTTAAAAGATACAATTTTTAAATCCTTAAACAATACTGATGAGAATGTAAAGGATTTAAAACAGGAAGCGGAAAAAATCTTTTCAACCTCAAAACCTTTAACTCCCGAGCAAAAAGAATTGTTAGATTTAAGAAGGAATTTAACGGATATTATTATTGATGATAAAACATTGGAGGATACGGAAAATCTTATATTAACAACTAATATAAGAAAGAACCTGGATTATTTTACTGCATCTTCCGAAATCCCGTTTCAACAAAAGAAATATTGCTTAGAAAAACTTATTTATTTAATGAGTGATGAATATAAAATTAATCCTCAACTTGAGGATAAAAAATTACAAGTATTGGATGAGATACTAAACGACATAGTCGTTCAGACTCCGCAAAATGATATATTAAATACAAAAAGCATAGACCAAAAAGACTACGGAATATGCGGGGCTATATCAATGTCCAGAAAAAGAGTTGCATATGAATCTAAAGATAAATATATAGACTCTATTCTGGAAGAATTAAATGACTCGGATATGATGGAAGTATACGATGTCACAGAGCTTGGAAGCGGAAAGAAAGTAAAAGTTCCGAAAATTGAGATAGATTATAATACTATACTTAACAAAGGATTCAGAATTATTGATACGGGTGCATTCCAATGGATGCAAAACGGAAGTTCAATCGGAAACGGAACAAAAAAATTAATATCCTACATTCCCTTTGACGAGAACAGCTATTCGATTTTCCATGATAATTATTGGTATGACAATTTTAGAGATAATGAACCCAGATACCATAACTATTTAAGAACTCTTATTCTGGAAAAAAAATACGTTACATCCGCTCTTAAAAAGAAGAAAAAAATTAATGATTCCGGATTAAACATAAGAAGTGCAAAAGAAATAATACATAAAAAACAAGGTAAAATAAATGCAGAATTTAATAAACTGTTAAAAGATATTTTCCCGGATAAAAATGATGCTCAAATTACAGCTTTAAATAAACAGTTGATTAATTTTTACACTTCTGCAAAAAATGAGGATGAAGTAAACATTTCGGAAAGAATGCCCGATGATGTTAAAAAAATTGTAATTAGTAATTACTTAAAAAGTACAACGGAAGGTATTTCCGAAGAGCAGAAAAAGAAAATAGATGATAACTCTTCCGAACTTTATTATTTTATATCCGAATATGTAAAAACTGATACCGATTTAAAAAAATTATCCCAACACAGCAGTTTAAAAGCAAAATATCAATATAACAAAGATTTATATAGAGCTGCTGCCGCAAACAGACTTGCATATGAGGCGGAACTAAATATCCCCGAATGTCTTACTAAATATGAAATAAACTTGAACATTCCGCCAAGACAAGTTCAAGTTACGAATTATTTATATTCATTACTATCTGATTTTGATAATTCAAAAAATATTTTAGACTATATTTTAAGCAGACAAGGAGGGAATAAAACTCCTGAAGATTTAAAACAGGAGCTTATTTCGGATATTCATACAATACAAACCTCAATACCGGTTAAAATGGATTCAATTTCCCAAACTTTAACCGGAAATACTGTTTCGGAAAATTTACTTCAAGCATTTGGGTATTATAAAACTTTAGCCGAAAAAAATAATCCCGAGGTTATAAAATTATTTACAAACGAATTTAATAACATAAAAAATAAAGATGACGTAATAGTTTTTATTACATTACAAATGGCAAAACTTATAAATTCTCCCTCAGAAGAAACGGTTAATGAGTCTTTACAGATTTTGGGATATGAAAATAAGCTTGATTATATAGATAATGTATTAACCGACTTTAACAATTCTTTAACAGAAGAGAAATATGGAGAATTTATTCAATTATATGGCGGAATAGATAATTTTAATTCAGTCATGAACAATATAAATGACACATATAAGCAAAGTATAGAACAATATAATAAGATTCTTTCAAAATGGTCTGTTCCGACACAGAAAGGAAATATTTTAAGACAGCTTGAAAAACAAAAATATATTATTCCCAGAAACAATCTCGATTTATTAAAGAAAAGATTTGATAAAATCGAAAAAGATGTTAATGAAAACTTTTATGAACGCAGTTACAGAGAATCAAAAAGAAGCAAATATAATAATATTTACAAATTTTCAAAAGAAGAAGAAGAAATATTAAAAACAATAGATAATTCATTAAGTAAAATGAATAAATACAGTAAAAAGAACTATGAAACTATAAACAGATTTTTTAAAACCGATTTTGAAGATGAATATGCACAAATCGGTATGAATACAGGAAGTTTTTATGTTTTGGAAGAAGGCCACACCGGTTCATCTTGGCGTAATTCAGTAAGAACATACGAACAGATAACAGGAAACCCCGCATATATTGAAGGAGATTTAGGAAGAGCAATTAAAAAACTTAAAGAAGGAAATAACGCAATAACCCTCAGCATGAGCATGCTGGATGATGATTTCGGATTTCATTCCATCTATGCCCCTCGTGTTTCTAACGAAACTTTTATTGACCCCGTAACACATGAAAAAACTCAAAAAGATGTAATATGGTTTGATAATTCATGGGGTGATATAGAAAAACGTGCATCTTATGACGGACTTGACGGTCATAAATATACTAATTACATTAATGAAGGTATTGCTAACGGATTCATACTGGCTAAAAACGGTCAAATTGGTATAAGAACAGATATTTTAACCAATCTTACGGGTCAAATAAAAAAAGGAGAGGATAAAAATTTAACCTTCTCTATTGTAAGCAATACCATTATTCCCGGAGAATCAAGAAAAAACACATATAATGCAAGAAAATTAATAGATAAAATTATATCTCAAAATGAAATAGCTGAAATCTATGAAGAGTTAGAAGAAAAAATTAAAGAAGGAGAAAAAATCAGCTATGAAAAATTGAGCAGATTAGATGATTTAGCAGAAGATGATTTTGATGAATTACTTAACAGAATAAGCAAAATTAAAACAAAAGAAGAATATGATAAATTAAGTGAAAATGATCCAATAAAATTTCTTACTAAGAAGTTATCACTTTATAATGAAGCATACAGAGATGTTTCAAAAGAAGCTGTATTAACCGCTTCAACCGATGAAGAGCTTAAAAAAGCAAGAGAGTTATTGTTCGCTGATAATCTGTATAATTTTAAAACCATGGCTTGCAAGAATGAAGCGCTCCCTATTTTTATAATGGATTATGCTGCAGACGATATATTGGCATACATTAATAAATTGAATGAAAAATACAATACAAATACATCAAAAGAAAAAATAAACGATGAAGATATTAAAAGCATTATCTCGGGTATTTTTACGGATTCTGACAAAGAAGAAAAACTTAACGGAAGTTTATACATATTGGAACAATATCTGCATGACAAAACAAGAGAGGTCATAACCAAATATACGGATGACAAAGATATTGCAGAAGATATGATTGTTAACTTACAAAATATCATTCAAAAAACAATTGATGAGAATTTCAAAATTACGGACTTAAACTCTCCGGCTTTAGATATGTTTAATTTAAAAGATGAATATATAAAAGCCATTGATAAATATTTCAATCCGGAATCGGATGAAGAGTTATTGGAGATTATGAAAGAACTCCAAAACGGGGATGAAAAATTAACTGATAAATTCTTCATGGAACTTGATGAAGAAGATGTAGGTTTGAGCTTTATTGATCCTTATTCTTTCTTTATCAAAATACAGGATTTTGATTCGGAAGTAATCAATAATTTATACAAAATGGTAGGTACAAATGAAATATATGAAAATATGGAAAACACTAAAGATGAATTATATCGTGCTCTGTTTATCATATTATCAAATTTAGACACTCAAAAATATATAAGAAGATACAAAGACCAATATTTAAGGCAGTTAAAAATAAGACCTGCTTATCCATCACCGGTTGTTATTAAACAAAAAGACCTTGAAAATTTATTTTATACCACATTTGAAGAGATTAGTGATGTTATTTTAAGTATTAAAGATTTAAATAACAATATTATGCTTCTTGACAAACTTTCGGATTTAAAATCTGAAACGGCAGAAAATGATACATATCAAGCTATTATAAATAAAGAAGAAATTCCTGTTAATGACTCCAACAGAAAAGATATTGAACAATTAATTACATCACTGGAAGAATTAAACAAATACTCAAACCTTGCGGCAAAAAATGAAAATTCTTTCAATAACGTTAACGAAATAATTAATAAATTACTTGATAAATTAAAAAATAATGACGGTACATTGAACGGAAGAGAATTAGCCGCTAATTTTAATTACATATTTAATACTTTTGAAGATTTAACGAAAATTTCATTCACAACGGAATATCTTGAAGAACAAAAACAAGCCGCAATAGATTATATTAAAGTTAATTTGCGTACAACTATTGATTCAAGTATTGACCCTGCATATAAAAATAAATTAACGGAAAAATTCCATAAATTAATTAATTTGTATTATAAAGATGCTGATGAAGAAAAAATAAATGAATTACAAGAAGAATGTATGGATATAATTCTTCAACACAATATTACAACAAAACCCACCGTTCTTTTAAATGAATGTATCAGAAAACTTCAGAACGGTGAAGAAGATGATGTATATAATACTTTAAAAAGCATATTATTAAAATCGTTAGCAGTAGCGGAACAAACAGACATACATCACAAACTTATAAAAAATGAAAACAAAGGAATAACAACAAAATTAAAACAAATTTTGCCTAAATATACAATAAGTTCCTCCAAAGGAACAGGTGTATACAGGTTAAATGACAATACGGGATTGTTGTATCTTATTAATGAATTATACAACCTTTCCGACGGTTCTCAACTTCTTAATCAATTCCTTACCCAAACGGGATTATCCGAGAAAGCTTTGGATGCTATTATTGAATCAAATAATTTCGATGAATACGTAACCTACATTAATGATACCTTTGCCCTATCGGAAATATATATGGAACAACTTACCAAAATAACTAATCTGATTCACAAATACATAACCGATGCGGATAAAAAATATAAAAATACAAAAGAAGCATTTGAATTTATCAAAAAACAAATACCTAAAGATTTAAAGGCCGAAGAAAGTTCAAAAATGATGACAGCATTCTATTCAATATTAAATAATCCTAATATACTATATCCTCAATGCTTGAATCTGACGGGTAAAAATATGGTCTACACTCTTAACTCAATTTTCTATGATATTGCAACAAGTTTATCAGAAATAATATCTAACAATAATAAACTTATTGATTCTTCATATGATTCGGTACAAAATATTGAAAATTTAATTAATTCTTTGGGTGTTAATGAAAATTCACCAAATTATGATAAATTATTGGAATATGACGAAAAATGTAAAGATATAAAAACGATGATAAATAAAAAAGCTTATGAGATTAGCAATCAAAGTGCATAGATAAATTTATTGATATTCCGAAATAAATAAATTATTATTTTATTAAGAAGAAAAGAAGATAGAGATAAACATGAAAAAGAAACTAACAGCACTACTGTTTACGGTTATAATATTAATACTTGACTATGCACCTTGTCTGGCGCTGAACGTCGGTACATATAAAACCGAAACCGAATACGGTCTTTTAGACGGATTTAAAATTAACTGGAAACGTAAAGACAAAAATCAAAAATTTATTGAACCTCGTGAAGAATCCACAAAACAAGAAGCGGAACGAGATTTAAATGATTACAAAGAATCGGAATATGAACGCACAAGATATATGTACGACGGAAGAGCTATTCTTTAGTATTCTTTAAATAATCTAAAATTGCTATTAATCCGAGTTTATAACTGTTTGCACCGAAGCCTGTTATTTGACCTATACAAACCGGTGCAATTAGTGAATTTTTTCTGAATTCTTCACGTTTATGTATATTTGAAAGATGAATTTCAACCGCCGGAACTTCGACTGCCAAAATTGCATCCCGAATTGCAACGCTTGTATGAGTGTATGCGGCAGGATTTATAACAATTCCGTCAAATTTTCCTTTTGATTCTTGTATTTTATTTACAAGTTCACCTTCTATATTACTTTGATAAAAATCAACCTCAGTATTTAATTTCTTCGCTTCATCTTTTATAAAATTTTCAATATCACTTAAAGATTCATGCCCGTATTTATCGGGTTCTCTTGTTCCCAGAAGATTTAAATTGGGGCCGTTTAGAAATAATATTTTCATCTGATTTTTTCCCCTTTCAGCGAATATTTTAATTCTATCAGTTCTTTCGTTTGTTTTCTTATTTTATCATCCTCAATCAAAATTTGTTCAATTGAAGGATTTTCAACAGATATATAAGAATCATAAACAGATTTTGTAATATTATATATATCAGAGAAACAAATTTTCCCGGAAAGAAAAGCCAAAACCGCTTCTTCATTAGCCGCATTCATACAAACACAATATGTTCCGCCCCGCCTTCCCGCATCAAAAGCTAAAGCCAAAGAAGGAAATTTTTCATAATCAGGCTCATAAAACTCCAATTTTGAAGCTTTTATAAAATCAAAACTTTCAGATTCGATTCCTTCAAATCTTTCAGGATACGTTAACGCATATTGGATTGGAATATGCATGCTCGGAACACCTATTTGCGCAATAATACTACCGTCAATATATTCTACGGCGCTGTGAACATAACTTTGAGGATGAACAACAACTTTAATATCATCAAAATCCACATCAAAAAGATGATGAGCTTCAATAACTTCCAGCCCTTTATTCATAAGAGTTGCCGAATCTACCGTAATTTTCCTGCCCATATTCCATCTGGGGTGATTTAAAACAGAACTGATATCTGCACTTTTCATATCTTCAATACTTGAAGTTCTGAATGGGCCACCTGAAGAAGTTATTATTAACCTTCTCAAAGCTTTTTTATTGTTTAGACATTGGAATATAGCAGAATGTTCACTATCCACGGGCAAAATTTTAACATTATTTTCTTTTGCCGTTTTCATTATTATTTCACCTGCCATAACCAGCGTTTCTTTATTGGCTAATGCAACATCTTTCTTATTTTTTAAAGCTTCAAGTGTCGGTTTTAAACCGATTTTACCGGATACCGCAACAAGCACCATATCTGCTTCTTTTAAACCCGCCAAGGTCATTAAACCTTCTTCTCCGTATAAAATTGTTATATCGGGAAAAAGATTTTTTAATTTTTCACAATCTTCTTTATTTTTTACACTTACATATTTAGGACGAAATTTTTTTATTTGTTCTTTTATAAGTTCCACATTACTTCCCGCCGATAATGAAAGAACTTCAAATTTATTATTCAAAACATTTATTACTTCCAGTGCTTGTGTACCTATTGAACCTGTTGAGCCTAAAATTGTAATCTTTTTTCTCATACCTATACTCTGCCGTAAATGTCCTCTAATCTTTCAATATCATTTTCATCAAGTATATCACCTTGTTGAATTTCAATAATTTTTAACTGTTTATCGGAATAATTTTGAAGTGAATGTATTTGTTCAATATCTATATCAATACTTTCTCCGGGCATTAATTTATAGGTATCTTCCCCTCTTATGACAGTAGCTTCACCTTCTAAAACAATCCAATGTTCACTTCTGTGGTGATGAAGTTGTAAACTCAATTTTGAATCGGGATTAACTGTTATACATTTAGTTAAAAAGCCCTTGCCCTCTTCCAATACCGTATAATATCCCCAAGGACGATATGCCGTCTTGTGAACTTCTTTTGTTTTCGCATTTTTCGAATTTAATTTTTTATATATGTTTTTTATTCCGTTTAAATTGTCTTTATCACAAACTAAAAGTGCATCTTCAGTTTCAATAATAAATGTATTTTTAATTCCTAATGCCGCTATTAATTTAGATGTAGAATATATCATGGAATTTTCGGTATCCGCTTTAACGACACTGCCTACTATAGCATTATCGGAAGAATCTTTTTCAAGAATATCAAATACAGACTCCCAAGAACCTATATCCGTCCAAGAGGTATTCAGTTTTACTGCTGCCAGTTTTTTAGTTTTTTCCATTATTGAATAGTCAACCGAAATATTGGGCATTCTATCATATTCCATCATGGGAAAGGATGGTATATTATCGGTTACTTTATTAATATTTACTATATTATATATATCAGGCGCATACTTTTTTAATTCTTCAAAAAAAGTTTCCGCACTAAACATATAAATCCCGGAATTTAAATAATATTTCCCTTTTAACTTTTCTTTTTTGTCCTTAGCCGTAGGTTTTTCAATAAATTCGGATACTTTATAAGCATCTTGCTCAATTTCCGAAATTTTAGCGTTTTTACGGATTTTCACATATCCGTAATTTTCATCAATATAATTTGTTTCTGATACAAAAGAAACAATATAACCCTGTTTAGCCAGTTGAATCCCTTTTGATACATTATCAGCAAACTCTTCTCTTGAAAAAAATAATAAATCAGAAGGTACAACGATTATAACAGAGGAAGAATATTGTGAATAATTATCCTGAATATATTTAACGCTCAATGCTAAAGATGGTGCCGTATTCTTTGATAACGGCTCGGAGATAATTTTATATTCCCTTTTTCTTGCAAATTTCTCCTGTATAACTTTTAACTGCTCTTTTATATCGGATACATTTTTGACGTTTGCGGCAGTAATTATATTTTTATCATCAACAACAGAAGCTAAACGTAAAAATGTTTTTTGGAAAAAAGAATATTTATCATTAATTTTAAATATCTGTTTAGGGGACATTTCTCTTGATAATGGCCATAACCTGCTGCCCTGTCCGCCTGCTAATATTATTGAATATATTCCTGACATATCACTCCTCTTATAATTTTGATTATACAACAAAAGTCTAATATAATCCATAAAAGTGACTCCGTGGCTTTATGATAGTTTTTTATTATTAATTTCTTTTCCATTTCAATTATATTGAATATAATGAAAGTATGAAAAATTTTAAAACCATAATTTCAATTATGTCAGGAACATCTATAGATTCTATAGATGCTTGTCTTATCAGAATTTATAACGATTTATCATATAAAATATTAGACAGTTATTCACTTGATTATCCCGAAAGTGTAAGAGAAAAACTCTTAAACCTTGCAAATAATAAAGGGGATATAAAAGACGTTTGTTTTATGAATTTTGTTACGGGTGAACTGTTTGCAAAAACCGCAAATGAATTAATAAAAAAATCAGGTATAAAAAAAGAAGATGTGAATTTCATATCAAGTCACGGGCAGACAATATGCCATATACCCGAAATTCAAACCATAGACAATATATCAACAAGAAGTACTTTACAGATAGGAGATATATCAGTAATTTCACATAAAACAGGAATAATGACAATAGGGGATTACAGACCAAAAGATATGGCTGCAAACGGTCAGGGCGCTCCGTTAGTTCCTTTTGCGGATAAAATTTTATTTCGGGATTCTAAAAATCGATTAATACAAAATATCGGAGGAATCTCAAACGTAACAGTAATTTCTAAGGATTGTAATACCTTTGCCTTCGATAACGGGCCGGGAAATATGCTGATTGATTATTTTGTTAACAAACTATTTTCACTTCCGTATGATAAAAACGGAGATATAGCCGGAAAAGGCAATATAGATTCAAAATGGCTGGAAGATTTATTAAAAGAACCGTATTACCTAAAGAATCCGCCTAAAACCACAGGCAGGGAATTATTCAACGGCAGCTACGCAGAAAATATATATCTAAAAGCGCCACAGAATAAATATAATGTTATTTCAACAATAACATACTTAAGCGCAAAGGTAATATCAGATTCATATAAGAAATTTATATTCCCAAAAACCTCCATAGACGAAGTCGTAATAGGAGGAGGCGGCGCCTTCAATAAAACACTGATTAAATATTTATGCGAATTACTTCCGGATATTAAAATAAAAACTCACTCGGATTTTAATATCCCCGATAAATTAAAAGAATGCATTGCATTTGCATATTTAGGCTACTTTACTTTCAACAAAAAAGTAAACAACCTCCCCGAATGCACGGGTGCAGATACTGAAGTAATTATGGGTAAAATTTCATATTAATTTTAATGTAAAATTAAAAATGATTTCAATTTTCTCGCATTGTTATCTTTATCGGAAAATATATCCAATTCTTTTGAATTAAAGGAAGTTGAACCGCCTCCGTCAAAAGCCATAGCCTTTTCCATCCCCCATTTTCTGGCAAGGTTTGCAACTTCAGCTAAATTCATTTTCGCTTTATTCGTTACTATAAATAAATATACATTGTTATCTCTAATCCCTATTGCTGTTCTTGCATATTTATGAAGAGCAGATGCGGATTCACTGGCTATTTTCCCGTCTTTTACAAGAATAAAAAATTCTTCCTCCAGTCTTAAATCAGGGAACAACATAGGACCTGCCTGTATTGAATGTTTAATTTTATACCCTGTTGGCGCAATTTCATTATGAGGAACTATATCGTATACAATATTTCCTTTAGAATCTTCTAAAATTCTAAACTCACTTCTGTTTAAAATCTTATCCATATAAGGGCTTAAAATTTTATTTTGCATAAGATTTTCGTTATCTTCGGGATTTAGCGCACAATTTCCGTTTATATAAACATATGACACTGTTTTCTTATTATTAGGGTCAAAGAATCCTGCATTTACAACTAATTTTGCACCTGTTTTTTGAAATACTTCTTTATTTGTTTCCAGTGTTTCGGAAACATAAGGTATTAATTTTGATTTTACCTTTGAGGTATTTATTTCCACAACATAAACACCTTCGGGATCTTCAACTAATCTATACGGAGAACCGATATTTAAAGCCTGTGCATCAGTTCTCATACAAAAAATTAATAACAAAACAAATACTAATTCAATAATATAAGTTATTTTTTTCATCATAAATCCTTTATTCTTTTTAAAACGAAGATTAATGCAATTGTACAAACAGGAGCAATCATGGATGTTATCCAAGGAGATAACAAAGCCTTTTCCGCCAATAAATCAAAGAACGGAATTGTTATATAGTATAGGAATATAACACATACAGCCACCAACATTCCTATAAATCTTTGCTCTCTCGGTTTGGAAAATCCCAACAGACATCCTAATACCGCAAAAAGTATACACATTATTGAATGAACATACCTTTGAATATATTTATTTAACATAAATCTGTATTCATCATCCATTTTTTCCTGTTTCAACATTTTGATATATTCGGATATTTGTTGATTGGTAAGCTCTCTATCTCTGTTTATGGAGTATTTCATAAGTTTATATGCATTAACGGCACTTTTACCTTCTAAAATCTTTATATTATCAACTTCTGATATATTCTTAAATACTCCCGTTTCGGAAATGGTATATTTTTTAGCATTATTTATCGTCCAAGTTTCATTATTATATTTAACATAATCGGATATATAAATACTTGAAAGCAAACTGGAACCCTTTTGAGAACTGTCATAAAAATTTAAAACTATTACATCCCTTATATTATTATTGTCAAAGTTAGGTACAATAAGAATTTTATCCATTGCCCCGTTTTCATTTTTAACGGGAAAAACAAATTGAGAAACAGTATTATCTTCTTTTATCACCTTTAATTTACAAGCAGAATAAGGTAAAAACCTTGAACCGACTACAAAAGTCAGAAAACAAGCAAAAATGCTTAAAATAATAACGGAAGAAATAATTCTGAAAAAAGGGAAGCCTGAACCTCTCATAACCGTAACTTCAAAGTCTTTACTCATTTTTTCAAATGTTAATATAGTACCCAATAACATACCGACAGGAAGTGCTATATTTAATACTTTAGGTAATTCATATACAATAACAGCTACGGCTGTTTCTATACTATATTGTCCGGCTATTGTTCTTTGAACAGTCTTTAAAAATATTTCAGGCATAATCCATACAATCATAAAAATTATTATGCAGCCGAAACAAGCCGTAAATATCTGAGAAAAAATATATCTGTCTAACAATTTTATTTTCATTAAAGTGAAAAATCCTTTCCCAAATAAAATTGTTTTGCAATATCATCATTGGCTATTTCATCTTTTGTACCCTGAATCTTAATTTTTCCGTCAAATATAACATATGCACGATCGGTAATTGATAAAGTAGCCTTTGGATTATGATCGGTAATTAATACTCCAAGCCCTCTATCAGAAAGTTTTTTAATGTTATCTTTAATTTCTCCGATAGCAATAGGGTCAATACCTGCAAAAGGTTCATCAAGAAGAATAAACTCAGGACTTGCGGCGAGCGCTCTTGCTATTTCAACTCTTCTTCTTTCACCGCCCGACAATGATACCGCAGAAGTATCACGTAATTTCTTTATGCTGAATTCTTCAAGCAACTCTTCTAATTTATCTTTCTTTTCTTTTTTATTCAACTTATCATTTAATTCCAATACCAGCTTAATATTATCTTCCACCGTTAATTTACGGAAAATAGATGCCTCCTGAGGAAGATAGCCCACACCGTGTTTAGCTCTTTTATCCATAGTAAGATTAGTAAGTTCAATATCATCAATAAATATTCTGCCCGAATCAGGTCTGACAAGCCCGACTACCATGTAAAAAGTAGTTGTTTTCCCCGCTCCGTTAGGCCCTAATAATCCTACAACTTCCCCTTTATTTACCTCTAATGAAATATCGTTTACAACAGTGCGTTCATTATATATTTTTACCAGATTTTCAGCTCTAATTTTCATTTTTTTACACCTGTTTTTTGACTGAAAGTACCAAAACTTCTGTACAGCCGTATATTTAATTTTAGATAGTCTTACAATACTTACTTTAAATAAAAAAAGGAATAATGTCAAAAAATTCACAACAAAAAAGGATGCCCTTTTGAGCATCCTTTTTATGTTAAATTTTTAATTTAAACGTTAACTTTTTTATTTGCATTTTCGTTAACAGGTTTCCAGTTAGCTGCCATAATTTTCTTAAATGATTTTAAAGCAGTATCTTCAAGTTCACCTAACTCTTCAGCTTTAACAATCAGTTCTCTTAAAGGAAGAAGAGCTCTTTGGTCACGAAGTACACCCAAAGCAGCAGCTGCACCGGCTCTTACCAAATCGTTTTCTTTTTCATTCTGCATAACTTCAATTAATGCCGGAACTGCCTTTGTATCATTCAATTTCCCTAAAGATGTAACAGCATAAATTCTAACGTTAACCCATTCATCTTTTAACATTTTTATAACGTAATCAACGGCCTTCGGATTACCGATTTCGCCTAAAGCACGAGTAGCATCGCATCTTACGTTAACTTTTTCGCTAACCAATGATTCTATTAAAGAATCCGTAGCAACATCGCCAATTTCAATTAAAGCATCAGTAGCCGTAATGCAGACTTGAGGATTTTCATCATTCAAAGCTTCAACCAACGGTTCTACAACTTCACGACCGCCCAAACGGCCTAAAGCTCTTGCTGCTCTAACTCTAACATCAACATTTCTGTCCTCACGAAGTGATTCAATTAACGGAATTGTTGCGGATACTTCGCCTAATTCGCCTAATGCTCTTGCTGCATATAAGCGGACAGAACCGTTTCTGTCATTTTTTAATACGTCAATTAATGGCTCAACAGCATTAGCATCACCCATTTCGCCTAATACTCTTGCTGCATTATACCTAACTTTTTCAGAATTACTTGTTCTTAAATCATTTAATAATTCATCAAAAGATTTCTTTGCTTGTTTTTTTCTAGAGTTCACACTTATTGTCATTCTTCCTCCGACAAAAAATTACTTACTTTACCTTACTTACTTATATAAAAAATTTCGTTTTTTATTTATTGACTTTTTTTTATACTTTATTTAGATTTGTAAACTTATTTTTTGTTTTTGATAAAATGTACATTTAACACTTTATCGTATTTTGTTTTATTATAATAACATATTTTTTAAAAAAATACACTATCTTGTTATATTTTTCAGATATAATATTGTGATTGTTTTAATAATATTATATCTCTTTTAATAAAATTAAGACAAAAATTTTTAACAAAATTTAATAAAAAACCTTTATTTTTGGTTTATTATTATAGTATATTGGATAAATTTGTGTTTTATGCAAGGCATGATTGATAAAATTTATATATGGTTTATGGCATTAAGAGGGTATTCACTGCCAATCTCCGTTATGTCATGGGTTGTTCCGTTTGTATACGGACTTTTTAACGGAGGTAATATATTTTACGGTATTTTAGCCCTTATCGGAATTATTATTTTACATCTGGCAACCAATATTTTTGATGACACAATTGATTATTTATCAGAAAAAAGAAAGATTGAAAAAGGGATTAAAAATGACTTTAATTTCCAGAAAGGCAAATGCTTTTATTTATTCAATAAGACATTAACCATTAATAATTACATTTGTGCGTGTATTATTTTATTTACCGTTTCGTTATTAATCGGGTTATTTTTTATAAATATATACGGAATAAAGCTGTTACCCATAATTATTCCGAGTGCAATATTATGTATGTTATACCCTATTCTGGGGTGTTTGGGATTTGGTGAACTTATAGTTGCACTTATATTTTCGCCTTTATTATATCTCGGAGTATACATGGTAATGACCGGAAATTATTCATTAAATATATTACTAATTTCCGTATCTACAGGATTACTTTCAGTTGCAGTACTCCACAATCATATGCTGTTAGACTATGAATATGATGAACAAAACAGAAAAATCACCTTGTGCAGAATATGCAAAACAAAAATAAGAGCTTTACATTTATTGGAAGCTATAGTTATTTGTGCTTATTTAAATATTATTATATGTGTAATTTTAAAATATTTAAGCCCGTATTTTCTTTTGACACTGTTAAGCTTGCCAACGGCAGTAACTCTTTTCAATGTTATGAATATACACATAAAAAATCCCAATCAGAGGATAGAGAAAAATATTTTTATGGGGAATATTAAATCCGCAGAAAAGGCTCCAAAAGAGCAAAGAGATTTTTTATTAAAGTTTATGATTGTAAGAAACTTGCTTTCTTTTTTTACATCATTAATATTAATATCAGTAGTAATAACGGCAGTAATTTAAAATGTATATTATTGAAAAATTAATAAAACTATATAATAAATATAAGAGAAAAAAGAGCATATACAATATACCTATAGAAACTAACAGAATTGATATACAGCCCGATATAGTTACATGCCGTCATACATTCATGCCTGTTGATTCAACGGGTAATATACTTGCGTGTACAAAATGCGGTTATTTAATTACAAGAAAGAAACTTGAAGAAAGACGAAAAAAGTTAAATAAATGCAGTAATTCAGCTAAAAGCAGAATAAAAAAAGTCAGGAATTAAAGGCAATTATCTTTTTGTTCTTTCCAAGAAGGATTTAATACACTGTTCAACGCTTAAAGGTGTACTCAGAGAGTTTTTGGTATTTGCGTTTTTATTATATCGTCTGAGTGTTTTTTCATTTAAGGAGTAATCATTATTTTTTTTGTTTTTATTTTTACCCAATAAAGAGAGTAATACAAACAGAATAATTATACTAAGAAACATAACCCCAAAAGATATTAAAACTTTATTTCCGACAAAAGAAAACTCACCTTTAGCATCATTTCCCGTCAAACTGACGGAGGAAGAAACATTTTCAACGGTGCTTTCCGACTCTGAAGGCAAGTCAGGAATTGTATTATTAAATAAATCGGTATTTTGAGCAATTAAATAGCTATACATTTATTAAGTTACACTTTCAAGTTTTTTAGCCTTTGAGGTTTTTCTCACTGTTTTTTTCTTTTCGGATTTTTTAGGCTCTTGCGCTTGGGTTTCCGATTCAACCGCTTCTTTTTTAGCTGAAGTTTTCTTCTTATTTGTGCTTTGACGTCTTTGTTTTTTAGCCGGTTTTACTTCTTCTGAAGGAGTTTCATCTATCACAAGTTGTATTTGTTTAATTTCTTCTTCAACAGGTTTAACCTCTTGCGCCGATTTTGGGAGTTCAATATCTTTAACGTCCTCAATTTCTTGTTTTTTATCAAATTTTTGTTTATTTTTCTTTTGAGAATTAAACTGTTGATTATTTTGCTGATTATTAACGGGAGCATTTAAAACAGGCTCCTGTTCCGTTTCAGCTAAAGGATTGTTGTTCGGATTATTAAATACTTTATTTTGTTTATAGTTTTGGGTTTTATTTTTTATTTGCTGCGGAGGGATTTTAAGTTTTGCCGCTTTTGCTTTAATTTCGCCTTCAATTATTGGGGCGGAAAAATTCAAATCATCCGCGATATAGCCCGAACCTTGACAGTGAGGGCATTTTTTACCGAATATTTCCGATAAGCTTTGTCCCTGACGATGTCTTGTCAGTTCTACCAAGCCTAAATCAGATAATTGACCTACTTGCGGTTTCGCCTTATCTTTTTCAAGCGCCAATTCTAATTCTTCCATAACCGCAAGCTTGTCACGTCTGTTATTCATGTCTATAAAGTCTACAATAACCATACCGCCGATATTTCTTAATCTGAGCTGTCTTGCTATTTCATGTACGGCTTCAAGATTTGTTTTAACAATAGTTTCATCTTGAGTATTAGAGCTTACAAACTTACCGCTGTTTACATCAATAACCGTAAGCGCCTCAGTGGTTTGAACAAACAAATATCCGCCGGAGGGAAGATTTACCTTTGTCTGCAAGGCAGCTTTTATTTCTTTTATTATTCCCGAAGCTGCAAGGAGTGTTTCTGACCCCTTATACAAATTAACTTCTATATTTTTTGTCATGTTCCAATTTTGCAGGATTTGCTGAGCTCTATGCACTCCGTAGGAAGTATCAAGAATGATTTCATCAACATCTTCGGTACATTCTTCTCTCATAACTCTGTATAATAAATCCTGATCTCTGTACAATAAACTTGGAGCAGGTCTTGTTTCGGCAGCCGTAACAATTGTATTCCATTTTTCCAGCAAGATTTCAAGATCCTCCTGAATATCGGCATCTGTTTGTCCTTCAGCCTCCGTTCTGACTATTATTCCCACGCCTACGGGTTTTAACAGTCCTATGACAGATTTTAATCTTGCTCTTTCTTTGGAATTAACTATTTTTTTAGATACATTAATGCCTGTTTCCTGAGGCATAAGCACCAAAAATCTGCCGGGAAGGCTTATAAGAGTGGAAACTCTCGGCCCTTTATGTCCTACCGGTTCTTTTACGACCTGAACTATTAATTTTTGTTTGGGTGAAAGTTTTTCTTTCAAAGTTCCTTTTCCTATTGCATCATGGGCATGTAAAAATCCCATTTTATCGTATCCCACATTAACAAACGCAGCATCGATACTGGGAAGAATATTATCTACCGTTGCCAGATATACATCATTTAAGAGCATATCTCCCCTATGTACATAAAATTCGCAGATTTTTCCGTTTTCTATAACGGCTGCAATATTATCTCTTTCTGCTACAACTATTGCTTTTGACATATTTTATCCTTTTCTGAAATCTTATAACTCATTCATATCCTTATCATAAAAAGTCGTTCTTATTATTCTGAATTTTATGTTCGGTTCAAATAAACTTATGACATCCTGTGGCTTTACTGACGGGATTTCATCAGACTGACCTGTTTTCAATACCATACAAAGTCTATTCCCCGATACTTCTGCCGACTTTATTGACGGTTTAATATTTACAAGTTTTTTTACACCTTTTTTATTTATCTTCTCTATAAATATTTCATTACTTGAAGATATCCTGTTTTTAATATACAACAAATTTTCATTTTTTAAAATACCCTTATCAAAAGGTTCAAAAGTATAAAGTGCCCACTGCGCCATTATATCAATAGGCAGCATAGTTTTATCTATTTTTTTGGCAGACAGTACTTTTATATTTTCGGGTAACACTTTGTTAACTATCTTAATTAAAGCTGAAGAAGAAATGTCATTATATATTTCTATATCAATCAATTCGCAATTACTTTCCACAAATATCGGCAATGCTATTCCCAAAGAAAACTTAGGCGTAGGGTTAAACCCTTGCGAAAAACATAAATCCAAACCCGAACGGTACAAGACCTTTACCAATGTATTTTGCCAATCCAAATGAGAAATATACCTCATTTCGTTATTTTTTGATATTTTTAAACGATATTTATATTTTTCTCTATTAACGTCATCTTGTGAAGATTCTTCATTATTTTTATGATATACAAAAGGTTTATCAATGACTTTATGCACCTTTAAGTTCTTACATACCCCGCAATTAACACATTTAAATTCACAAGGAGTAATTGGGGTATCCTTCAATGCATTTTGATATTGTTCAATAAACCAGGATTTATCAATGCCGGTATCTATTATTTCCCACGGGAGTGTTTCATCAAGGGAATATGACCTTTGAGCTTCTTCATCAATATTAAACCCGCATTGTTTTGCGGTTTCTTCCCAGAGTGCCTTATCTATATTTTCATCCCAGCTTGATAAGTAAACCCCTTTTTTATGAAGTTCATATATAAATTTATTATATTTTTCATCTCCTCTTGTAAGCGCACACTCCATTTTTGAAGTAAAACTGTTATGATAGTTTATTTTTACTCCCTTTATTTTTTTTACTTTATCTAAAAGATAATTTATTTTTTCCCTGATTGAATTCTGAGATTCCTGTCTGCACCACTGAAACGGTGTAAATGGCTTAGGAACAAATATTGATACTGTGCAGGTTAAATTTAACGAGTCTTTTATCTCGTATTCTTTTTTTATCTGTTTTGAATTATATCTTATTTTATAAAACAGCTCTGCCATTTCATCCAAATCATTATATGTTTCTGTTGGAAGTCCTATCATAAAATATAATTTAATATTGCAAACACCGTTTTTATAACATTCTAAAATTGTATTAATTATTTGTTCTTCGGAAAGATTTTTGTTTATTACATTTCTAAGCCTTTGACTTCCTGCTTCAGGGGCAAGTGTTATCGTAGTTGCTCTCACACCCCTTACTAATTTTGCCAATTTTTGGCTGTATCTGTCAATTCTTTGACTCGGAAGAGATACGGATATCCTTTTTTTATTCATTTTTTCCGATAATGTTTCTATTACAGGCTCAATATTTCCGTAATCATTTGAGGATAACGACAATAGAGAATACTCATCGTAACCGGATATTTTAGAGGAACTCTCTGCCATATTAATAATATCATTTGCACTTCTTTCTCTAACGGGCAATGTAACATGCCCGGGCTGACAGAATCTGCACATTCTGCCGCATCCTCTTCTAATTTCAATTATCGTTCTGTCATGAACACTCGACGAATACGGAATAGGAGCTTTAATTATTTTTGTATTTTTTGATATATCGTATACTCTTTTAACGGTTTTGTTACCCTCCTGAGGTGAATATATTCCCTTTATAGAGGATAATACTTTTATTAATTCCTCTTTTGAAATATTTTGATTTTTTAATTTTTCATATTCATACAGAAGTTCCAATATTAATTCTTCACCGTCACCAATCATAAACAAATCAATAAAGTCCTGAACAGGCTTGGGATTATAACAGCAAGGCCCGCCGGCAACAATTAAAGGATAATTCTTATCTCTGTCTTTCCTCAAAACAGGTATCTTTGACAGTCTTAACATTTCAAGCATTGTGGGATAAGCAAGCTCATATTGAAGCGAAAATCCGACAATATCAAAATCTTTTATCTTACGTTTACTCTCAAGCGCCGTTAATTCTTTGTTTTCAGACAATAAAATATCCCTATAATCAAACTCGGGTGCATAAATCCTGTCAGACATTAAGTCCTTTTCGGAATTAACAATATCATAAAGTATTTTTTGCCCTAAATTGCTTATTGCGATTTCATATTTATCGGGAAAAGCCAAAACCATCCTGACTTTTGCACAATCAAAATCCTTATTGTATGCTAAATATTCTGAACCTATATATTGATACGGTTTTTTAACATTATATAGTTGACATTGAACATCAATAGGCAATTCATTATTCATTTAAGCTAAATCTTCCGGAATGTATCTTTCTATGTCGATTATTTTTCCATATGACTCGTTATTTTTAAATTCATTTAAAAAATCAATCAAAGAAGCATAAGGTACTTTATATTTATATATTGCAGACCCAAGCCCCATACTTCTTACAACGCTGACAATATAAAAACACCTTTTTGCATACTCAGTTAAAAACTCCTCTTTAAAGAGATTCCCGTTATCATCCTTAGTAATTTTTATATACGGAAACCCTTTGAAGAACTTTTGACCGCCCGATATTTTGGCACTCTTCTTAAAAAAATCTATAACATTATCACTTTTATCATCTGACATATTATTATTGAAGCGGATTTTAATCAAACGGTCAAATTGTTAACAAATATTTAACTCAAACTTATATAAAACGGGAATATTAATTATAATTTATACGGATAATCACTTTTTATCTCCCATCCGTCATACATAATTAACGATGTACAATATATAGGATGTTTTTTACAATCTTCTAATAATTCTTCTCTGGTAACAGCGGATGTTTGTTTTAAACGTTGGGGATCTTTTGCACTATCAAAGGTTTTTGCATTCGGATATTTCGCAAAAGACTTATCCCAAAATATCCAAAATCCAAACCTGTCTCGTCCCATTTCATTTGGACCTTTTGGCCCGTTAGTATCAAATGTATATCCATTACAAGTGCCATAATCAGGACAAATTTCAGAGGAATTAAACCCTGATATTGCCGTACCGTCATTAAAGGGAAATATTTCATTGGACCAATCGTCCACTATTTCTATTTTTTCTCCTATCGGAAGATATTTCTGTATATAGTCAAACCAAATTGTTCTTCCGTCACGGTTACGTACCCATGATGTTGTAGATATTGTATGTTTGTTTTTCCATTGCGAAGCAGGTGTACCATTCTCAATTTCGGCTAGTTTTATTGCCTGAGCCATTGCCGAATAAAATTTCTTTAATTTTGATGCCGTTTCAGTTCTTTTGTGATATTGCATTAAAACGGGAACGGTTAAACCGGCAATGATTCCGATTATGACAAGCGTTATTAATACCTCAGATAAGGTAAATGCAATGGTTTTTCCTCCACGGGGGGGGGTAGATACAATGCTTATTTCCCATATTTTCCTCCTATTGCTGTTATATTTAGTTTATTCTAACATTGAATACAATTTTTAGCAATATAAGAAAATAATTATTTCATTAGGTTGTCTAACCCGTAAACAAAGGTATTGTTTTCATATAAGTATCTGACAGCGAGTAAAACACCTGCCATATAACAAGAACGATCCATTGTATCATGTTTAATTTTAAAAATCTGCCCCGGAGCTCCGAAAATAACCTCCTGAGAAGCTATATAACCCGGCATCCTTACGGAGTGAATATGAATATCAGCTTCTGAAATACCGCCTCTTGAACCTTTAATTGTTTCTGTTTCAGCACAGTTTCCCAATGTAAAACTATTTTTAGCTTCCGCCATTAATTGCGCCGTTTTTATTGCGGTACCTGAAGGAGCATCCTTTTTTTGATTATGATGCAGTTCTATAATTTCAGCATTATCAAAATATTTAGCCGCTATTTGAGAAAGCATCATTAATAACACCGCACCCGTTGAAAAATTGGGAGCAATAATACATCCCGTATTATTCTTTTCTGACATTTCTTTTATTTTATTTATTTGTTCGGAGGTTAATCCCGTTGTACCTATTACGGATTTTACATTATTATTTATATAGTCCGTAACGTGTTCATATATTGTTTTTGGTTGTGTAAAATCTATAATAACATCAGGTTTTTTTGTTTGTATTGCCTTTATTAAATCTGTTTCTATTTTAACTCCCGTTTCTTTTCCTAATACTACGGAACCTATATCGCTTCCTTCTTCAAAAATATCAACCGCCATGACAAGTTCGGTATCATTAGCATTATAAACAGCTTTAATTACTTCTTTCCCCATTTTGCCAAGTGCGCCTGTTACACCTACTTTAATCATATTTTCTCCTCATTCTTCTTCATATTTTCTATAATACTTATTAATTTACTTATTAAAAGGCTTTGTAAAAAAATATTTATACTTTGTTGATTATAAACGGAAAATATGTTAGTATTTTTATATAAATTAAATTTAAAATTTAGTTTGGAATTAAGTTACAAAAAGAAAAGAGGGATTTAAGAAATGGAAAAAATGCAAGTTTCCGAAAAATTGGAAAAGAAATTACATTCTATAGGTATAGATATAACCTTAATTGATTCATTGGTTAAGTTTCTTGATGCCGCAATGAGTGACGATTTAGATATAACAGATGTAGATAAAGCCAATTTGACAATAGTATTAAAGCGTATAGTAAAAATCATAAAATCAAAATATGACAGTGTTGAACAGCTTATAAATATATAGGATATTGACCTTTTTAACTAAATTTAATAATATATATTCAAGAGAGAAGTGAAATATGAGTCAGCCGTTTTCAAACAGTCAATTAAAAAAACGAATATCTGTATTAGTATTTTTAAAAGGAACAACAGCGCCATTGGTTTTATATGTCGAAAACCCTGTTGCTCTCTATGATGAACTTTCTCAAATACTTAAATTAAACTCTCAAACATCAAAAATTATTGAAAAAAATACTTTAGGTCCTGTTAAAAAAGTTTGTATATCATCAGCACAAATCTGCGCTGTTGCACTCCAAGAAGAACAGTATATGTAATTTTTATATTTTATTGGGGTAATCGTCTTTTATCTCCCACCCGTCATACCGTATTAATTCAAAACATGCTCTTGCTTTATCATGAGGATAACAATTGTTAGAAGAACAAGGGTATCCCCCTTTGCAGTATTCTAATAAAGATTCTCGAGATTTAACTCCGGATGACTTTACAGGTATATCAAAACGGTCAACACCTACTCTGTTAGGGCCTTTTATTCCGTTTACATCTACATATATTATTCCATGATACCATCTTAAAATTTGAGAACCGTCACTTAGCTGCAGTATACCTTCACATGAATTATCATAACTACAACGATAATTTGAACTATTTGAAGTATTAAAATATTTTGCAAAATATTTATCAAAATCACTTTCTGTTTGTGGTTGATTTTCTTTTAAAACTAATTGTTCAATAGGAACACCTTGCTCTATTTCAGTTTGTTTAATTGCCTGCATTACAGATGAGTAGATTTTTTTCAATCCGGTTGCTGTTTCCTTTTTTCTGTAGTTAGACATAATAACAGGAACCGTAATAGCAGCAATTATACCTATAACCACTAATGTAATTAAAACTTCAGATAATGTAAATGAGGTTAATTTTACCCCCCCCCGTGCGAGTTTCAGCGTTAATAAGCATTATATTTTCTCCTTCTTTTTTATATTACAATTATATCAAGTAATCAAAATAAAGTAAATATTTATTATATTACCCGAAATAGAAATATATTTTAGCCGGTCTTAATCAGGCAGCCGTTTTTTATTTTGTATGTATTCTTGCATAAAATTATAATAAATGATAAAATAAGAAATTATTAAGAGAATAAAGAGATAAAATATGGTAAATAAGTATCAATTCTACCCCCCCCCGTGGCGGAAAAACGTTTGCATTTACTTTATCTGAGCTTCTTATAGCTCTTATGATTATAGGAGTTGTCGCTGCTATTACAGTTCCCATGATTTTAAACCATACGCAAGAGCAAGAATTTAAATCCGCATACAAAAAAGCTTATGCCGATTTGACTAATGCCGTTTTAAAGAGTATTGCGTTTGGCGAATTTCCGTTTAGAGATAAGAAACGTGATGAAAAAATCACTTTACAAGAATGGGAACAGATAAAAAAATCCTTTATTATTACTAAAACTTGCAATCGGTCAAATTTTTCCGAGTGTTGGAAAGGCAAAGAAGAATTTTGGAGCTTCCCGAATGGCAGTGATAAAAGAGAGGCATTTATAGATTCATCGGGGAGAGTGTGGGCACAATTATATAACATTGAAAATTTTATTTTGGTTGATACAAACGGAAACAGGAAGCCCAATAGAGCAGGAAAAGATATATTCTTTTTCACATTTGTTGATGAAAAAGGGAATAGAATTTGCGGTGCTGAAGGGGCTGACTGTTCGAATCCGGGTGTTCCGTCTAAAATTGGATTTCCCATGAAATTTGATGATTATACTAGTGCAAATCAAACTGAACTATGCAAAAAACCACCTTGTTATTTCAAATCTTGGCTATTAAATTAACAAATAAAAAAAGAGGAAGATACATCCCTCCTTTTTTATAAAAGTTTTTATTAATTCTGTAATAATTATTGCATAGAATTATTTTGAATGATAAAATAAAAAATTATGAATGGAATAAAGAGATAAAATATGGTAAATAAGTATCAATTCTACCCCCCCCCGTGGCGGAAAAACGTTTGCATTTACTTTATCTGAGCTTCTTATAGCTCTTATGATTATAGGAGTTGTCGCTGCTATTACAGTTCCCATGATTTTAAACCATACGCAAGAGCAAGAATTTAAATCCGCATACAAAAAAGCTTATGCCGATTTGACTAATGCCGTTTTAAAGAGTATTGCGTTTGGCGAATTTCCGTTTAGAGATAAGAAACGTGATGAAAAAATCACTTTACAAGAATGGGAACAGATAAA
>CANPZP010000013.1 GCA_947589115.1 Candidatus Gastranaerophilales bacterium | reverse complement strand
ATGTATATAAAGATAATAATTTAGATTTATGGTGGAATAAGTATTTAAGCAGCTTACCTATAACAAAACATGAGAATACAACATATAAAATTACTTCGGCAACAGATGAGGCGGGAATTACACCTGATTACATATATTCATTAAATGACGGCTCACTGGTAGTTTTTAGTGAATATTGCGATGAGGATACCTGCACTTTATTATATGATGTTAATGGAGAAAAAGGTCCGAATTATAAAGGGCGTGATGTATTTATGTTCCATATTCAACAGTATGATAATTCTGAAATGGGTATACACTGGGTAAAAGTTTGTGGTGGAAGTTCTTGTTTCTATAGTGCTCGTCGTGATACAGATATCTTTTGGTGTAAACAAGGTACGGATTTACACTATTGTACGCAACTGCTTGAAAAAGACGGGTGGGAATTTAAAAGTGATTATCCCATAAGATTATAATAAATCAAAATTTTATATAATCTTTGAGGTAAAAGGTTTTAGCGAGAAAAGTATAAAATTTATTAAATAGAAGCTTTTTAAAGGTCCCAGCTGTCACTAAGTTTTGCGAATTTAAAGTCCTTATAAAAGTAGCTAAGTATTTGGTATGCGTTATAGCCTTTAGCTGCCATATTATTAGCGCCGTGCTGACTCATCCCGACCCCGTGTCCGTTCTTTTTTGTGCCTGCATCAAAGGAGGGTACGGATTTAAGAAATGAGCTTCCCGAATTCCATACTTTTGTTTCCCCGCCTGAGCTTGCGTGATAATAGGTGGGTAATACTTTTTTATTCTGAACGAGTACAATCCCTTTAGTATCTTCTACTGCTTTTGATGTTGCTCTTTTTTCGGCACTTGCGCCTCCATATGCTTGGTCTTGGGTTGTATCAACTAAATCGAAGCCTTGAGAAGCGTGTTTTCCTGCCGCCGAAGTCGCAACAGCATAGCTTCTTGCGGCTATTGCCTGAGCTTTTAGTGCTTCATTGTTCCATTTTGAAGGCATTTCCGACGGAACAACTCCTTTTAAATACTCTTCAAGCGGTAAGTCATTTACAAGTGTCATTGTATTTCCGCTTCTGTTTTGAAGTAAGAATTTACCTCTGTACCAAGTTTTTTTTGTGCATAAAAATCCTGCTGATTTTGTTTTTATTATTACCTGACCGGTTGATAAATTTATATTTTTTCTGTCGATATTTACCGTAATTTGTCCGTTTTTGATTTTAAAAATATAATATTGCATCGGACGTATTTCATATAACAGTTTATTTTTATATCCGTCATATATTTCTGCGGCAACGGAGGCAGCAATTTTAACCTCTTTTACATCAGGCTGTATCCCTATTTTTATTGCTTCTGCTCTTAGGTTAAATATAAGAAGAGTAAGGATTATAAATATAATTTTTTTGATATACATTTCCCAAAACCGTTATTATTTAATCTTTATAATATTTTATCATACATTAAAAACGAGGTCAGAAATCTCCTATAAACGGATGAAATTGTATTAAATAATATTATAATTATCAACCGAAAAAACGACAACAATTGACTTTCAATATTATATCATTAAAAAGAGGGAAAAAGGGGTAAATAGTATGATAAACGGCTCAGTACATTTTTATAAATCCGGAATAGTTGACAACATACGAGCAATGCGCATGCAAGAAGTTTTGATGGGTATAACAAACGAAAATGTTGTCGGATTTGATAAAGTCGGGTATCAAAGGAAAATACCCGTAGTATCTTCATTTGCCGAGTTTTTAGGTGAGGATGCAATATCAACAACTACGGATGATACCGTCGGCAGGCTTGGTTTAACGGAAAATCCTTTAGATGTTGCGCTTGCGGAAAAAGGATATTTTCAAATACTGACAAAAGACGGAATTAAATTAACACGTGACGGCAGGTTTAAAATGAATAAAGAGGGAGAAATCCTGTCTTTAGACGGGTCTAAAGTGTTAACTAATAACGGTACTCCCTTGGTTTTGCCTTGTATTCCCGAGAAACTTGAAGATATTTCTATTGATTTAAACGGTACGGTACGGGTTTTAAATAACAAAACACGTGAAATGGAATTAGCCGGAATATTGAGCGTTGTAACTCAAGACGGTATTGCTGTTTTATCTCCGAATGTAAGACAAGGTTATAATGAATATTCTAATGTCAGTCTGCAATCCGAATTTATTCAAGCCATGCCATATCCTAAGACTTTTGAAGCTAACAGACAATTATATACGATACAAAATTCAAATTTACAAAGAGCCATCTCATCGTTAACGAACTAGAAAGGTAATAAATGACAACACTTCAAGGCATAATTAACAGAGGAATAATCAATTCGGAACTCCAATTTGAGAAAATGGGGTATATATCAACAAACGTTTCAAATTATAATACAAACGGATATAAAAATGTAAGATTTGAGCAGATGCTTGATGAAAACGGGTATCTGACAGGTGTAGAACGTACTGATTTCAGCCCCGGAGCAATACAAAGAACATCAAGAGAATTTGATGTTGCTATTGACGGTGTCGGATTTATTCCCGTGACTTCTCCTAACGGTGATGTATCATATACAAGAGAAGGTTCTTTTAAAGTTGACAAAGACGGTTATTTAATAACTAATGACGGTTATTTGGTCGGCGACGGGATTCAGGTTCCGGTAAACTATGATAACTTTGTAATTAAACCTAACGGCGACGTGGAAATAATTTCTAATGACGGAACTGAGGTCGAAATATTAGGCAATATTCCGTTGGTTAATTTCCAAAATCCCGAAGGGTTAAAAAAAGGTGATAATAACAAATTTTATTTAACTGTTGAATCAGGAGAACCTTTATTATTAAAAAACCATTCAAGATTTAAACAGGGAAATATAGAAGTAACCAATGTTGATATGCTGAATGAAGTTAATTCAATGTTAAGACTGAATGCATCAATGCTGGCAAGCTTCAAAGTAATGAAAACTATCAATGATATGTATTCAAAAGCACTTCAATTGAATCAATAAAGAAGGTGAGTAAATGATAATACCGCACGACCCTATGGGCAATACATTAAAAGCAATGGATTTGATAACCGAAAGACATAAAGCTCTGGCATCAAATGTTGCGAATATGAATACTCCGAATTACAGAAGAAAAGATGTATCTTTTTCACAGTATTTAGGTGCATATTCAGACCCGTTGGAAACAAATTTAGCACATAAAATGGGACCTTCTCCCATATCTGTGGATGAAAGTTCGACGGAAAGAATTGATGTTGCAAGAGAATTATCTGAAATGCAGAAAAATTCAGTACTTTTCACAATAGCAACAAGAAGAATGACTTCTTTAATAACACAAATGAGAACAGTAATAAATATGGGTAACAGCTAATGGGAATATTTAGTGCAATGAATATAGGCTGTGACGGCCTTAGAGTACATGGTATGAGATTGGATATCAATTCAAGAAATATAGCCAATCTTGATACACCGAATTATGTAAGAAAAATACCGCTTGTGGTTGCGACTGACAGAAGCTCGTTTCTAAGTGTAATGAATCAAATGAAAGAAACAACTTTTGGTGCGGGAACATTGCCGTATTCCACAGGAAGTGTCGCAATGGCGGGAATAGTTGAGGACCCTACATTGGGTGATAAATTATATAAGCCCGGACATCCGGATGCGGATGAAAACGGTTATATAAGAACCTCAAATGTTGATCCGCTGGTGGAAATTACGGATGCTATAATGGCACAAAGAGCTTATGAAGCAAGTTTGGCTATTTTGAGTATGAGTAAAGCAATGGCAGATAGGGCAGCTTCTATCGGCACATAAATTCTGATAAGGTAAGTATGTTATGTTTACAGGGATAATACAAAGTTTATTAAACAGTTCGGGACAGCAGGCGGCTGTTGCAAGAGCACAGCAATTAAGTAATTTTGTACAGACAAAAACTAATTCCGTTGAATTTCCCGATGGTGAAGAGTTAAGAACTTTTAAAGATGTTATGAATTCTTCTTTGGATGTTCATACCAGATTTGATATTAATAAGCCAAAAACAGACGGTTTAGTTAAATTCGGCAACCTTACAACAAAACAAGTCGATGCCGTAAAATTGGAAAATAACTTTACCGGCGAAAACTTCTTTTTGGATGATGATGATTCACTTTCTTTGTATACTCCCATATTGCCTTCAAATTATAATGATAAATCACAAATAAGAGATTTAATATCAAAAGTATCAAAAAAATACGGAGTGGATGAAAAACTGGTAAATGCATTAATTAAGCAAGAATCAGGATTTAATCCGAAGGCAAAATCATCAGCCGGAGCGCAGGGATTAATGCAATTAATGCCGTCAACCGCAAAATCACTGGGAGTGACAGATCCTTTTAACCCTGTTCAAAATGTGGAAGGCGGAGTTAAATATCTAAAAAGTATGATGGAACGTTATAACGGAAATATTATATTAGCCCTTGCGGCTTATAATGCAGGTCCCGGCAATGTGGATAAATATGACGGCGTTCCGCCTTTTAAAGAAACTCAAAATTATGTAAGAAATATAATGGCTAATTATTTATAATATGAAAGGTAAGTATAAATGCTTGAAAGTAAGTTAGTTCCAAATATTAACATTTTTTCCGATTTATCAAGGTCAATGCCTATTGACGAATTTTCTCAAAAAGGATTTGGTGTAAGTTCTTTGAGTGAATCACCGGATAGTGATTTTAAAACGGTTTTATCCGGTTTAGTAAGCAATTTGAATAACGAAGTTCAAAAACCCGACCAATTATTAAACCAGCAAATAACAGGAAGCTCGGAAGTTGATATACATGATGTAATGGCTGCAATAACTAAAGCTGAGTTAGGTATTACCATGGCGAGCCAAATCACTTCAAAAGTAGTTAATGCTTATAATACGGTTATGCAAATTTCTATATAAATGTAATTGTAAAGATATTACCCTTTTTTTAAAAAAATAGTATAATATCAAGTGGATGAAAGTATATATTTAGATTAGGGATTTATGAATTTTAAAGAATTATTGCAAAATAAGACAATATTATATTCCGTAATAGGAGCTGCCGCAGCACTGTTAATTATAATAGTTTTGTTTGCGGTACTTGCGGGCGGAGCAAAGTCATCAAACGGAGCAGGTGCTACCATTGATAAAATACAAAAGGAATCATTTGATATTGTCACCACTGATAATCAAGGCAAGGCAATAGAAATACAGACCTTGTTGGCTCGCCAGCAAATCCAGTCAAAAAGAAGAGCTGACGGCTCTAAAACCACGGTATTCTTAGAAGGCGGAAAATATACAAATTCCCAAAGAGATGCTGCATTGTTATTGGTCGTAAAAAGCGGCTTGGTTGACCAAAATGTAGGGCTTGAAATCTTTGATAAAAATGATTTTACATCAACAAGAGAAGATAAAAGAATAAAACTTGCACGTGCCGTCAACGGTGAATTGTCAAGATTAATCAGGCAAATGCCCGGAATTGATAATGCTTCTGTTTTGGTTTCAATTCCTGAAAATACTATGTTTAAAGCCGATAAAAAACCTATAAGCGCAACCGTAATGTTAACGGTTGCTGCCGGAGTTAAACTTGACAGCTCTATTATTAAAGCTATAAAAAGCTTATTAATGGGCAGTGTGATTGATTTGGAAGCTGAAAATATTTCCATTACTGATTCTAACGGTAATGTATATAACAGTTTAGTAAAAGCAATTGATGATCAGATATCTAAAGTACAGGAAAATGATTCATATATGCAGAATAAAGTGGCTTCTCAGCTTGATATGCTTTTAGGTCACGGGAATTATGTTGTTACGGTAAGTACGTTTTTGAATCAGGTGCCTAAAGAAACTACAAGTATTTCATATGATTCGGAGAATAAAACTCCTGTAGTAGAGCAGACATTTAATGAAGGTTTAGGAGATAATTCACAAGACTCAAATAAAGGTTCTGATGCGGTTAGTGTTTATCTTCCCAACGGGCTTCAAACATCATCATCAAGTTCAACACAAAATAAAAACTATTCAAGAAATGCTACTGAAACTACATATGGTGTGGGTAAAACTCATACGACAGAATATTATAAAACGGGAATAATAGAAAAAATATCAATTGCGGTAACAATGAATGCTGATGCAATGCCGACAAATATGACGGAAAAAGAATTGAAATATCAGATAGCAAAGGCTGCATCACCTAAGGTCTCACCTGATGATGTTTCTATTGCATATGCTGAAACAATTGATCCGTATTTGGCGGCAGACAGACCTGTAAATCTGCCTGTGCCGGCTTCATCGGGTAATCCGTGGTGGCTTGCTGTTGCTCTAATCATTATCGGATTGTTTGTAGGATTCGTTTTTGTTCATAAAAAATTGCAGGATTCTTCTTATGAACAGGAAGAGGAGCTTAAAAAATTAAAAATAAAATCTAATGAACAAGAACAACAAATTGTTGATGTAAATTTAAAAGCGGCAGAATTAATCGAGAAACAAACAATTTTGACCCAAGAACTTTTGGAACAGCAAAAACAATTGCAAATTGAAAAAATGAGGGACAGAAGCAATTCAAATAATTCATTGGATGATGTAATTGAAGAAGTTTCGTCCGATATACAAAGAGGGGATAGTGAAAAGACTCTTAAAGAATTAAAGAGTTGGATAGAAAAATCGTAGTTGGAGTAATAAATGCCGATAGAGGGATTCGATTATAAAGCATTTTCAATAGACTTAGCACGTCAGGCATTGGAAGTCCTGATGCAGCCGAATTCTAACGTTGCGCCTGAGGGAATAAGCGATAAAGAAAAAAAAGATATAGTCGAAACCGTAAAAAAATTCTGTTTAATGGCGGGTGAAGCTTTAAATAACGATGCTCAGCTTAATTTTACCGCAGACCAAGCTTCTATCGTAACTCAATTTATAGGCGAATGGACTTTTCATAAATCCATTGATTTAATAACCGGAAATATTCCCGAGGACAGAAGGGGAAATATTCTTCAAATTATTGCGGCAAATATATTTAATACCGCAAAATTGGCTATTATAAAAAAGATGCCCCAAGATGCCATTATATCTTTAGTTGAAGAAAAAGTTCAGCAGGTATACTCAGACGAATTGAAAAAACTTGTAAAAAGGGGCGAGTTAAATGAAGAACAGTATAATAATGCCGTAAATAAATCAAATTTAAAAGATATGGTGCAAAAGACTGAGGATGAAGTAAATCTTAAAAAGATACAACAAGGTTCTGATAATGCACCGAATAATAAGGATAAAAAAGTCTTAAAACTTGCGTCTTTAGCAATAGTTTTAAAAAAACTTCCTTCTGATAAAGCACAGGAAATATTGTCAAATTTGAACGGAGAAGATGCCTCACACGTCTTAAATTATATGAAAATGGGTAATTTGGAAGATAAAATTGACCATGATGTTATTTTAAAATCTCTTGAAGAAATAAAAAAAATATTGCCTATTTCAGGAACAATAAATGTTGATAAAATTTTAAAGCAGCACTATAAACTCCTTAAATCAACACCGATAGATATATTAAGCCAAATAGCTCTAAATGAGAGAGAAGCCGTAAAAGATTTAATTTTAGATACGCAATTTCCGGCAAAAGAAGTATTCACCCCCAGAGTCTTATTTTCACTTGTGAAAAGTATAGAAGAAAAAATCAATGATAATTAAAAAAAAATATTTAAAAAATTTAAATAATGAAATTGAAACTCAACCTGAAGATGTTCAGCCTGAAATGTTAAATGAAAATGAGGCTGAAAATATTGAGGATGAAAATCAATTACAGGAAAATGATATTGATGATTTTGATGATTTAGATATTGAAAATATTAAATTTGAGCAAAGGGAAGAAAGAAGAGAAGGAACAAGAAGAAGAGGATACAGAAGAACTCAGGACAGAAATCTTATTACACGTGCTCAACAAGAGGCTATTTCTATTAAAGAAGCGGCAAGAATCGAAGGATATGAAACGGGGATTCAAAATGCGGTTAAAGACTTGGAAACAATAAAAAGTAAGTTCACGGAGTTTTATACTTATAAAGATGAAGTGTTCCAAAAGGTTTCGGAGTGTATTTTTGATATTTCCGTTGAAATAGCAAAAAAAATTCTTCAAACTCAGGTGGAAGCTAATCAAAATGTATTAATTCCCATAATTAAAGAAGCTGTTGCGGATATAAACAGAACAGAAAATAAAATAACATTAAGAGTTATGCCCAAAGATGTGGAATTGGTAAAAGATAATCTGCCCGAAATATTTTCGGATAATAATACGGAAGCAAAAATAATGGTAATACCCGATAATAATATAAAAGAAGGGGGAGTAATAGTTGAAACATCTAACGGAATAGTGGATGCTTCATTGGAAACACAGTTAATGATAATAGCAAAAGCTTTGAAAGCGGGAAAGGAGGGTGCATAAGGAATGGCTCAGCCTCAAGGTGCTAAACCTTCAATGATAAGTGAAATTGCTTTGGCAATATTTGTAATATTGCTTATTGTCTTGCTTATTTGTGAGCTTCCTCCGGTTGTTGTTAACTTCGCTATAAGCTTTAATATAACTCTTGGTATATTATTATTAATGATATCGTTGTATATACAGCGTCCTTTGGAATTGGCATCATTTCCTTCAATAATACTTATCGGTACAATGTTCAGATTGGTATTATCAATTGCCTCAACAAGATTAATACTTGCAAAAGGTGAGGCAGGAGAAGTAATAGATGCATTCGGGAATTTCGTTACCGGCGGTAATCTGGTTGTAGGGTTTGTTATATTTATAATTATTACTATTGTTCAGTTTATGGTAATAACAAAAGGTTCCGAACGTATTGCCGAGGTTGCGGCAAGATTCGCATTAGATGCTATGCCCGGTAAACAGATGACAATTGATGCTGACTTTAATGCGGGATTAATTTCTCCGGATGAAGCTGTAAAAAGAAGAGAGGACTTACAAAGAGAGTCAAACTTATACGGTTCAATGGATGGTGCGATGAAATTCGTAAAAGGTGATACAATGGCAGGTATAATCATTGTTGTCATCAATATTGTAGGCGGATTAACCATTGGTGTTTTAATGCAGGGAATGCAGCCGGCCGAAGCCGTTCAAAAATATACGGTATTAACCGTAGGTGACGGACTTGCAGCTCAATTACCTTCTTTGTTAATGGCAATTGCGGCAGGTATCGTTATGACCCGTTCTACTGCGGCAGGCGGTTCTTTAGGCGGTGATTTGGCTGGACAGATACTTAATAAACCCTCCAGCTTGATTTTTACCGTCGTTTTCCTTGTTTTGATTGCTCTTACGAGCTTTATTACAGGATTGCCTTGGTATACTTTTACTGTTTATGCACTTGTAATCCTGGGCGCATTTTTGATTGTTTCCGTTAATAAAGATGTTCAATCCCAATTAGGTCAGTTGGAATCAGTAAAAAGAAGTATGTCCGATTTAACCAATCCTAACAGAATGTATGAAAGATTGGGGGTTGATGTATTAAATCTCCAAGTCGGAACAGGTCTTTTGGTAATTGCCGACCCTGAGCAAGACGGGCTATTGCTTCCTAAAATTGCAGCTTTAAGACAGCGTGTTACGGATGAACTCGGATATATTATACCTAATATTAGAATTATGGATTCTTCGGCAATAGGGCCTAATGAATATATGATTTCCGTAAGAAATAACAGGGTTGCAACGGGAACGGTATATCCTAAAAAGAGTATGGTTATTGCTGACCAGTGGGATTCAACAGGCAGAGAAGTGCCTAAAGATGCTATTATCGGACTTGACCCTACGTATCAAACTCAAGCTTACTGGATGGATACTGAATTTTTAAAGACTCAGCAGGGTATTACTGCTGTCGATTCCGTTGATGTTATTATTACTCACCTTCAGGAATGTGTCAGAAAATATGTTGATGAAATTATGACTAAAACTGACGTACTTAAACTTATGGAATTGGTAAAAAGCCAAGATCCTACGCTTGTTAATGACCTCGTACCCACAATCATTTCAACCAGTGATTTAAGAAAAATATTCGTAAACTTAATAAGAGAAAAAGTTTCTATAAAAGATATTATGTTCATATTTGAAAGATTATGCGACTATGCAAGATTTTCAAAAGAACCCGATATATTATCGGAACGTTTAAGAGCTGCTCTCGGGCGTCAAATCTGTCTTGCTAATTGCACAAAAGATAAAATATTATATGCTTTGACTTTATCTCCCGAATGGGAGAAAACACTTGATGACAGTTGCCAAAGAACTGAACTCGGTACAATGTTCTTGTTAAATCCGCTCCAAGTTCAGGAACTTATTGAATCTGCCGCATCAACATTAATTAGAGCGCACCAGAGTATTAATGTTCAGCCTGTTATACTTTGCTCTCCAAGAATAAGATTACCTCTATATCAGCTTCTTGAACGTCATATACCCACAATAGTTGTTATTTCTTATTCTGAACTTATTACGGATATTCGTGTTGAAGCTGTTGATACAATCGGTGAAGCACTTAATTACAATTTTGAGTAGGATTATGATAGAACAATCAACGGAAAAATCAATTGAATATGTTAAGAAACAAGCCTATGATATAATTAATTCCACAAAATTATATTCATATAAAGGCTCAGTTTCAAAATTATTGGGTTTGACAGTAGAGGTTAAGCTTCCCGGTTTAAAAATAGGTGATTTATGTTTTATTGAAACGGCGGAAGGAGAAAGAAAACCTGCCGAAGTAGTTGCGTTTAAAGGTGAAAGTGCGCAGTTGTTGTTATTGTATGACGGAGCAGGTATAGGGCAGGGAAGTCTTGTTGAGTCAACCGGTACTTCTATAAAAATACCGATGGGGGATTTTTTACTCGGCAGGTTAATTAGTCCGTTAGGTGAACCTATAGACGGAAAACCTTTAGATACAAGAGGCGCACCTTTGGTAAGTATCGAAAATCCCGCACCCGGTGCTTTTGACAGACCGATAATTAAAACAATGTTTTCTACCGGAGTAAGGGCTATTGATTCAATGCTGACATTAGGTGCAGGTCAGAGAATGGGATTATTCGCAGGCTCAGGTGTCGGTAAAAGTACGATGCTCGGTATGATTGCAAGAAATTCGGATGCCGATGTTAACGTAGTTGCTCTAATCGGAGAACGTGGAAGGGAAGTTAAAGAATTTATTGAAAATTCTCTCGGTGAAGAAGGTATGAGAAAATCAGTTATTGTCTGTTCTACGGGCGACCAGCCTCCTTTAATCAGACAAAAGTGTTTATTGTCCGCTACTGCGGTTTGTGAATATTTTAGAGATAAAGGTAAAAAGGTATTCTTAATGACGGATACCGTTACACGTTGCGCAATGGCAGGAAGAGAAGTGGGGTTATCTATTGGTGAACCGCCTACAATTAAAGGATATCCGCCTTCTATATTCTCTTGGCTTCAAAAAGTGCTTGAAAGAAGCGGAAATAGTCCAAGAGGCTCCATTACTGCCTTGTATACGGTTTTAATGGAGGGAGATGACATTAATGACCCTGTTGTTGATACGGTTAGAGGTATTGTAGACGGACATATATTTCTTTCAAGAAAAATTGCGGAAATGAATCATTATCCCGCTATTGATGTTTTGGGAAGTGTAAGCCGTTTATTTACGGAAATAGTTACCGAAGAGCATAAACAGGCTTCATATAAAATGAGAAAACTGATGGCTCTATACAGAGAAAATAAAGATTTAATTGATGTGGGAATGTATAATCCGGGGTCTAATCCGAAATTAGATATAGCTATTGAACTTATGCCTCAAATAAACGGATTCTTACAGCAAAGAACTTCTGACAGTGTTTCTATGGAAAATACCATTTCTACCTTAATTTCAATGATGAAAGATGTTGATATCTAACACATAATTTTGTAAATTCTTAACATTATTGTATAATTGTATAATTAAGATAAGGAGTTTATTTATGGCGAAAGATTGCAGTTTCGATATTGTTTCTGAATTTGACAAACAAGAACTTGTTAATGCGGTTGATCAGGTAAAAAGGGAATTGGCAACCAGATTTGACCTTAAAGGTTCTAATTCGGATGTTATTTTAGATACGGATAAATCTGTTACCATTGTAACAAACGACGAAATGAAATTGAGAAATATTATTGATATTCTTCAATCAAAAATGATTAAAAGAAACTTAAGTATTAAAATTTTGGATGCACAACAAATAGAAAATGCACTCGGCGGCAATGTAAGACAAGTTTTTAATCTGAAAAAAGGCTTGAGTCAAGAGCTTGCAAAAAAAATTGTTGCGGATATAAAAAATACGAAATTAAAAGTGCAGGCTTCGATTCAAGGTGAACAAATAAGAGTTTCGGGTAAAGACAAGGATGAGCTTCAGGCGGTTATTAAAATGTTAAGACAAAATGAGGATGCTTATTCGGTGCCGCTGCAATTTCAAAATTACAGATAATTTTGAACTTTTTTTATTTGACTTCGTTTTACATGTCAGGAACTTTATAATATGAATAAAAAACTTATATTATTAATAGTATTTTTAATTATTTTTATTTTTCCTGAAACCGCATACTCAAAAGGCGGGTATACAAAAGTTTTACAAATTAATCCTTCAAAGGAGCAAATAGAACAGGAAAAATTGAGGCAGGAATCCGAATTAAAAAAATTAGAACTGGAAAAACTTGAAGAAGAAAATAAAAAAGCGGAAGCTGAAAATAAAAAATTAGAATCAGAAATATTAAAGAACGGACAACAGCCTATATATTATCCTTTGCCTTATTATACAAATATAATACAATACAGAAATCCTGTTTATTACCCGTATGGAGGTTATATGGGAAGTTTTAACTACAGAGGATTCGGTTTTAATTATGGGAAAAAATACCCGCCGTTCGGGCCTTCACCTCAAACAGGAATAAGACCTCCTATACCGCCGGCAAATCCAAACAGACCTCCGGCTAAACCTCCGATGCATCCCAACAATCACCATCACGGTCATTAATCGGTTTATTCTGCCATTTCTTCCAAGGCTGCTATTTTCATTTTTAATATGTCGGGTTTTTTCCCCGTCCATATTTCAAATGCTTTTGCGCCTTGGTGAATAAGCATATCAAGACCTCTTATTGTTCTTATATTATACTTCTTTGCCAGCTTTATTAATTCCGTATTCAAAGGATTATAAACAATATCATATATTATTGACTCACAAGACATTGTTTTTATTATATTTTCGTCTATAGGAGATAACCCCATTGCTTTATTTTTCATTCCTATCGGGGTTGTATTAACTACAATTTTATATTCTGACAAATCTTTTAAATTGTCTATTTGTATACAATCCATTTGGACATCAGGAAAAGTTTTTCTTAGAATGTCAATTGTTTCGGATGCATTTAGAATATTTCTTGCATAAAAATCAATTTTTTTGGCTTTTAACAGAGAAATACCGACTCCCACAGCTCTTGCGGCTCCGCCTGAACCTAATATTGCCGCATTATTGTCTGCTATTTCTTTTTTTGCATTATCTTCTATTGCTTCTACAAATCCGTATACATCCGTATTGTATCCGTATAATGATGAATCCTCCATTACTTTTACGGTATTGACACTGCCCGCTATATTTGCCGTTTTATCTGAACCTGATAAAAACAATGTAACAGGAACTTTATACGGGATTGTTACGTTAAATCCGTTATATCCTCCGTACCTTATGTTCTTTAATGTATCTACCAGTTCTTCTCCGGTTGTTTCAAGTAATTCATAACTGCCTTCCAAACCTAATGATTTAAATGCCGCTTCATGTATTACTTTTGACATTGAATGTGAAAGAGGATAACCTATTAATGCGAATTTATACATAATTTATTCTTCCATATCTTTTGAAAACTTACACTTTGTGTTAGAACATACTAATTTTTTTGACTTTTTCGTAATCTTTTTTACTAAAATATTCCCGCATTCGGGGCATTTTTCGTTAACAGGTTCATACCAAGATACGAAATCGCACTCCGGATATTTACTGCAGCCGAAAAATACTTTTCCGTATTTCGATTTTTTAAATACAATTTCACCTTTATTGCATTTTGGACACGTTACACCTGTTGATTTTATAATTCTTTTTCTGTTCTTGCAATTTTCATTGGTGCATTCTAAGTACGGGCCGTAAGGACCTGTTTTTTGTATCATATCAGACCCGCATTTCTCGCATTTTTCATCTGTTTCTTGCGGTTGGTTTTCTATTTGTCCTTCTTTATTTAACGGCAGCATTGTTTTGCATTCGGGATATTTTGAACAACCTAAAAATTGTGTTCCGAATCGGCTTGTTCTTATTACCATTTTACTTCCGCAGTTCGGACATACTACATCAGTTTCCATACTTACTTTTTGCATATTCTTCTTAGCTTCCGATACTGTTTCTATAAAAGGGGTATAAAATTCTTGTATTACTTCATTCCACTTAAGTTTATCTTCTGCTATATCATCAAGTTTACTTTCCATATTGGCGGTAAATTCGTAATTCATAATATCTTTAAAATGTTCGGAAAGCTGTTTGCATAAGTTAGTTCCTAAAAGTGTAGGAGCAAGTGCTTTCTCCTTTTTTTCAACATAATTTTTTTGTTGAATTTTTGATATGATAGGCGCATATGTACTCGGTCTGCCTATTCCGTGCTCCTCCAGCGCTTTAACAAGCGAGGCTTCCGTATATCTTGCCGGCGGACTTGTAAAATGTTGTTTCGGAATTATGTCTTTTAATTCTAATTTGTCACCTTCTTTTAAATCGGGGATTTTAGTTTTTATTTCTTCTTCGTCTGACTCATTATATATTTTTAAATAGCCGTCAAAAGTTATCTTACTAACTCCTGACTTAAACAGACAATCACCTGCTTCTATATCTACGGTCGTATTTTTTACTTCCGCATTCTCCATTTGTGAAGCTACAAACTTACTCCATATTAACTTATATAAATTATATTGTTCTGCGGTTAAATATTGTCTTATACTTTCGGGAGTCTTATCTATATATGACGGTCTTATTGCTTCGTGGGCATCTTGAACATTTTTTGATTTTTTTACATAATTATTCGGAGTTTTAGGATAATATTTTTCTCCGTAATTATTTATAATAAAATCTTTTGCAAATGCTTGTGCATCATCGGAAATACGAACGGAATCCGTTCTCATATATGTAATAAGCCCGACAGGGCCGTCAGAACCTATATCTATTCCTTCATACAACTTTTGAGCAATTTGCATCGTTTTTGAAACACCGTAGCCGAGTTTATTGCTTGCTTCTCGTTGGAGAGTTGAGGTGATAAACGGTGCGGTTGGCTTTCTTTTTGTATTTTTTGTTGTTATTTTTGAAACCGTGTATTCTTTTACTTCTTTTAAATATTTTACAATTTTATCGGCTTCTTTTTCGGTCTTGATATCGACTTTTGAATTTTTATATTTTGCCAGCTCTGCATTAAACTTAATTTTACCTTTCATCAACTCAATTGAAACAGTCCAAAATTCAACGGGAGTAAATGCATTAATTTCCTCTTCACGTTCGCATATCATTTTTAATGCAACACTTTGAACTCTTCCCGCCGATAAATGATAATTTCTCATTTTTTCCCATAATACAGGGCTTATTTTGTAACCTACCAATCTGTCCAAAATCTGTCTTGTTTGTTGAGCTTTTACCCTCTTCATGTCTATTTGTCTTGAATGCTCCACGGCATATGTTACAGCTTTTGGGGTTATTTCGTTAAATTCAATTCTGAATACTTTCTCATCAGGAACATCAATAACCTGTCTTACATGCCAAGCTATTGCTTCTCCTTCACGGTCAGGGTCAGATGCCAAATAGACTTTATCGGCTTTCTTTGCCATTTCATTCAGTTTTTTTACAAGTGCTTTTTTCTCGGGAATAATTTCAAATGTGGGGGTAAAATTATTTTGTACATTAAACCCTAAAACTTTTGGAGGAAAATCCCTTATATGTCCGTAACTTGCTTCTATGTCATATGAATTTCCCAATATCTTCTTTATTGTTTTTGACTTTGCGGGTGATTCCACTATTACCAATATATTTTCTTTTTTCTTTGCCATGTTTCTCTCTATATTAATGAAATATATTTTTCCCCGTTTGTTTGGGAAATTATGCCTTCTAGTTCTAACTTTGTTAATATTATCATTAAATCGTTTATATTCAAATTAGTTTTTAAAATTAATTCATCTATATTTAGCATATCTTTTTTTATTGCATCGAGAATTAATAATTCCTCGGTTGAAAACTTATTATCGGATTTATTATTATTTGAAGGTATTTTTTCAATTTTCCAGCCCATAGCATCAAGAATATCCTCATATGATGTAATAACTGAGGCGCCTGTTTTTATTAGTTTATATACTCCTTGGGTATTGGGATTGGAAATTAATCCCGGCATGCACATTAGTTCTTTTCCTTGCTCCAGAGCAAGACGTGCCGTAATCATGGCGCCTGATTTTAGTGCGGCTTCTGCGACGAGTACTCCTTTTGATAATCCCGATACTATTCTGTTTCTTAACGGAAAATGGAAGCTTAAAGCATCTGAATCAGGCCAATATTCCGTTAATACTGCGCCTTGGTTATCTTTTATTCTTTCAAATAATTTTTTATTTGACTTAGGGTAAAGTTTATCAAAACCTCCGCCAATAACGGCTATGGTTTTTAAATTATTATTAAGCGCACTTGTGTGCGCAACGGTATCTATTCCTTCTGCCATACCGGAGATTATGCAGACGTCAGTGTTATGAAATCCGTCTAAAATGTTTCTTAAAACCGCTTTAGAATTTTCGCTTGCTCTTCTTGAACCGACCACGGCTATTGCACGCTCCAAATTGCATAGTTCAATATCCCCTGTCATAAAAAGCCCTGTGGGCGGGTTATCAATATTTTTTAATGCCTCGGGATATCTTTTATCTTCGGGATGTATAAAATCAAATCCTCTTTCTTTTATATAATCCATACATTCTTCAGGATTAATATTTTTTCTTTCTTCAAGAAATGCTTCTATTGTGGATTTTTTAAGCCCTGGTATTTTCCATAAATCGTATGTTTGCGCATTCCAAGCTAATTCTATTGAGCCGAAATAATTATATAATATATTAACAAAGTGCGAAGATGCTTTTGTTAATTTTGCAAACCCATACCAATACTTTTCATTATTACTCATAAAAAATAAATAACATATAATAAGAGCTAAGTCCAGTTATTTATTTAATGTTAAATTATGCAACACAACAACCGTTTTGGGAAAGTTTTTCGTATTGATTTTTATAGTATGCCGCAAGTCTGCATGCTAAATCATATTTTTTCTCAATTAAATCGGGAGAATAACTGTTTTCAAAAATATCACAACAGGCATTATTACAATTTTTATCGTTATCTATATTCGGTTGAACAACAACTTTTTTAACGGGACTAACAGAAGCTAAATAACTTTCAGCTTGATTAGAGTGAATTGGTTTTACAGCCTGTATTTCCATTAAACTTCCCCCTTTGTATAAACATCCATGACTCAATACTATCACAGTAATATTTTATTTTCAACTGTTATTGCGGGCTATTTTTCTTCGGATAAATTATATTTGAAGTAAATAATCGGCAAGCGGTGTTTCAATTGTACCGTTTAGAACTTTGTTTATTTCTCTTAAATTTTTTGCAACATTTTCTATATCGTTTGTCCATTGAAAGTTTTCGTTTACAAATTTTTCAGCCGCTTCAGGGTTTTGGGATAATTGAATTTTTATTAAATCCGTGAGCATTTTATTTGCTGTCGGAATCATTTTATCTAAATTTATATCAATTACTCCGTTTTTATCAACACTTACGGCACCTTCCTTCATAAAATAATATGACTGCATTACACTGCGGACTCTGTGTGCTTGGGATAAATTGGGTTTCGCCTTTAGAAAACAATCTAATGCAAAAACAGTAAGCATTTGATTTTTTTCTTCTTCCGTATAAACTCCCTCTTGGGTTAGGATATCAAGAAAGGCAATAGAACCCATATCCGCTTTACTTTCTTCTATAATATTTTTGTATTTGCCTAAGGCACTTTTCCCTTTTACCGGTCCTAAAGAGTGCGCATTTTCATGTCCTATTGTTATCCAATGAGATGCTTCATTATTGTAATATTTATGTAATTCGGGATTTAAAATTTTATGAAGATTATCCTTCATATTCCCGTTTTTTATACCGCTTTTTCTTACCTGTCTGTGGTATACATTACGTTTTCCTCCTCCGATTTGCAATGACGGTTTATCGTTATTCGGAAGATTTTGCGCAATGGTAATTCCGCCTCTATATGAACCTTCATCTCCTGTTAATGTTACTATGTCTGCATCTGCCATTGTTTGAAGATTATTAGAAGAAGAAATATTTTGTTCGTATAATTCATTTAGAGGCATATTTTTTGCCAATAACGGCAAATATTTTTTTATTCTTAATATATTTTCCGTTCCCTCTTTATTTACTATTCCGACCCTTATTCCGATTGAATCTTTTGATACGGGTTTTATATTGTTTTCCTCGAGCATATGCTTTAACTCTTTATCTTCGAATACAGAATCGGTTAATTCATCAGCATATTGTTCTCTTGCAATGGTAAATTCTAACGGCGTATCCTCAAGTGATGCCCATTTTTTATCGGCTTGGGCATCAAGCATAGGATTATTTTCTCTTAATGCCTTTGCCTGCAATATTAAATATTCGTTAAAATCTTTATTGGTTGAAGTTTTAGCCGCTAATTCCAATTCATCCGCTATTTTGTTAAATTCATATTTAAATGCTTCCGTATAATCCACTGCCTTTAATTGATTTGAATCTCTCACAACCATTGTTCTCTGGCTTAATATACGTCTGACTTCTTCTGCTTGATTGGATTTTAACATATTCTTGAGTATTTTCCGAAACTCATCAGCCTCTAAATCATACGGATAAAAACCTTTACCTTTAGGTTCTTTAATTCCTTTTGCCAATTTAACTTCATTGGCTTTATTATCTACTCCTATTATTCCTTTTTGACCGTCAAAAAGAATTTTTGTTTTCATTGCTGCTGTATTGCCTTTTTCGGATTCCCTGTTTAAATATTCCAAAAATGCTTTATTATATTTGTTATCCTGTTGATAAAATATTTCATCTCCGTATTGAGCAGCTTTTACAAGATGCATGAGTGCTTCTTTATCTCCCTCATCTAAATCTTGATATTGGCTGTCTTGAAATGTTAACATCTTTATTGTTTTAAAATAATCTTTTTCAAGCCGCTTATCCAACTCTTTTTCTGATAAATTCAATTCAAATTCGGTATCTGATTTTTCTTTTTTTCCGAATGAAATACACTCAAAAGTATCTTTTGATACAGACTTAGTGTAATTTTGTCTGAAAATATTTTGAGAATGTAATCTTGAATGATTAGTTAAGCTGAAATTATAATTTACGGGTTTTATTTGCATGACACATCCTTATATGAAAACTTACTATTAATTTAACATAAGCATATCTGTTATATTTATAACAGATATGCTTTTTTAATAATATTTAACAATTATTCTTTAATAAGAAAATCGGCAAGAGGTGTAATTATTATTCCGTTTAAGGATTTATCCGTTTCTTTGAGTTTTTCCGCCATAATTTCAAAATCTTTAGTCCATTGAAAATACTTGTTAACGTAATTTTCACCTTTAATATAATCTTGAGAAAGCTGTACTTCTATAATTTCTGTAAGCATTTTTCTTGCGGCGGAAATCATTTTATCGGTATCAAGGTCAATTATCCCTTCATTATTAACCTTTATGGCTCCTTCTTTAATAAAGAAATAAGTCTGCATAACAGTTCTTACCCTATGAGCTTGCGAAAGTTCGGGTTTTGCTTTAAGAAAAGCATTTGCTCCAAAAGTGACTAAAATTTGTTTTTTCTCTTCCGGAGTGTAAACTCCGTTTTCGCATAATACGTCAAGCAAAGCTAAAGAACCCATATCGGCTTTATTTTCTTCAATTATGTTTTTATATTTACCCAGCGCTTCCGTTCCTGATTTCGGGCCTAATGAGTGAACGTTTTCATGCCCTATTGTAAACCAATGGTCAGCTTCGGGGTTATAATATTTATGCAGTTCGGGATTTAAAGTTGCCCTTAATCGTTTTTTTCTTCTTTCTTCCGCTTCGGGAGAATTACTTGTTCTTACTTGTCTGTGATATACGTTTCTCCTTCCGCCCCCTATCGTTAATGACAATTTATCATTGTTCGGAAGATTTTGGGCTATAGTAATCCCGCCTCTATATGAACCTTCATCTCCTCTTAAAGCAACGATATCAACATCAGCCATTGTTTGAAGATTATCGTTTTCGGATGATATATTTTGTTCATAACGTTCTTTTAACGGCATATTTTCAGCCATTAACGGAAGGAAATGTTTTACTTTTAATAAATCTTGTGTTCCTTTTTTGTTTACTATTCCTACTCTTATACCTATGGAATCTTTTGATAAAGGCATTATATTATTTTTATCGAGCAGTTGTTTTAACTCATTATCTTCTACTACGGTACCGGTTAATAAATCGGCATATTGTTCTCTGGAAATGGTAAATTCTAATGGAGTATCTTGAAGTGATGCCCATTTTTTATCGGCTTGGGCGTCAAGCATAGGATTATTTTCCCGTAATGCCTTTGCCTGAAGGATTAAATATTCATTAAAATCTTTGTTTGTTGATGTTTTAGCTGCTAATTCCAATTCATCCGCTATTTTATTAAATTCTTCTTTAAATGCTTCCGTGTAGTCAAGAGCGTATAGTTTCTTCCCGTTTCTTTTAACTATTGTTCTTTGAGATAGTATTTTTTTAACTTCTTCTGTTTCGGAATCTTTAAGCATCTGTTTAAGTATGGATTGTAATTCTTCTTTCGTGATATCTGAGGGATAAAAAGCTTTTCCGTCAAGTTCTTTTACTGATTTTAACAGAATTACTTTATTTGATTCTGAATCTATACCTGTTATTCCGAGCTGAGCATCAAATAAGATTTTTGTTAACTGTATAGCTTCATTGTCTTTATTTTCTTCTAAATATTTCATAAAAGGTATATTAAGTTCATTATCCTGCTTCATGAAAATAATATTGGCATATTGAGCGGCTTTAACAAGATGTTTGAGAGCTTCTTTATCTCCGGATGATAAATCAAGATATTCTTTTGCATCTTTATCAAGCATAGGTTTTCTTATTAAGTAGTCTTTATGCGTTCTTTTTTTTAATTCTTCAATTGAAAGATTTAATTCAAAGTTCATGTTTTTCTCCTTAAAATTTTTGCCTGTCTCAGACAGAATAAATATACAATTTTAAACTTAACAAAACAATAATCTATATATATTATTTAACTTCTTTATTGTATAATTTAAAAGGCAGGGATAGAAGGATTGTTTAAGTGGAAATATTAAAAAGTTCTCAAATGGAAGAGTTGGCAAAGGAAGTTTTTCAAATTGAGTCTGACTCTATTTTAAAATTGAAGGAAAGATTAAATGATAATCTTGAAAATGCAATAGAAACAATAATTTCGTCAAAAGGAAGAGTAATAGTAACGGGGATGGGCAAATCCGGCTTGATTGCAAGAAAGATAGCCGCAACACTTTCTTCCACCGGTACTCCGGCATATTTTCTTCATCCGGCGGAAAGTACTCATGGTGATTCGGGTATTATCACAAGAGAAGATGTTGTAATTGCAATATCAAACAGCGGAGAAACAATAGAATTATTAAATTTGCTTCCTTTAATAAAGAGGTTTGAAGTTCCGCTTATAGTCCTTGCCGGCAACAAAAATTCAACACTCGGTAAGGCTTCTGACATATATTTTGATATTTCTGTGGAAAAAGAAGCATGCCCTTTGGGGAAAGCTCCTACGGCAAGTACGACGGCTACATTGGCGATGGGTGATGCCATTGCCGTATGCTTATTAAAAAAACGAGGTTTCTCTACGGAAGATTTCTTGCTTTACCATCCTTCGGGTAAACTCGGAAAAGGGTTTATTTATTTGGTTAAAGATTTAATGCTGAAAGATAAAGATTTATTACCCGTAGCGCATGAAAATGATACTTTTCTTGAAACTGTTGATTTAATCTCTAAAAAAAGATTAGGCTGCGCTTTGATTATTAACAAAGAAGGAAAATTAACGGGACTTATTACAGACGGAGATATCAGAAGAATTTTATTGAGATATCCCGATGTTTCTGTTCTCCAAAACGAATCGGTTATGACTAAAAATCCTAAGACCATTTCAGGGGATGATATGGCATCAAAAGCTCTGGCATTAATGGAAAAGTACTCTATTACTTCTCTTGCGGTATGTGATGAAAATAATCATCCCGTAGGAATACTGCATATTCATGATTTACTTAAAGCGGGAGTGGCATAGTGTTTAATATTGAATTAAGAAATAAAGCATTAAAAATAAAAATGGTTGTGTTCGATGTTGACGGTGTAATGACTGACGGCAGTATTATATTTGATGAGGACGGTAAAGAATACAAAACGTTTAATGCAAAAGACGGACAAGGTATAGTTATGTTAACAAGAAGCGGAATATATACCGCTATAATTACCGCAAGGGATAATGCAACAGTTAAACATCGTTTTAATAACCTTGGAATGACTAAATTATATATGGGACAAAAAAATAAACTGAATGCAATGAAAGAATTATTGGAGGAATTTAAGCTGGATTTCTCTCAGGTTGCTTATATGGGTGATGATTTACCTGATATATGCGTATTAAAAGAAGTTGGACTGGCATGCTGCCCAAGTGATGCGGTTAGTGAGGTTAAAGCCGTTTGTCATTTTGTATCCTCAAAACGTGGAGGAAGAGGAGCGGTAAGAGAACTTACCGATTTAATATATAAAGTGCAAAAATTGACAATATAATTCTAAACCTCTTATTTCTTTTAAATATGATGGGGGTAATCATCTTTAAATTCCCAAGAATCGTATTCAAGGAGTCCCGAGCAGTAACCTCTGCTTTCTTTACATTTATCTAAAGCTTTTTCTCTGGATGTTATTGAGGTATTTTTGTAGGAAGTAATTTTAGCTTTGACAGGGCTGAAAGTATCTGCTAAAGGACAGTATAAAAACCAATATTTGTCCACTCCTTCCTTATTTGGACCTTTAAACCCGTTAACATCAAATTGTATGTCAATACAGGTAAATTTTGCTATTTTAAAAAATGTTCCGTCATTTAGTATAACGTAATAATAACCTTGGGTTGAAGAAGCATCCTTATAAACATCTGTATATATCATATAAGGCAATAAATATTTATCTAAGAAACTCTTAACTGTTTCACCTGAGAAGTCATTCTCTCCGCTTGCATTATATGCCCATTCTTCCCAATCGTTCCCGTCTGCTTTTGCTCTCATTTGTGCTTGATTTAAAGCGGAATAAAATTTCTTTATTCGGCCGGAATAATCTTTCTTCCTTGTATCCGCAAATAAAATTTGTATTGTTAATACCGCAATAATTCCTATAATAACAAGAGTAATAAGAACCTCGGCTAAAGTAAAACTTTTATAATGTTTTTTCACCCGGGGGGGGGTAGATTGCTTTTCTCATTTCATTTTCCTCCTTACAGCAGGAAAATTTTAGCATAATTATTGGATTTATGCAATATTATTCATATCAAATAATATTTTTGCGCCAATTAAAGTTAAATCGGGATTTATGTCATCAAATTTTCTTCTTAAATAATTGGATATAACGGAAGAATATCCGCCTGTTGCAACAATATAGGCTTTTTGCCCCAATTCTTTTTCGCACTCTTCAATCAGACCGTCAATCATGGTGGCATGTCCCAAAACAACACCTGAAAGCATTGCATCTATTGTATTTTTACCTATTGCACTTTTAGGTATTTCTATATTTAAATCGGGTAATTTTGATGTTTTACTGCTAAGTGCTTCCGCTTGAATTTTCATTCCCGCCGTTATTATTCCTCCTACAAATTCATCCTCGGCATTTACTATATCAAAAGAGGTGGCTGTTCCAAAATCCACTGCAATTGCCGGAAGTTTATATAATTTTGCCAAAGCACATGCATTTGCTATCCTGTCTGCTCCTATTTGTGAAGGATTATCTGTTTTTAATTTGATGTTTGTTTTTATTTTATGTGAAATTATAAAAGAATTTATACTTAAATATTTTTTTATTGCACTTTCTATTTTTTCGGTCAATTGAACCACAACACTGCATATTACGGCATTTTTTATTTCATTTTCCAAATGGGCTTCTCTTAATAAATTTTTTATATATATACCGTATTCATCTTCCGTTCTTGTTATTTCCGTTGATAATCTCCAGGAGTTTTTTATTTCATTATCTTTAAAGACTCCCAAGGTTATATTTGTATTTCCTATATCAATTACTAAAATCATATAATTTTTCCTTTTTTCATATTCTACCAAAAAAAAATTCATGCTAAAATTTAAGTAAAATAAAGGAGATTAAAATGTTAAATTTTTTAATTCAGAGTTTTCATATAAATTCAATGAGTGTATTTGAAGCGGTGATGCTTATCTGCTTCGGTGCAAGCTGGCCTTTTGCCGTTTTAAAAACTTACAAAACAAAATCGGTTAAAGGAAAAAGCAGGCTGTTTTTAAGCCTTATTATTATAGGCTATATTTTCGGAATGATTAACAAAATCATCAATACTGTGGATATTGTTTTTTGGTTATATGTTATAAACTTGTTATTAGTCAGTACGGATTTATTTTTATGTTTATTGTACAGAAACAGAGAAAGTTAGAGATTATTATGAATAACAGAAAATTTAGGGATTTATTATTAGTATTATTTATTATTTTTATATTGCCGAATGAGTCTTTTGCACTTACACCTATTCCTGATAATGCACTAAAAGAAACAATAAAAGTGGAAGAAGGTCAATTTGATACTAAAGAAATAGGTATAATTGAAAAAATTAGTTTAAAAAATAAATTCAAAAAAACGCCTGAAAAACAAATAATAGATTTTTTTAAAAACTATGACAAATACTCATCCGGTAATAATACGGAAAAATTAAGACGGATGTATGACGATAATTTCGTTAATAATGACGGTTTTAATAAAGATACAATATTTAAAATGATGGAGTTATCAAGTGATTCATATGAAAATGTCGAATATATGACTATGCTTGATAAAATAAAAATTAACGGTAATTATGCGGCTGTTGACGGGCATGAAATAATAAAAGGTGATACCGTTAAAGCTATAAAAGAGTTTGAAGATAAAGGGACTATTAATTCAGAAATATACTATACAAATTATTTGCGCAAAGACGGGAATGATTGGAAAATTATTGCAACCGATGTTAAATCGGAGGTTGTTTCTATAAAGTACGGGGAAGCAAAAAATTTAAAAGTTGAAGTTAGTGCGCCTGATTATGTTGCAGCTGATACTGATTATGAAGTAACAGTTAAAGCAGAAGCGCTTCCGGAATCATTTTTAGTAGGCGCCATTATTAATGAACCCATAGAGTTCCCCGTTTCTCAAAAAAATGACGTATATAGAGCAATAAAGTCTAACGAATTGGCAAGGGTAATAAAATCAAATAATAAAGATGAAAATGAATATGCAACAGTTTCGGTTGCCGTAACAAGAGCAATGATTGAGCCTCCTGCCGTTGTAATAAATATGACGGGTATGGCTTTTATTATGAAGCGTGTTAACGTTTTAAAAGTAAATAATATTAATCTTGATGAGGTAAGTTTTGATGGAAAATCACAAGGGTAATAAATTTTCTTTTTCTTCCTTTTTGGGTTTTCTATCTCTTTGGTTAATATTTTTTTGCAGTGCTTTATTTTTAAAAAGCGTATTTTTATTTAAAATATCTAAGTATGAAATTTTCAGAAATAATAATATTTTCACAATATTTGAAGTTCATAATACGGGTGCGGCATTTAATATTCTTTCTAATCATCAGGAGTTTATAATAATTGCCTCTTTTATAGCTTTATTGATTTTAACTGCCGTAATAATTTATTATTCTGCCGGAATATCTTTTTTATCCCGTATTTCAATGGCTCTTTTGAGCGCAGGTATATCCGTTAATACTTTTGAAAGAATTAATTACGGGTATGTAACTGATTATTTTTATTTTAATTTATTTCCCGATATTCCCGTATTTAATGTTCCGGATATAATGATTGTAATCGGGGCTTCTTTAATTATTTATTCCGTAATAAGAAGAAAATAAAAGGTTTTATTTTATGAGTAAAAAATATATTTTTAATGCTCAATTAACAGGAAAAGAAGAACGGCTTGACTGCTTTTTAGCTAAAGAAAATATATTTAATTCAAGAGCGCAAGTTCAAAATTTAATTAAAAAAGGGCAGGTTTATGTTAACGGAGAAACAACCGCCAAAACTTCTTTTTTAATAAAAAATGATGATGAAATTACCGTAATTTTAAGTGATGAATTATCTTTAATTATTGAACCTGAAGATATCCCTCTTGATATTGTTTATGAAGATGACGAAATGCTGGTTGTAAATAAACCTAAAAATATGTTGACACATCCGACATCAAAAGAGATACACTCCACACTCGTAAATGCACTGTTATTCAGGTACGGCTATGAGGGATTATCGGATATAAACGGAATAATGCGCCCAGGTATTGTTCACAGGCTTGACAGAAATACCTCGGGACTTATAATGGCTGCAAAAACAAACAAGGCTCACGAATTTTTAGTTAATCAAATTAAATCAAAAACAGCTAAAAGAAAATATCTTTGTGTTGTACACGGAAATTTTGATAATATTGAAGGAACTGTTGATGCTCCCGTCGGAAGAAATCCAAAAAAGCCCGAACAAATGACAGTTATAGATTCAGGGAAACCCTCAGTAACTCATTATAAAGTTCTTGAACAATTTAAGGGATATTCATTCATTGAATTAACGATTGATACGGGCAGAACACATCAAATAAGAGTACATATGAACTATATTAATCACCCTGTAGTAAATGATTCTCTGTATAATAAAATCCCTTTTAAAGTAAAAACTCAAGAACAGGTGCTTCAATCTTACCGTCTTAGTTTTGAGAGTACGAATAATAATGGTATAATAGAACTTAAAATTAATTGTGATGAAGATATGGAAAAAGTTTTAAGATATTTAAGGAGTCAAAAATAATGAAAAATATATTAATGGTGATATTAGAAGTAGGGTTATTGGCAGTACTTTGCGCTTTATTATTACAGACAAATATGATAAAAGAAACATTGAGTATTACAATACCAAAAACAACAATAACTTATACTCTAAGTGTATCAATGGTTGTTATAATAGGTTATTTTATAGGTCTTTTTGCGGGATTATTACATTCTGTTGTTTCTTCAGCCAGATATAAAAACCTGCTGAAACAGTATGAAAAACGTACTGAAAAACTATCCTTACAGAATGAAATAAATACGGATGATACTGAAGTTTTAAAAAGAAAAATAGCTTCTTTGGAAATTGCGCTTGAAAATGCATTAAAAAATAAATAATCATAATTTAATTAAGATTGAAATTATAGTATAAATTTTTTTCAGTTTTGCCTTGGAACATTTGCTGAGTAAGAATCCTATATTTTTTATAATTTCTTCATTATCGTTATTTTGGTTATACAACAATAATTCTGCGGGGCAAATTTTAAAAGCATTACAAATGTTATCAATAGTCTTTGCATTAGGTTGATATCGGTTTCTTTCAATATTTGACAAACCTTGCAGACTCAGCCCTACTTTTTCCGCAAATTCCTCTTGAGTTAATGAATTAAGCTGCCTTAATTTTTTTATGTTTGTATTTATTAATTTCTTATAATCCATTCTAATAATTTATAATATATGGTTAATTAGTTTAACAAATTAATTAACTAATTATATGGCTATTTAATTATAAGAAATGTAACAAAATTATCTTAAATAAAGCAATTTAAAAAAATAAAATTACTTTATTAATTCATAGATAGTAATCACAAAAAAAAGGAGACTCGATATGTTAGTAAATTCTGTATCAAATGGCTTAAACAAACAAGTTGCACTTTCAGGAGAAAAAAAGATAGCTCCCGAAAATCCGCAGCAAGCACTACACATTAACAAAAAAACACTGGCAATTGTTTCAGCAGCAGCTGCGGCAGCCGCACTGGGAATTATTGCAGTTGTAAGCAAAAAACCTATAAAATTAAAATCAATTAAGTTCGAAAACGGGATTGCAAAACTTCACGGCAAAAATTTTACCGGAACAATTTGTGATAACTTAAAAAGCGGTAAAAATGCAGTTTTACAATATAAAGACGGTGTTATTCAACATTCAACCATCACTGCAAAAAACGGCGAAAAGAAATTATTAACTTTTATTGAAGGAGCAAAAGGTCAATCAATCAGAAAATCAAAAACATTATTTAAACCTAACGGAAAAGATATTGTAAGTACTGTTTTTAATAATAAAGGCAATAAAGAATCCGTGCTTGTTCTTACGAAAAAAGACGGAGAAACATTTAGAGAAATATTAACCCGTTTTAATAAAGATGGAAAGAAATATAAGACTGTAACATCCAACTTTAAAATAGATGCCTATAAAGATAACGGATTCCCGTTTAAACATGAATTTTTTGATAAGAACGGTAAATTATCCGCAGTTATAAAGCAAAACGGTTATGATTCTATGGTAGACTCAGTAGTTCATTATGCACCAAACGGAAAAACAGTAAAATCGACTGTTAAGCCTGATATGCTGAATTTTAGTACACGTACAAACAAAGTTTATGACAAAATGCTGGACAGAACATACAGACTAAACGACGGACACGTAATTACCAGTGTTTACGGAGAAAACGGCTCAAACAGGCTGGCTAACACATTAAGATCCTTCATAGGTAATTTTAGAGGTGCTGAAGGTGATATCTTAGGTATACAAAAGGACGGAATAAAAGATATTATATTAAACAATTTATATATATAATTAATGATAATATATAAATCAATAATAAAGGGCAGTTAATTACAACCGCCCTTTTTTTATTTTAAAAAACTTAATTTATGTAAATATAAAGCGTTGACAATGAATTATGCTTGTAGTATCAATAGATAAAGAAAGTAAAGAGTGGTTCTGTTTGTGCTGAACAGACTGCGAGCGGTAACGGAATGACGACGAGGAGGCGGCACAAAGTTACGGCTAAAACAAAACTAAACAAGGAGAAAACATGCCAACAATAGCACAGTTAGTACGTAAAGAACGTAAAAGAACAACTGATAAGACTAAATCGCCGGCGTTAGCAAATTGCCCGCAAAAAAGAGGTGTATGTACAAGGGTTTATACAACAACTCCAAAAAAACCTAATTCTGCATTAAGAAAGGTAGCAAGGGTAAGACTGACAAACGGATTTGAAGTTACTTCATATATCCCCGGTATCGGGCACAACTTACAAGAACACTCTGTTGTTCTTATAAGAGGCGGAAGGGTTAAAGATCTTCCCGGTGTAAGATATCACATAGTAAGAGGTACATTAGATACAGCAGGCGTCGCAAACAGAGCAAAATCAAGATCTAAATACGGCGCTAAAAGAGCTAAGAAAAAATAAGAAAGGCGATTTATAATGTCAAGACGTAGTAAACCTGCAAGAAGAATACCGGCTCCTGATGCTGTATATAACAGTGTTGATATTGCAAGCTTTATAAACAGATTAATGAGACGCGGTAAAAAATCTGTTGCAGAAAAAATATTTTATTCAACATTAGAAAATTTAAAAACTAAATCAAAAGACGAACCGTTGGAAATATTCAAAAAAGCATTAACAAACGCTACTCCTTTATTGGAAGTTAAAGCAAGAAGAATCGGCGGTTCTACATATCAAGTTCCTCTTGAAGTTAAAGCAGATAGAGGTATGGTTTTAGGTTCAACTTGGATTATTGAGGCGGCTAAAAAACGCAGCGGTAAATCAATGATTGAAAAATTAACCAACGAATTGATGGATGCTTCAAACGGTACGGGCGCTGCTTGTAAAAAACGTGAAGATACCCACAAAATGGCTGAAGCTAACAAAGCTTTTGCTCACTACAGATACTAATCTTTTTGTTTTTTTAATATTTAAAAGACCGAATTTATTTCGGTCTTTTTTATTCTCTTGACTTTTTATAGACAATTGTCTATAATATAAATATGCTTACGGAAAAACAAAAAATATTCTTTGAAAAATTAAAAGAATCATACGGAAAAGAAGTGCTTCCGAGTTTTGAGGTTATTTCTAAAAATTTCGGGTTTAAACATAAAAATTCGGTATGGCAGTATTTTAATAAGTTAAAAGAAGAAAATTTAATAGAAGAAAGAAACGGAAGATTTTTCATAAATAAAGAATTATTTGGTGCCGTATTATTTTCATCAGCGGTAAAAGCCGGTTTTGCATCGGTAGCGGATGATTATGCCGAGAAAAGAGTGTCTTTGGATGAAAGTTTTGAAATAAATAATCCTTCTACTTTTCTTTTTACCGTATCCGGAGATTCAATGATTGATTTAGGCATTTATGAAGGCGATAAAGTTATTGTAAGAAAAACAAATACCGCAAAAAACGGAGATATAGTAATAGCCTTTATTGACGGAGGGTATACATTAAAAACTTATCGTTGTAAAAACTCAAAAGTGTGGCTTGAACCTGCAAATAAAAATTATCCTAATTTGTACCCTGAAACGGAACTTATAATTTTTGGGGTTGCGCAAGGGATTGTAAGAAAATTATAAAAATTCAAATATGTATTGTTAATTAATGTGCGGGGAAAATTCCTCCAAAATGCCCCGCAGATTTTTCTTTAAGGATGGTTATGAAACAAAAAGTAATAGCATTGATAGACGGGAATAATTTTTTTGCGGGATGTGAAATATTAATGAATCCTGCATTAAGGGGAAAGCCTGTATGTGTATTAAGTAATAATGACGGATGTGTTATTGCCCGTTCTAATGAAGCAAAAAAATTAGGTATTAAAATGGGGATTCCTTATTTTATGGCAAAAAGGGATTTCTCGGGAGTTGTTTATCTGAGTGCAAATTTTGCTCTTTACCATGAACTTTCACAACGAATGATGACTTTTTTGTATAAATATTCTGATAAAGTTGATATATATTCAATAGATGAAGCGTTTATAGATTTAACGGGTGTTGATAAAGTATTCGGAACGGATTTTAAACAGTTAGCGTATAAAATAAAACAGGATATAGAAAAAAGTATAGGATTAAGTGTTTCTGTGGGAATTGCAAATTCAAAAATTCTGGCTAAAATTGCTAATCATAAGGCAAAATCAAGAAAAGGAGCTTATGTTATAGAGCGTCATTTAATTAAAGAGGAATTAGCAAATCTGCCTGTTGATGAAATTTGGGGTGTAGGTAAAAATATTGCTAAAAGTTTGAGAAAATACGGGATATTTTATGCTGATGAAATATTGCTTAAAGATGATGATTTTTATAAAACAAATTACGGTAAAAAAGGCTTGGAATTAAAGTATGAACTAATGGGAAACAGTGTTATTCCTTTAACCGGAATACAGGAAAGCCCTAAGTCCATTCAGCGTTCACGTGCATTTCCTCAATTTTCCTCTGATAAAGATTATATTAAAGCTGAACTAAGTTATCATTTGCATAATATTTGTAAAAAATTAAGAGAAAAAAATTTAGAGGCTAAACATATTGCTGTTATGTTGAGGACAAAAGATTTCAGGGTATTTTTTAAAGAAGAGCAGTTAACTTTTTCTTCAAATTCTGAGATATTTCTGACGGAAAGTATAAATAATTTATTTAATTCTGTATATAAAAAAGGAATAGTATATCGTTCTTCAGGAATATGGGCTTGGGATTTATATAATCAAAATACTAAGCAGCTGTCATTTTTTAATACTTTTGATAATAAAAAAAGTATTAAAATTTCTGAAATATTAGATAAAGTAGAAAATAAATACGGAAGCGGTGCTATTTTTTTAGGTTCTATGGGGATAAAAAATATATCAGAAAATCATAAGAGGATTATGAATTTTGTTTCTTCTTAGGGGGTTCGGGAAAATTTTGCGCTAAAAAAGGATGCAAAACAAATTATTTAGCGGACAGACGGAATCAAAAAGCCTGTATACGTTTAGTAAAGCTGAGATTGTCACAGAATTATATATTACTTAAAAATTCATTAACTTTAAGTTTAGCTTTTTGTGCATTAATTTTTATATTATTAAAATCATAGTTTTTATAAAGAGCTCTGCCTAAACCGACCGCTTTAGCGCCTGCTTTTAAATAAGCCGGTATATCGTCGATTTTAATACTGCCCGCCGCAATAACATTAATAAATTTCATGGGTCTTAAGATGTCTTCAATGTATTCAGCGCCGCCCATAGGATTAGACGGTGATATTTTAATTAATTGAGTTCTTGCTTTCCATGCGGAATATGCTTCATTTGGTGTTGTTGCCGTCATAATTAACGGAATTTTTTGGCTCTTGCATAATCTTACCAGATTCATTTGAAAAACAGGGGATACAATAACGTCGGCACCTGATTCAATTGCTATTTGAGCTTGTCTTTGTGTAATTATTCCTCCTGCCATAATTAAAGGACGTTCTTTTTCTTCGGTTATTTCTTTAATCACGGAAACCATTTCCGGCTTTTCTATAACTAATTCAATAATATTAATCCCTCCTGCAGTGAGAGATTGAATTATTTCTTTTGTTGTTTTCGGCTCTTGAAGTCTTAATACCGCAAAAATTTTTTCTTTTGAAATTTGTTCTATAGGGTTCATTTTATTTCTTTCTTAATTTCAACAGATTTTGAATAAATATATTTTCTATTTTATCGGGTGTGTCAGCTCCGATTAAAGTTTCCAAATCTTCTTTAAATTTAGAAATATCATCATATTTCCTTAAAATACCGTCAATGGCAATAGAGATATCTCCCGTTTCTTCTGATACTACGATGCAGGCTGAATCGGTAATTTCGCTGGCTCCTATTGCGGCTCTGTGTCTTGTTCCGTATCTCCAGCTTAATTTAGGGTCTTCGGTTAACGGCAATAACACTCCGGCTGCCAGTATTTTATCATTGCAAATTACCATTGCTCCGTCGTGCAAGGGGGTATTCGGAAAGAATATCGTGAGTATTAATTCCGTTGTTATATCGGAATTAATTATTGTGCCTACTTCGTTGTAAAAAGATTTATCTTCCGTTTTTTGTACAACTATCAAAGCTCCTCTTTTAACACGGCTGCAATACTTTACGGCTTCCGTTATTTCTTTAACTGTATTTGTTTTTTGAGTATTGTTATTTTTAAAGAAGAAGAAATTTTTAGCATCAAACTTTGTTTGTCCCAAGTGTACAAGTAATTTTCTCAGTTCAGGCTGAAATACAATAACTAAAGAGAGTAAAATACCTGAAAGCAGATATTGAGCTATTCTGCCTAAAATTTCCAAATCGATTGCAATAAGAACTGCACTGAATAACCAAGCTGCAATTGTGAATAAGAAAATTCCTCTTACTAATTTTTCAGCTTGAGTATTTTTTATAAATCTAAAGTAAAATATAGTAACGAGTAAAACAATGAACAGAATTTGAAAGAAATCTTTCCAAGTAAAAGCTGCGGCAGTTTTTACTATGTCGCCCCCCGAAAGGAAATCTCTGTATAGATTTAAGATTGTGTCAAGCATTAATTACCTAATTTAATCTGTCCGGAATTACATCTGATTGAATTAACTGTTCATATGTTTGTCTATTTATAATAATATCAGATTTTCCATTATTTACAAGTACTGCAGCAGGCTTTAAAACTCTGTTGTAATTACTGGACATAGAGTACCCGTATGCCCCTGTAGTGTAGAAGCAAATGGTATCTCCTTCTTCTATTTCAGGCAGCATAATATCTTTTGCTAAAATATCTCCGGATTCACAATGTCTGCCTGCGATTGTAACTTTTGTGTCTTTTTCTCCGTTGGGGTTATTAGCTATATCTGCCGTATATTTTGCTTGATATAAACTTGGTCTTGCGTTATCGGACATCCCGCCGTCAACAGCCTGATATGTTCTTCCGTTTGGTACTGTTTTCGAGCTTCCTGCCGTATACAATGTTACTCCCGCAGTGCCTACTACACTTCTTCCGGGTTCTATAAATATATAAGGTTCCTCAATATCGTATTCTTTTGAATGATTTTCTATGGATTCAATTATTGTCTGTGCTATTTCATATACGGAGATAGGTTTATCATCTTCTGTGTATTTAATTCCGAGTCCGCCGCCTAAATTTACTTCCTTTAATATTATTCCGTATTTATCTTTTATTCTTTTTATTTCTTTAAAAATAACACCTATTTCATCATAGTATACTTGTTTTTCAAAAATTTGAGAGCCGATATGTGCGTGAAGTCCTACCAGATTTAAATTTGAGTATTCTTCTTGTATTAAATCTATGGCTTCATCAACTTGAGTTAAATCGAATCCGAATTTTGAGTCAAGATGTCCGGTTTGTATATATTCATGCGTATGACATTCAATTCCGGGGGTTATTCTAAGTAAAATTCTTACGGTTTTATTATTTGATTGGGCTATATCATTTAAAAGTGCAAGCTCAAAAAAGTTATCAACAGATATTGTTTTAACTCCGGAGGAGATTGCGAGATTAAGTTCGTCAAATGATTTATTATTTCCGTTAAATAAAGTTTTTGACATATCAAAACCTGCGGATTTTGCGGTAAATATTTCACCGCCTGAGCATAAATCCAATCCGAAGCCTTCTTCATCCATTATTTTGCATATTGCTTTTGTCATAAATGCTTTTGCCGCAAACATCATACTTATTTTAGGATATGTTTTAAACGCATCTTTATAACTTTTTGTTATTGCTCTTATAGTTGCTTCATCATATACATATAAAGGTGTTCCGTATTGATTTGCCAATTCAACCAAGTCACATCCGCCTATTTCTATATTACCGTTTTTGTTTATTTTTGTTGTTATAGGTTTTATATCCTGATTAGCTGTTTTCATTTTCATTGCTCCTGTTTATTTATTATTAATTTTAATAATATCATAATAAACTTGATAATTGAATAAAAAGTATTATTATAAAAATATGAAACGTATAATATTAATATTAACAATTATAATAGCTTTAAATCCCATAGTATATGCGCAGTCTGACTATGATGCCTTATATGATGAGGCAAAGCCTTATCAATCCAAGTTATTTAATGATGTTGACCCGTTTCAGGATGAAGATACAATCAGATATGCCTGGTCGCCTTATCCTTTATTCAGAACATCCGCATTCCTTTATTTTAAGGATTTCACAATAGAACCCGGATATTATACGCTGACTCCGAGGAAACTGGGGGAAAAAGATTATATTCTTTTTAAACAAAACGGTAAAGTCAAGTTCATTATCCCCGTTGTAAAGAAAGAAAAAACGCCGTTAAATTTTTATAATGCCAATACACCAAAGATGAAACAGACTCAATGGCAAAAATTTTCAGGTGCGGTAAAAAAGAAGTTTTATAATACGGCAAAAGATTCAATGCGGATATCTCCTCCCAATTCCGTTATAAATGTTGAAGTTGAAACAAAATATATTGTATTGACCTTGTACTATGGTGATGACAAATATATTTCAATATTCAGACGTTCTCCTTATTAATGCGGGATTTTGTTATTATCTCTTCCATTAGCGCTGTTATATCTTTATTATAGTAATTATCGGATTTGCAAAAGGGTAAAACTTTTGTATTTAAAGTCTTTTCGAAGTTTTTACATACTGTATTAATTTGACTGCGCTTTATTTCATCCACTTTAGAAGCAATAACAAAAAAAGGAAGATTATTATGTTTTATCCATTCCGCCATCTGTAAATCATTTTTTTGAACGGGATGTCTTGCATCGATAAGCTGGATTAAACTTACTATTGAGTTTCTTTTTAACAGGTATTCTTCAAGTGTTTTTTGCCAAATATTTCTTGTTTTATCCGTAACTTTAGCGTATCCGTATCCGGGCAGGTCAGCGAAAATAAATAAATCATCAACATTGAAAAAATTTATTAACTTGGTTTTCCCCGGGGTATTACTTGTTTTTGCCAATCCTTTTATATTTACTACGGAATTTATAAAAGAAGATTTTCCGACATTAGAACGTCCTATTAATGCAAACTCAGGCATGTTAAATTCAGGACAATCTTTTAAGGAGGGTGCGCTCTTTATAAACTTTGCTTTTGTTATTTTCATCTTTCATTCTTCTTTTATATATTACGCTTGAAAGTAAGTTGTATACTTTTTTATTGTTATATATTGTCAATTCAATATCATCGTCAAGATTTAATTCAAAAGGCAGATTAGGCGCAAAAATATTAGTTTCCACATGCATTATTTTAATTTTCCGCTTGTGTATTATACTTAAAGGCGCTGATAAAAATATTTCGAATGTTTTTAATATGTCCATTTCTATATAATAGCAAATTTATATAAATTTTTGTATAAATATCAAATATTGTTAATTTTATTTGCTGTTTTGAATTTTTGAAATCCTGTCTTTTGCGTATTCAACTTTATCACTTTCGCCGAGTTCATCTTTTGGCAGTAATTGAATAAACTTTTTATAATTATTAAGTGCATTTTGAGGTTCTGATAAATTATCAAATGCGATTCCCAAATAAAAATATGCGGTAGAATTATTTTTATCAAGCTCAATACACTTATATAAAGAAGCGGTTGAATCGGCATATTTATTTTGAGCTATATATGTCAAGCCTTTATAATAATGTAACAAGGCATAATCAGGACTGATTTTTAAAGCTTCATTTATCATATTCATTGTTTCGGGATAATTTTGAGCCTCAAACGAAGAAATAATTCCGTTTACGTATTTTTCTGCTTCGGATTTATTTACCATCTTTAACAGTGATTGAGCCGTCTGATTATCAGGGTTAATTTTTAAAGATTCATTTACGTATTTATTTGCACTTTCAAGGTCGTTTTCCTGAAGGTAAATGTAACCGAAAGCGCAAAATACATCTGAATTGGCAGGATATAAAGTCATGGCTTTATTCAAATAATCCAATGATTTTTGTTTTTGTTTAAGAAAATAGTACGCTCTTGCTTGCGCAAGTATAACGTATAAATTTTCCTGATTGCTGCTTTCAAGGACTGATAGAGCTTGAGAGTATAATCCGGCAGCCATTAATGAGTTAGCTTCTTGTAACGGTTCATCGGATAATTTTGCCAATAATACGTTATATTGAGATATGGCTTCGTTACTGTCGGCTTTATCTCTTACTTTATTTAATACTTCATATGATTCTTTAAGTTTTCCTTCTTTTCTGTATATTTCGGCTAAAAGTATATAACCGTTTGCATTTTCCTGATATTTATCGGCTAATATATTTGCATATTTTTTTGCTTCCGCTACATTATTATTTTTTAAAAGCATATTTGCCAAATCATTGAGTGCATCTTCTTCTTTTAATTTTCCTTTATACATTTCATTAATAATGTCTTTACTCTGTTTATTTTCAGAAATAAGAAGCTTATATAATTCATATTTTACTTTAATATCTTCGGGATTGTAGTCTAAAATAGCTGCATATTCTTTTATTGCACTGTTTTTATCCTTCATCTGTATTAAGTAATAGGCTTTTAACTCTCTTAAATTGTTATCTGAGGGTTTAAAAGTTAATAATTTATCGCATATACTTACAGCTGCGGAATAATTTTGCGTTTCGTCAAATACTTTTTTGATTGCATCTTTTAAAATATTTTGGTCTGTATTTATACTTGCCGATGCTTCTGTATATTTTTCAGCCTTTGCGTTATCTTCGCTTATTAATGCCATGATTGCAAGGTTGATATATATTAATGACTTATTTTGACTGTATATTACCTGTTTTTTTAAATTATTATAAATATTTAATATTTCATTTTTATTTTGAGCGTTTAATTTGCCCCCTTTACTTAAATTGTATAAATAAATAAGTTCATAATAAGATTTATCGTATTGCTTATTTTTTATATATAAATCGGCAAGAGAAATATTTAACGCATAATTGCCCGGTGATTTTTTTATTTTCTCATTCAATTCATTTATTGCCGATTTTAAATATTCATAATCTTCGGAATAATTTTTAGGCCCTGCATAGTTAATAATATTTGAACGCTGCATTGCGGATGGGTGTGAATTTACGGGTCTTTCAATTATTGCGCTCGCATATGCTGCACACCCTATAAAAAAAATAATACACAAACCGTATAATTTAAATTTCATAAATAATTCCCCTAACAATTATATTATCTTAAATTATGCGCTATAAGTCAAATTTACAAATAAATAGGGGGAACTATAAAAAGTTCCCCAAAAAGAAAATAAAAGAATATAAAGAGAGAAATTAGTCTTCGTCAGA
>CANPZP010000012.1 GCA_947589115.1 Candidatus Gastranaerophilales bacterium | reverse complement strand
TTTAGGAGATTGAACTTCACTTTGCTTTTCCTGATTGTTTTCGATTTCTTGCTTATGTTTTTTCTCTTGAGAGGGTTTTTCCTCTTCAATGTTTGTTTTTGTATTATTTTCTTGAATTTCTGATTCGTTATTTAATGAATCCGTTTGATTATTTTGGTCTTGTTGATTTTCTTCGTTGTCGGATTCCTGAGTTAAGATGGTATCCTCACAATCTCCGATACAGGAAAATTTACCTAAGTCAGATGTATCAAAAACATTTTCGCTTCCGCAGAATGATGAATTAACTAATGTTTGTCCTTCTGATATTTGTGACGTATATTCTATTTTACAGGTATATTGATTATATTTCTTTAAAACGCTTAAAAGTTTAGTTTTATCATCGTTCCATTTTAAATAGAAAGTTTTTTTATAGTAGTCATTATCATTTTCAAGCGGTAAAAAACCTTCTTCTTGAGCTGTTACAACAATTGTACCCGAACAGGTATATTTATCTGTTGAGCTGTCATATGATTCTTCTTGGGGATATTTTAAATATACATCCGATATTGAATAAGGTTCTAACAATTTAAAATAGTAGTCATTTTCTTCAAATATACTGACCGCCAAATCAGTAACAAGTTTACTTTCACAGTTTTCGGCTTTAGGCGGTTCTAATGAATCATTTTTGAAAAAATTACTGACTTCATCTGATTTCATGAAAGATAAAAATAAGCCCGTAAGAATTAATCCTATTACAATTATCGGAATAAGGATGTCGAAAAGCCCCGAAGATTTATTTTCTTTATTTGTTTCTTTATCCTGCCGTTCCTCCTCCTCTAAAAGGCAGTATCCGCAGTTAGAACAATATTTCTGATTTTCTTCTACTTCTTTTCCGCAATTAGGGCAAAACATATAACACCTCAATTAATATTATTCGACTTTCCATAACCATCCGTCAGGCGGAGTGATACGTCCCATCTGGATACCTGTTAAAGTATCATACAATTTTTTTGTAATTTCTCCCATACCCTGCATGCCTGAGGGCAGATTAATTTCCTCTGAATTGTAAACTATTTTACCTACGGGAGATAAAACGGCTGCTGTACCGCAAAGAGCGCATTCCTGAAATTCTTTAACTTCATCAAAAAGGATTTCTCTTTCCTGTGTTTTTAATCCGAGGTAATTTTCGGCAACATACAATAAAGACCGGCGTGTAATTGAAGGAAGAATACTGTTGGACTTTGGTGTAACAACGGTATTATCTTTAGTAACGAAAATAAAGTTAGCACCGCCCGTTTCTTCCACTTTTGTTCTGGTTGCGGGGTCAAGGTACATATTTTCGTCAAATCCTTTGTTATGAGCATCTACGATAGCATGGAGGCTCATTGCATAGTTTAATCCGGCTTTAATATGTCCCGTGCCTCTTGGTGCCGCACGGTCAAAATCGGGTACTCTTATGGTAAGCGGTTTTACTCCGCCTTTAAAATAAGGCCCTACAGGAGTTGTAAATATTCTGAACTGGTATTCATTTGCGGGCTTTACTCCTATTACCGGATTGGAACCGAACATATAAGGTCTTATATATAACGTAGCTCCGTAACCGTATGGCGGAACATAATCTATATTTGCTTTTATGGTTTCTATAACGGCTTGTATAAATCTGTTTTCGGGGAAAATAGGCATCTCTAATCTTTTAGCCGAGTCAGCCATTCTTTTTGCATTTAAATCGGGTCTGAAGCAGACAACTTCATTATTAACCGTTCTATATGATTTTAAACCTTCAAAACAAGTTTGCGCATACTGTAATACACCTGCACATTCACTTATTTTTACGGTATCATCTTCGGATAATATACCTTCATCCCATTTATTATCTTTATAATTTGAAATATATCTGTATGGTGTTTTAATATATGTAAATCCTAAATTTGCCCAATCTATGTTCATTTTCTGCTCCGGTTAACTTTTTTTAAAATGTTGTCAAATACGTCTTTTTATAAAATAATAGTTTTTTAAGTGTAAATTGTCAATTAAAGGAGAAAAAATGAGTTTTAATGAATTGGCGAAAAACAGATTTTCAGCAAGAAAGTATTTAAATAAACAAGTGGAACAGGAGAAATTGGATATTATCCTTGAAGCGGGGAGGTTAGCGCCTACTGCCGTTAATTTTCAACCTCAAAAAATATATGTTTTAAAAAGTGAAGAATCTTTAAAAAAAATTAATGAATTAACACCTTATGCATTTAATGCCCCTGTCGTATTGTTAGTTTGTGCTGATATATCAAAATCTTGGACGAATCCTTTTAACGGAAGAAAAAGTGCTGAAATGGATGCATCAATTGTTGCCACCCATATGATGCTCGCCGCAAAAGATACGGGTATTGACTCTTGCTGGGTATGCTATTTTGATACCGAAAAAGTAAAAGAGGTTTTTAAGCTTCCCGAGAACATAGAACCGTATTTACTTATGCCTATGGGCTATCCTGCTGACGGAGCAGGGCCTTCGCCAAGACATCAGGAAAGAAAACCCATTGTTGAAACGGTTAAATATTTATAATAAAAATCCCCGAAAAGGGGATTTTTTAAAGCTTTCTTGGATAATCGTTCTTTATCTCCCATCCGTCATTCATAATTAAATCAAGACAACGGCCAGCAGAGCCAGATTTACAGTCTTTAAGCAGTTCTTCTCTTGTGTAGTTTGTCTTATTATTATAAACTTCATTATATACAAGAGTTCCTCCCAATAAGTGTTTAGGGTTCTCTTTTAAGTTAACATAAAAATCAAAACGGTCACTGCCTTCTTTATTCGGACCTTTAAAACCGTTAACATCAACAGTAAAATAAAAGTAACCTGGTGTATCATTCACAGCTGTCCAACTCCGACTATATGTCCAACTTAAATAAACAATCTGTGAGCCGTCATTAAATTGAAGTAAATAATCGCAGCTTGAATAATCATGGCATTCTGTATTATTGTCTAACGGTAAATATTTATTTAAATATTTTTTCCATATATATAAGGCGCTGTAATTTTTTCCTCTATAATCTTCATATGTTGCATCACCCCAAGTATTTCCCCATTCGGAAATGGGCGCACCTTGTTCTACTTCCGCAAGTTTTATTGCCTGCGAAATAGATGAGTACATTTTCTTCAATCTTGCTGCTGTTTCAGTTCTTTTATGATTTTGCATTACAATCGGAACGGTAATTGCAGCTATAATTCCTATAACGACAAGAGTAATTAATACCTCAGATAAAGTAAACGCAAGTGTTTTTCCGCCACGGGGGGGGGTAGATTTGATGCTTATTTTTCATATTCTCTCTCCTTATATCCTTCATGACTTCTTATTTTAACACTTATTCTTGTTTTTATCAAGAAAATAATATAAAAAATACTCTTGTATGAAGCTTGTGTTTATTTTTGTATGATTTTATTTAACCCTCTAAATATTTTTTCATATCTTTGTTTAATACATTTTTCAAGAGTTATCAATTTATAAAAAGGACTTGATTTAATTGTGCTGATTTTTACAAATGATTCCCAAGCGTATTGGGCAATATAGCCGTTCTTTTTATAATAATATTGTTCATTCTTTTTATAAATGTTATCAATTTTATTTAATTTTGAACTCGTAAGACTGTAATTATGGAAAATATATACATTATTTAATTCATAATTTTGTTTTCCCGCTTGAGTGCATCTGAATGAAAAGTCAGTATCTTCATAAAATGCGGGAGTAAAATTTTCGTCCAGCAATCCTATTTCTTCAACTATGTTTTTTCTGAATAAAACACAACAAAAATTTGCAAACATTACTTTGTGAGCTGCATTTTTATATTTAAAATTATATTTATTATTAATAAACTTTTTAAGATTATGTTTTTTTCTGCCAAGCAGAGAAGGAGAAACCAATCCGGCATCAGGAGTATTTTCTATAAAATTTATTATTGTTTCAAGCCAATTTTTTTGAAAATATATGTCGTTATTTAATAATCCGATAAATTCAGGGGCTTTATCTCCCCCCCCCCATTGCATTTTGGCTATATTCTAATGCAAATTTAATACCCTGATTATTTCCTTTTGAATATCCCTTATTCTCTGCATTAAAAATAACATGTAAATTATTTTTTTCTTTCATGAGCGTTTTAAGATATTCTACTGTGCCGTCAGTTGAACCATTGTCAACTATTATAAGATTAAATAATTTTTCATCGGTATTTTTATATAAAGACTCAATATATGGTTTTGTTGCTCTTTCAAGCTGATTATATGTTAAAGTAATTATTGATGCTTTTTTCATAGTATAATTCCGTTTATACGTAATCTTTGTGATTACTATAATATTATACATTAAAATTTCTATTTCACAATGAAGTATTATTATGTTAATATAAAACATCATAAATTAGTAAATATAGTAAGGTGAAAAGCACGTGTTAAACATTAATAAAATATATGATGCCGCAGATGTCTTAAAAGATACGGCGAGAAAAACGGATTTAATACTTTCCCGAAACTTATTAGAAGGGCATGAAATTTATTTAAAATCGGAAAATTTACAAGTAACAGGCTCTTTTAAGTTAAGGGGAGCATATTATAAAATATCAAAGCTGACCGAAGAACAAAAGAGAAAAGGAATAATAGCATGTTCTGCGGGAAATCATGCGCAGGGTGTTGCATTGGCAGCTCAAAAAAACGGAATAAAGGCTGCGATTTTTATACCTGCAACCGCACCTATATCTAAAGTTGAGGCAACAAGAAAGTATGGCGCCGATATAAAACTCATTGACGGGGTATATGATGATGCATATAATGCAGCTTGTGAGTTTCAAAAGGAAACCGGAGCGGAGTTTATTCATCCGTTTGATGATGAAGATGTAATTGCGGGGCAAGGTACAATAGGACTTGAAATACTTGACCAATTAAAGGATGTTGAGGCTGTTATCGTTCCGATTGGAGGGGGCGGACTTATTTCGGGAGTCGCTTTTACCCTAAAAACCTTGAAGCCTGATTGCAAGGTATATGGTGTTCAAGCTCAGGGTGCCGGAAGTATGTATCAGTCTTATCTCAATAAAAAAATACTTGAGCTTCCTGTTGTACATACATTTGCGGACGGTACCGCAGTGAAAAAACCGGGAAGTTTAACATTTGAACTTTGTCAAAAATATGTGGATGATATTGTTACAGTTTCCGATGATGAAATAGCATCAGCCATATTAACGTTGATGGAACGTCAAAAACTTGTGGCGGAAGGTGCCGGAGCTTTGAGCGTAGCGGCAGCTATGTTTGAAAAATTACCTCTTAAAAACAAAAAAACCGCATGTATTGTTTCGGGCGGAAATATTGATGTAAATATATTATCAAGGGTAATCAACAGAGGTTTGTTAAAAACCGGAAGATTATCACATTTAACTATAGAACTTCTGGATAAGCCCGGACAACTGAAAGATGTATCCGCAATTATTGCAGACTTAGGTGCGAATGTTATAAGAGTAAGACATAACCAAGGCGGCGAAAATACGGATATTAATGATTGTTTCTTAAAAATATCAATGGAAACAAAAAATGCACAGCACTTTGAAGAAATTCAAAAAGCGCTTAAAAACAGAGGTTACAGAATAACTTCAAATGTTCAGTAAATGAGTTATTCTACAATCCATTTTTCAAGAATCTCTTGGCTTATTTCGTCTAAAAATCTTGAAGGTTTGGACAGCACCATGTTTGTTGAGTAATCAAACATATCAATAGGGTATGTAATTAAAAGATGAGTTTTTGCCCTCGTAACAGCAACATACATTAATCTTAATTCCTCATCCAATTCTTCAGTGGAATTAAAAGAAAAAGTAGAAGGGAATCTTCCGTCAACGGCGCCTATTATAAATACTGCTTTATATTCTAAACCTTTAGCACTGTGGATAGTGGATAATGTAAGGTACTCATCTTTAAATGCGCCTTCTTCAATATCTGAAACTGAGGTATCGGGCGGTTCTAAAGCTAAATCACTTAAAAAGTCCTCTAAACTTGAATATTTTTCACTTAGTGCATAAAAGTGTTCTAAATCTTTTTTACGTTTTGAAGAGTCATCATATTTATCCGCCAGAATAGGTTCATAGTAATTTATTACGCTTTGTACGATTTTAGCGGGATTATATAAATTTGTTTGATTAATATTTATTAAATTAACTAACTTTAAAACAGCTTCAGGATTTTTTACGGGCAATTTATCGTTATTTAATCCATTTCCGTCTGTTAAAACGGGAAGAAGTTTGTTTGCACTCTGAGTCCCTATTCCGTCTAAAAGGAGTAATATCCTTGTATAACTTATTATATCGGAAGGATTAAGTATAACACGAAGGTGCGCAATAATATCTTTAATATGTGCAGCTTCAATAAATTTCATGCCCCCGAACTTTTTAAACGGTATATTGCGCTTTGAAAGTTCAATTTCAAGATTATATGTCATCCTTGCACTTCTCGCCAGAACACATATATCTGAGAGCGGAATATTTTCTTCTTCCGTAAGTTCCAATACTCTTTGAGCAATAAATTCGGCTTCTGTTTTTAAGTCTTTAGCGCAAATTAATGCGGGTTTTATCGGACATTCGATATTTGAGAATAATGTTTTTGTATATTTCTCTTTAGCTTTTAAAAGGATTTCATTAGCCAGAGCAAGAATATTCCCCGAACTTCTGTAATTTTGTTCAAGTTTTATAATTTTAGTGTTTTCAAAGATATTAGGGAAATCAAGAATATTTTTAAAATTAGCGCCTCTAAATGAGTAGATACTTTGTGAATCATCCCCTACAGCCATTACATTATTATGCTCAGATGCTAACAATTTAATAATTTCAGCCTGAATTGTATTTGTATCTTGATATTCATCAACTAATATATATTTATATTGATTTGATAATTTTTTTCTTATTTCCGGTTTCGTTTCCAAAAGGACTTTTAAATATAAAAGTAAATCATCATAATCCAATATGGAATTTTGTCTTTTGTATAGAGTATACTGTCTTATAATTTCATTGATTTTAACCGATGCGTGTTCAAAATTTTTGTATTCCGAAAGAATAACTTCATCCGAGGGAATATTTTTATTTATTGATTTTGAATAAATATCAAGTATAGTATGTTTTTTGGGAAATCTTTTTTCCTGTTTATTAATGACTTTAGAGCGAATATGGTTAATAATATCTTCACAGTCCGGTCTGTCGGCTATGGTGAAATTATTATTAAGTTCAAGAACGGAAGAATATTTTCTTAGAATAATATTTGCAAAAGAATGGAAGGTGCCGCCTTTAACCTCTTCGCATCTTGAATCCAAAACTAAAGCCGCTCTTGAGAGCATTTCACGTGCTGCTTTTTTTGTGAAGGTTAATAAAAGTATGTTATTAGGACTGATTCCATCCTCAATAAGTCTTGCGACTCTATAAGTCAGTGTCTTTGTTTTTCCGCTGCCCGCTCCTGCAATAACCAGTATCGCTCCGTCTTTTTGTTTTACGGCATCCAATTGCTGCGGATTTAATTCCTTTTCGTAATCAATTTTATATTCGGATTTATTTTCAATTCTTTTTAATGTGTATTTTTTTACTGTTATATATTCCATAAAAACATTATACGAATTAGTTTATTTATTAGCAATTATTTGTTTTTTTCAAGTCCTCAGTGACATGAAATTTAGTTGTTCCCGTTTTAATATTTCTGTATTTATATATGGCCTTTGGAATAATATATCCCAAAAACAGGCATGAAATAGCTATATTAGCACTCACGGAGGCTATTTTTAAATATTTTAATTTGTTAATAAAACTTTTTGTTGCAGAATTACTCATTTTATAGCATTTGTCCAGATTTTTCAAATTTTCGCCGAGATTATTAAATTCTTTTATATTTATATATTTAGAAGTATCAACAAATTTTTTCCCTGCTTTATCACTGACTTCTGAAATAATTTTTGCGCTTTTTGCCGCTTTAACAACAATATTATCCGGATTATTTATAATAAAATCTAATTTTTCCGTTAAGGATTTATTTTGATTCGGAAGTTTATAAATGTCTTTAAGAATTGTATTGTTCTTTAAAGAATCTGAAAGATTTTTATCCGTTAATACGTCGATTGGAAGATTAATAGGTTTTTTTAGAATTTTATCGGAAAAAGTATTTATGCCTTTTTCAATCAGATTACCGAAACCGTAAATAAAGAATAAGAAGCCGCCTTCTTTTATTGCATGCTCTATAAATTCAACTTTATTTCTTGAACATAACAATCTTTCGGAAGTAATACCCGCATCAATAAGTTTCATATTGTGAACGGGATTAAACATAATACCCTCCGTAATTTTTGATGCTATACCTTTGAAGGAGGGAGAATTTTGTTTGTTTGAATTTTCGTTTTTTAATGAATTATTCATTTCTTTTTTAACATTATGTTTTGTGTTATTTTGTTTTGTTTTAGTCAACAGGAAAAAACTGCCCAGAGTTAGAATTGTAGCTGCAATTATTTTAGTTATAAATAAATTTCCGGCTAATTTTCCTCCGTCTTTCAAACAGTCATCAATAGCGGATTTAACACTTTGGGATTTATTATTATTCATAAATCCTTTGGCATTTTTTACCGCCCATAAAGAATATTCTTTATTTGATATAATTCTCGGGTCAACATTAGGATTAATATTCGCTTTTTTATAAATTGTTTTATCTGCTAACTTTTTAAATAAAGGGATACCGCCTATCCAAATAGCTTGAGTTCCGAATTCATCGGTTGCTCTGTCAATCCCTTCAATGACTCCGCCTTCTTTAAAAGATTTATATGTTAAACTTAGTGAATCAACGCCGTCTTTTATCATAATCGGGAGTAATGATTCTTTATTTCCTAAAGTGGAAATAATTTTTGTTGATATGGCTTGTATTGGCATTTCTTTTCCTTTTATAAAACTCTTACAAACCCCATATTAAGTTCCTGAGTTTGACAAACGGGGTATTTGTCAAAATAAATAAATTTCTACGTCGCTGATTTTTCATAATTTTCTCCATGTTAAAAAGCCTTCCGATAAACAGAAGGCTTTAAACTTATATAATTACACATCAAAAATCGTGTACGATTAAATCGTAAAGCCTCCTTTTAATATGCTGCGTCGATTTTGAGTGTAAGTCATTTTTTATTCCTTTTTATGTATGTGATATTAGCACGATTTTAATTATTCTGCAACCGCTTCTTGATTTTCGGTTTCTTCGATTTCTTCTTTTAATACCTCTGAAGCAGTAACGGCAACAGATAAAGCAGCTTTAACTTTTGAAGTTAATTTAATCTGCATATTAAAATTACCTAATCTGTTGATAGGTGAATCAAGAGAAATTGTTTTTCTGTCGATTTCAACACCTGTTTTAGCTTTAATTTCTTCAGCAAGTTTTTTTGTAGTGATAGCGCCGAATAATTTACCGCTTTCGCCTGCTTTTGCAGAAAATTCAAGAACTCCCAGTGCTTCAATCTTTTTAGCTATTTCGAGAGCTTCAGCATGTAATTTTTCTTGTTTAGCTTTAATTCTTGCAAGATTTTTTTCTCTGTTTTCTTTTGCACCTTTTGTTGCCACTTCCGCAAAATTTTGAGGGAGCAGAAAATTTCTTGCATAACCGTCTTTAACGTTAACTATATCTCCTGCTTCTCCGATATTTTGTACATCTTTTTTTAAGATAACTTCCATATTTTATATCTCCTTAACTAATTAATAATTATTCATAAACAAAATAATAATAAAAACATAAAAAAAAGTCACTGCCTATAAAAATATATAGGAAGCAAATTTATTATATTTAGCCTTGAATAACAGCGTTAAGGTCTTCAACCATTTTGTCAGGGTCAATACCGTGAACTTTTGCACCCGCTTCTAAATTTTCAAATCTTGCAGCTGCACAGCCTATACAACCTAATCCGTATTTTTGAAATATTTCTATTGTTTCGGGATAATTTTGAACAATTTCAATAAGTCCCATATCTTTAGTAATTTTTCCCATTTTTTATTCCTTTCGTTGCTTTTTTTAAATTAATCATTAAAAATTATACATCAAGCAAAAAGAAAGGTGTATATGTTAAAGTTCATTATTGATATATTTTGTAAAGATACGGTAATCGGATTAAGCCAATTTGAAAACATCAGACGTTCAAAAATATATAAAAACCGCAGGTCAAAATTATTTAAAAACAGTACATACGGTTATAACGGTATGAATTTTACTGATCCGATTGTTTATCATCTTTAAGCAGTTTTTCAAAATCCGATGGCTTTATACTTTGAATAAAGTTTCTGAATTCTTCCGATTCCGCTTCATCTTTTTCACTGTTGCAAGAAACACTGCCATCCGCAAGAACTTTAGCTGATACGAAAATGGGTGCATCCGCTCTTATTGCTATAGCTATTGCATCAGAAGGACGTGAATCTACGGCTACTTCATTCCCTTCGTCATTAGAAAGGATTATTGACGAATAATAAGTATCTTTTTCGACGTCATTAATTTCTATTCTGACAACGCTGTATCCTGTTTTTTTAATAATATCAACGATTAAGTCATGAGTCATAGGTCTTAAGACTTTAATATTCTCAATTTTTCTTATAATGGCACTCGCCTCAGCCGAGCCAATCCATATAGGCAGAGCCTTTCTGTTTTCTTTATCATTTAATACAATAATGGGTGAACCGCTTGCGGTATCTATTGCTATACCCATAACTTTCATTTCAAGCATTTTTTTATCCTTATAGTAATTTTGTTAAAATTTCAGGGCCGTCATCCGTGACATGTACTGTATGTTCAAAGTGTGCTGACGGTTTTTTATCTGCGGTAACTACCGTCCAATCATCTTCAAGAACTTCAACGTCGTCACCACCTAAGTTTAGCATGGGTTCTATTGCAATGACCATACCTCGTTGGAGAATCAGACCGTTATTTGTTCGATAATTAAAAACAAAGGGGTCTTCATGCATGCTCCGTCCTACACCGTGGCCGCCGTATTGTCTTACAATTCCCAGATTATATTTTTTTGCAACATCTTCAATTGCACCTGCTACATTTTCAAGTCTTTCGTTTGATTTCATAAACTCTAAACCCGCAAATAAAGATTTTTCGGTTGCCTCAAGCAGCATTTTTTTATCATCTGAAATCTCTCCGACAGGATATGTCCAAGCACTGTCCCCGACAAATCCTTTAAATGTTGCGCCGATATCAATACTTATTATATCCCCGTTTTTAAGTATTACATTATCAGAAGGGATACCGTGGACAACTTGTTCGTTTACGGAGGCGCATATGCTTGCGGGAAACCCGTGATATCCCAAAAAGGTCGGGTCTGCTTTGTTTTGTTTTATTATTTTATATGCCAAGTCATCAAGTTCTTTAGTTGTTACCCCCTCTTTTACCGCATCTTTCATTGCGGCATGAACTAGTGCTACAACGTTGCCGGCTTGTTTCATTATATTTACTTCAAATCTTGATTTCCTGTGGATAGACATTTTATTTTACAGCCTCCTTTAAATTTTTATATATGGTATCAATATTAAGGTCTGCATCTAATTTAGTCAGCCAGCCTCTTTTTTCGTATAAATCAATAAGGGGTGCCGTTTGAGTAAAATACGTTTCAAATCTTTTCAGTGCTACTTCTTCGGTGTCATCATCACGTTTTATAAGATTTCCTCCGCATTTTTCGCATTTTAAAGAATCTTTTAAGTTCATTGTTTTTAAATTATAAATGGCACCGCATTTTTCACAAGAACGTCTGTTTACAAGCCTATCTATAAGCTTTTCTTGTGAAATATCGAAATAAAATACCTGAGGTTTTACGTTAATATCTTTATCTATATCATTTAGAATGTTGTCAAGAGCCAGTGCTTGTTCAGTGCTTCTTGGGTATCCGTCAAGAATAAAACCGGTTTGGCAATCAGGCTGCATAAGCCTTTTTTTTATGATTGAAGAAACAACTTCAATAGGTACTAATTGACCTTTTTCCATAAAACTGTTTGCCAATTGCCCTTCTTTTGAACCTGTTTTTACTTCTTCCCTAAGTAATGAACCCGTATCTATATGCGGGAATTTATACTCATTTGAAAGCATCTTTGTTTGAGTACCTTTTCCGCTTCCGGGCGGTCCTATAAATATTAATTCTTTTTTCATTTTAATACCTTATTTCTCTCTTTCACTCTATTATATCACGTGAATGTATTTAATATTAAAAATAAGTAGCAAAAAATAATTTTACGATTTTTAAAATCTGTGGTTATTTGTATAAAGGAGATTGTATGAGAATTAATCCGATTAATTTTGATAATAGGATAAAAACACAAAACTACTCCATGAATTTTAAAGGAGTTAAAATTCCCGTTGAATATGATATTAATTTTTCAAACGATGACTTTAAAACCGGGCTTATATGTACAAAAACAGGCAATATTGTAAAATGGGATATCTATCAGGGACGTATGAACGATCAAAAAGCTTCTTTTGATATTACCTCAAAAGATAGTATCAACAGTAATAATATAGCCTTAAACGGTATGATAGATGATTGCATAGTTTATTTAAATCAAAAGGATAAATCATTGTCCGGACTCTCTAATAACAAAAAGATAGAAGGGTTTTATGAAGGTAATAAAATAGATTTGAAACTAAAAAAGAAACTATATTCCTCTAAAATGGAATTAAAAGGGAAAATCGGAACGGAAGAAGTTGAATATAAATTCCCCGGCTCTGATGTCCCGTTTGATAATTCAAGGAAAAATATTATAACCTTAATACTTATTATGAACGGGTTTTTACCAAAATCATCAAACGGTATATTTTTAGCTCCCGAAAAAAATATTGCTATTGTTTCGGGATAATTTTGAACAATTTCAATAACTTCCATAATTCAAATAAAAAAAGAGAGAGTTTAATCTCTCTCTTTTTTTATGCATTATTTTATAACTATTCAACTTCAATAGCGTTAACAGGGCAGCAATCAGCAGCTTCTTTAACACAATCTTCGTTACCTGCTACATTAGCTTCATTAACAACAGCTTTATCTTCAATAGAAAATACTGAATCACAAACTGATTCACATGCGCCGCAAGCTATACAATTGTCATTAACTACAACTTTCATAATTTCTCCTTTTTAAACTAATTTTTTTATATATAAATATACAAACAAATTATATCAAAAAAAAATTAAAATTTAAAGAAGTAATGCAAATTATAAAATCCAATCAAGAATCCGCTGTGAAACATAATCAAAAGAATTAATATTTTCAAGCCTTTTAGTGGTGATATTTTTTGAATAAACAAGAATCGGTACTTGCTCTCTTGTATGGTCAGTGCCTTTTACCGTCGGGTCACATCCGTGGTCTGCCGTAATGATTAGTAAATCCTCCTCACTCATGGCATCCGTTATTTTTTCAAGATAAGAATCTATTTCTTCAATGGCTTTTGCATAACCTTTAAAATCATTTCTGTGTCCGTAGAGCATGTCAGTATCTACAAGATTTGTGAATATAAACATTTTATCAAATGTATTAATGTTATATTTTTTTGTTTTTAATTCATCAAGATTTAATTCATTTTTAACCGCCTTAAGAGTGATATTAAGTCCTTGGGTATTTCCTCCCGTATGAATTGCATGAGAGATGCCTTGTCCGACAAAAATATCTTCAATCTTGCCTATTCCAAGAACAGCTCCGTTATTTTTCAGAATAATATCACAAGTTGAATCTTTAAAAGGAAGAACGGAAAAATCTCTTCTGTATTCTCCTATTCTTACCGGTTTTGAATCTACTATATGATAAGGTCTTGCAATAACACGAGATACGTTGTATTCGTCAGTCAGTATTTCACGGGCAATCCTGCAATATTCATAAAGTGTTTCAAGCGGGATAACATCAATATCTGCCGCAATTTGAAAAACACTGTCGGCACTTGTATATATGATTGGGAATTTTGTTTTTTCATGCTGAACATGAAAATCTTCAATAACTTTTGTTCCTGATGCGGGATAGTTTGCAAGTACACCTTTGCATCCGGTTTTTTCAATAAACTTATTTATTAATTCGGGAGGAAATCCTTTTGGGTATACTTTGAAGGGCTTTTCTAATATTAATCCCATCATTTCCCAATGCCCCGTCGTTGTATCTTTTCCTTTTGATGCTTCTTTCATTATTCCGTATTGAGCAATCGGGTTTGGATTTTTGTCTATACCCTCTATATTAGCGAGATTCCCTATTCCAAACTTATATAAATTTGGAACATTCAGTCCTCCCGAATACTTTGCAACATTACAGAGAGTATTGCATTCTTTTGTATCTCCGTATTCTTCACAGTCAGGTAATGCACCTATTCCCATGGAATCAATAACTATTACAATCGCTCTTTTCATAATAAACTCCTGAATCTTTAATCAGTATAACACATTTCACTTGTTTTTAATTTTTTATTTTTTAGAAAAATGTCCATGCTTTAGCAGAGGGAATATTATTATGTAATTCAAAACTCGATGATTAGTTAATCTTAAACATAAGAAAAAAGTTCTTTCTTAAAAGAACTTTTAACTAATCCCCAATCTTACCCTTGATTAAATTTTTTTAAATTAATAGTCCGATATAATATCCCCAAATGAAGGCTAAGCCATCACTCCTTCCCGTTTTATTTCCCACTCGTTTCTGTTTGTTATTAAATAGTAAACCGTCAAAAACACACATTCAAGGTTAATTTTTTTAATTATTTTTTACATTTGACCATGCCCCTTATATCTCTAAACTAAACTAGTTTTTACATTCGTTAATATATAATTTTTTTTGATTTTATTAATTTATTCTATTGACAGTGTCATGTTGTTTATTTCCGCCTTAATCCTCCAACTGCTATATTTATAACAGTTTTTTTTGTTACGCTCATGATTAAACATGTATATACTTTTTTATATTCTCCTTATTTAGTTAAATTTTTATTAATTGTAAACAAATGTTAACAATATAAACATAAAAGCTAAAGTTTTAAATAATTCTTCCGATAGTAAGAGATAAGTAGAGCTATATTTAAAAAAGGAGTTATTTTATGGGAAAAGTTAGCAGCAGACAGAGAGTATCACAAAATTATTCAAACAACAACATACAGAGAAACCAGCAAAGGCGAACTCAAAACGCTAATAATGCGAATAACAATAATAATACTAAAAATGTAGGTTCTGCCAATAATAGTCAAAATAATCAAAATGTAAAACCAAGTAATAATGATAGTAAATCGGTATTTGACTCAAAATATCTTAAAGATACAACTAATGATGCCGTATTAAATAGTAATATTCATGAAAATGCTAGTAAACAAACCAGAACAGAAACAGATTTAAATGATAAAGATAACACTTATGTTTCATTAGAGGCAAGTGCTGCTGCTTCATACTTAGATGCTGTGGCAAAACTCGGTGAAGGTGAAACTTCCGAAAAATTAAAAGTAAACGGAGAAGAAAAAGATATAAGTGAAATAGATGGCTTTGAAGATGGAACCAAGGTTGTAATAGGCGGTGAAGAATGGACTGCAAAAGCAAGTTATAAACTTGATGAAAACGGTAATGAAACAAATGAACTCGGAGCCGTTGATTATTTCGTAAAAGAAAATGATGACGGAACAAAAGATTACTTGAAAGTTGTAATGGATCAAAACGGCGGAACTAAAATAATTTCAAGAACAGACGGAAAAGACGAAGAAGGTAAAGATGTAAGTGCCGTTAGTGTCTATGATGTTGATAATGCCGCAGTTGATAGTGATTACAGCAGTATAGAATCCATAGGTAAAAATACTGACGCACAGTCACAAGCACTGCAAGAAAGTTTTGATAAAATATTTGAAGGCTCTGCAGCCGCAGAAGGCGCATTGGATGCACTTATGGATATTGTAGGCAAAGAAGGCGACGGTACTCTGTTTGCTCTAATTGATAAATATGATTCAGATAAAGATTCAGGAGACGGATTTATACAAAATATAATGTATAATGTTAAAGATTCTGAGGCTAGAGATAAATTTTTAGATGCAGTTATTGATTCATATAAGAATGTAATGGATCCGGCTAATGGATATTCTGAGTATGAAAAAGAACTTGCTACCGGCGTTATGGTAGATGAGTTTAGAGATTCATTTAATTACAATGCTCATGCAACACTAAATCAATATACAGATTTTGCTGAAAAAATAATTGATGCTGAAGATAAGAGTGTATTAGATAATATTATAGCTAATTATCCTGAAGATGCGAACATATTTGATGATATAGCACATAAATATAGTGACGGTACTCAAGAACGCATTCTTCCTGAAGAGACAATAAATAGTTTCATTAATCACGTAACTGATTTAATAAATGAAAAAGGTATAGAAAAAGATGCTAATGGTAATGCAATAGGTATAAAGGATGAATACCAAAAACTTTATAATCAGGAAATGGATTATTTAATTGAAAATAAGAATATTGACTCATTAACAAATCTTCTGGGTATTGCACCTTCACAATTAAATGAAAATACTGTATCAGATATAGTAAGTATTGCTGAGGAATTTCCGGAGCAAAAAGATAAATTAATGGAAAATCTTAAAACTAATGTAATAACTCCGCTTATATCTTCGGCTGCGAATGGTGATGGAGATTCCGTTAACAAGTTAAATACTCTGTTCAAAACTTTAATAGAAAACGGACAATCCGGGTATGTTGAAAATATTATGAATATGGAAGGTTTAAACGCTGAAACTCTGGCAAAAGTTGTAGACGGAGAAATAGTTGATTCCTTCGATATACATAGTGATGGTTTTAACAAAATTTATGATTCCGTTATGGGACAAAGTATTGATCCGAATAATGAAACTTCAGTAGCTGTTTTAAGTTCAATACTTAATAAAGCGGTTCAATATTCAGATGATAATAAAATAGGAGAAATATTAAATAAATTATCAGGTGATGGTGCTGAAGTACTTGGAAATGTACTAAAATCATTCGGCGAGAAAAATAGTAATTTAAGCGGACTTCTCGATGTTAATATTGCAAATGACGATTCATCTCAATCAGTTGCTTCTTATTTAATGGATAAATGTATTAACAATCCGGAAAATGAAAATCTCAAAGATACATTTAATGTAATCTTGGATCAGCTGGCTTCAGATAATCCTGAGGAATTGAAAAAAGCATTAGATAAATTTTCACAATTGCCCGATGAAGCCAAAGAATATATTAATGATGCGTTTAAAGAATATAAAGATGCACATGGTGAAAGCTTTAGCGATTCTATTTCATCGCTGTCAAGAGAAGAAAAATCGTATTACGATCAGTTATTGGGATTTTATTATAGTGAATTTTAATAAATTTCCATATAAAAAAAGCGGTTCATTGAACCGCTTTTTTTATGTCCGTTTAAATTTTTGTTTAACCGTTATTCCCGTAAAGTATTTATCTGGTATAATTAAGGAAGTTAAAAGGATAATGTGGGAAAGAAATGATATTTAGGTTTTTAACGTCGGGGGAATCACACGGCAGGTGCTTAAATGTAATAATAGAAGGAGTACCTGCGGGAGTTAAAATTAGCTCCGAATATATAAATAAAGAATTAAAACGCAGACAAATCGGCTACGGCAGAGGCGGGAGAATGAAAATTGAAGCCGACACGGCAAAAATTCTTTCAGGGGTCAGGCATGGGGTTTCATTAGGCAGTCCTATATGTTTGGAAATTGAAAATAAGGATTGGAAAAATTGGGTTATCCCAATGAGTAGTGATGAAGTCGAAATGACTAAAGAAAATATTGATTTAATTGAATCAAAAAAAATAATTAACGTGCGCCCCGGGCATGCGGATTATGCAGGTGCTTTAAAATATAATCATAAGGATGTAAGGAATATACTTGAACGTTCAAGCGCCAGAGAAACAGCTGCAAGAGTTGCTGCAGGTGCGGTAGCTAAATGTGTTCTTAAAGAGTTTAATATTGATTGGGTTTCCTTTGTTACTCAAATAGGGGCAGCAAAGTCCAACAGTCATACAAATCCTTTCAGTGTAAAAGATATGATTGAAAAATCAGATTTAAGAACGGATGACGTAAAAGCTTATGAAAAAATGAAAGCTGAAATTGATTTTGCAAAATCTCAAGGAGATACAATCGGAGGTAAATTCAAAGTTATTTTCAGAAATGTTCCCGTAGGGCTTGGCTCTCATGTTCAGTGGGACAGAAAGCTTGATGCATTGTTTGCTCAGGCGGTTATGAGTATTCAAGCTGTTAAATCCGTTGAAATAGGTATTGGCGCAAGAGCTGCGCAAACTTTAGGCTCTAAAACTCATGATGAAATATTTATAAAAGACGGTAAATATTACAGAAAAACAAACAATGCGGGCGGAATTGAATCCGGAATATCTAACGGAGAAGATATTATTATTTCTGCGGTTATGAAGGCTATACCTACAATGGTAAAACCTCTAAAATCCGTGGCTATAGATAAACGAGAACAGGTAGAGGCACATTTTGAACGTTCGGATACTTGTGCGGTTCCTGCATGTTCAGTTGTAGCCGAAGCTATGTGTGCTATTGTGCTTGCTGATGCCATGTTTGAAAAATTCTCTCATGACAGTATTGATGAGATGAAATCCAATTATTATAATTATCTGAATATGATTTCCGAAAGGTAGTTTATGAATATTTCTTTAATTGGTATGATGGGCTCGGGGAAAACCACTATTGCAAAACTGTTAGCGAATAATCTAAACGGCTATGAATGTGTTGATACGGATGATGAAATTGTAAAATCAAGCGGTATGAGTATTAATGAAATATTTTCATGGTATTCCGAAAGCTATTTTCGTGAGCTTGAAACAAAAATCTTAAAAAAAATATTGATAGGAAATAAATTAGTTGTTTCAACTGGCGGGGGAATTATTAAATCTTGGGAAAATATCAGTTTGCTGAAAAAATTTTCAACTGTTTTTTATCTTAAAGCTTCTCCGGAAGTTCTTTTTGAACGTATTAAATATGATGATTCCCGTCCTTTACTGCATAATTCGGATATGAAGCAAAAAATAGAAGAACTGCTTCTTGAGAGGGAAACTTTTTATAAACAAGCTCACTTTACAATAGACACGAACTATAAAAATCCTGATATAATTGTTAAGGAAATTTTGAGAAAGTACAATGGATAAAGTAAAAGTAAAAATAAACCCATCGAAGAAAACTTCATATTCCGTTTTAATAGGGGAAAAACTTTTAAATAAAGCTTATGATTATATTTCAAAGGTAACAAATGCCAATAAATTTCTTATTGTTACCAACGAAACGGTTTATCCTTTGTACGGTGAAAAATTAAGGAATAAAAAATCCGAGTTTATAATATTGCCGGACGGCGAGATGTATAAAAACATGGATATTTTAAACAAAATACTTGATAAGGCGCTTGAAATAAAGCTGGAGAGAAAAGATGCCATGATAGCCCTGGGTGGAGGAGTGGTTGGAGATATAACAGGTTTTGCTGCCGCTATATATCAAAGGGGGATAGATTTTATACAGATACCCACAACTTTGCTTGCTCAGGTTGATTCTTCCGTCGGCGGAAAAGTTGCAGTTAATCATTTTTCGGGTAAAAATTTAATCGGTGCATTCTATCAGCCTAAACTGGTTATTTCTGATACTTGCGTGTTAAATACTCTTTCTGACAGGCAATTTAAAACGGGATTAAGTGAAATTTTAAAGTATGCTTTTATTGAAAAATCTTGTGCTAACAGGGTAGATTTCAATTTGTTCGGTTATTTAAAAGCATATAAAGATGAAATATATAATAAAAATCCGAAAATTTTAAAGAAATTAATAAAAATGAGCTGTGAATTAAAAAGCTGTGTTGTTAATAAAGATGAAAAAGAAAAAGGATTGAGGGCTATATTAAATTTCGGGCATACGTATGCTCATGCCATTGAAAAATTAACGCATTATGAAAAATATACTCATGGTGAAGCTGTTTCAATAGGCATGAAAATGATTTTTGAACTTGCTCATAATTTGGAATATATATCAGAAGAATATTATAAAAATTCTGTAGAGCTAATAAATGATTACGGATTAAAAACATCATATGAAGAAAAATTTGAGCCTGAAGAGTTTTATAATGCTATGTTTTCCGATAAGAAAGTTGCGGATAATAAGATAAATTTTGTTATGCCGATAAAGGAAAGAAGTGTGGCAATAAAAAATAATATTGATAAAAAATATGTAATAAAGGGTATTAAATAAGTGTAGCAGAATAAGGGGTTTATATGAAAATATTAATTTCAAACGATGACGGAATTATGGCTGAAGGAATAAAGGCTTTAGCAACAGAACTAAGTAAAGAAAATGACGTATATGTTATAGCACCTGACAGAGAACGAAGTGCTGCGGGACATTCGTTAACACTTCATACTCCCATTAGGGTTGAAGAATTAGACTCAAAATTCGGAGCCAGAAGAATATGGATAACAAGCGGAACTCCGGGTGACTGTGTAAAAATAGGTATTAATGCAATATTAAGTCCCGAAGAAAAGCCTGATTTTATTATTTCGGGTATAAACCATGGCCCTAATTTGGGTACTGATATTTTATATTCCGGTACGGTAAGCTGTGCAATGGAAGGTGCCATGATGGGAATCCCGAGCATTGCTGTTTCATTGGCAAGTATGTCATCTGACCCCGAATTATTTAAAAATGTTGCGGTATTCATGAGAAAATTTCTTCATAAGGTTAAAGAATTTAATTTTCCTAAAAAATCTATATTAAATATTAATGTACCGGGTTTAATGCCTGAAGATTTAGCAGGGATAGCAATTACAAGGTTAGGCGGTAAAATGTTTACCGATGAATACGATAAACGTGTTGACCCCAGGGGTAAAGTTTATTACTGGATGGCCGGTGAACTAATCAGACAATGTGAAAATGATGATTCTGATATAAATGCGCTGAGATGGAATAAGGTTTCTATTACTCCTATTACCTTCGAAATGACTTTAGATAAAGTTATTCCGGAACTTGAAGATGCTCTTTGCAAAGAAGATATTTCTTCTTGGTGCTAGTATTGCCCTATATTCTTTATATGTTCTATTTTCGGATTATTTAATCCGATAATGGCTATGCCGTCAATTCTGAATGATTTATATTCTTTTTTAGTTTCGTTAATATATCCTAGGGCGGCTGTTCTTATTTTTTGAAGTTTGGCTTCATTTATTGCCTCAAACGGGTGTCCGAAATTTAAACTTTTTCTTGTCTTTACTTCAATAAAAACCAGAGTGTCTTTATCTTGAGCTATAATATCTATTTCCGCATTTTTTGAATAGTGCCAATTTCGATATAATATTTTATAGCCGGCTGATTTAAGATAGTCGACCGCTTTTTCTTCTCCCGTTTTACCTGTTATAATATTATTCCGTATAACCATTATTTGATTATATCAGAATTTTATGATAAATATAAATTGCTATGGATAAAAAGAATAAAACAATATTAATAACCGGTGCTTCTTCGGGAATAGGAAAAGAAACGGCACTATTGCTCGCAAAATCGGGTTTTAAAGTCTTTGCGGGCATAAGAAGAAAGACAGATAAACAAAATTTAGAATCGCTTAATAAAAACATTACGGGAGTTTATATTGATATTACATCATCTTCAAGTATTGATAAAGCGTTTTGGTTCGTTTATAAAAATACGGAAAAAATTGACGTATTAATAAATAATGCGGGGATAGCCGTCGCAGGGCCGGTTGAATGTTTAAGTATTGATAAAATTAAAGAGCAATTTAACGTAAATACTTTTGGGGCAATTTCTGTGGTTCATAAATTTATGCCTCTTTTAAACAATGCAAAAATTATTAATATAAGTTCTATGGCAGCTTCGGGATTATTCCCGTATGTTTCGCCTTATTGTGCTTCTAAAAGAGCTTTGGATATACTTTTTAATTCATTCTTTATCGAAAATAAATCCAATATTAAAGTTATTTCCGTAAAGCCGGCATGTATTAAAACGCCAATATGGGATAAATCCGTTCAAAAAGCGAGATTAGCTTTTGAAGAATATAATTGTTCTTCTAAGGATAAATATTTAACTGAATTGCTTTATATGGAAAAGCATGCGCTGGAAAATAATCAAAAAGGAATTGATGTCAAAAAAGTTTCTGAACTCATATTGAAAATTATAAATTCTGATAATCCGAAGCCTTCTTATAATGTCGGATTTCAAGCTCATTTAGCGGATTTTGTTTCAAAACTTCCTCAATCTTGCATCAATAATATAATAAAATTTTTCCTGAATAAAAATAAATAGTACTGTTATATAGCCAATTGGATGATTGATATTAATTACCTTCAATAGTTAAATTATGACTATGAAAAAATTGGTTATTATTTTAATTATAATTCTAACGCTTGTTTTTATGTTCGTAATGAAAGATATCTTGGGACATATTACTATTGTTGCCAAATTTGACGACCTTGAGCCTTTAGAAAAACAAATGAATGTGTATTATAAAGGATTTAAAGTAGGAAGAACAACAAAAATATTTCCTGATAAAGAATATAAAAATACTTATATTAAATTAAAACTGCATCCGAGAAATATTAATCTTCCTGATAATATAACCGCAAAAATAAAAAAGACAAAATTGAGCAGCGGATATATTAATTTAATTTATCCCGATTCTCCTTCAATTACAAAAATTAAGGATAATACGGAAATAAAAGGAGTTTTATCTCAAGATATAAATAATATTTTGAATGACAGGCTGGACAGCGAAGTTATTGATGAAATAGTTACTGATGCCACAAGCTTAATTGATAATGCAAATACTGCAGTAAAAAATTTAAGTGATATCTTTGTTGATGTCCGTTCAATAATAAATGATTCAAGAAAAGATATAAAAATTGCCACTTCAAATTTAGCTAAAACAACTCAAAGTTTACAGGAAATGAGTACTAAATTAAATAAATCTGTAACTCAGGATACTATGGACAAATCAGTGGAAAATATTCAGGAATCAACAGAAAATATTAAAAACATAACGGATAATTTAAACGGAATTACCACTCAGGTAAACACGACAACAATGCCCATCGTAAATAGTGTTCTTTGCCAAACTCATTCAACGGTAAAAAATGTAAATGAAATAACCGGAGGAGTCAAAAATACTTTGAAAAAACATATGGGATTGGGCAGATTACTTTTCGGGCGGCCTATTAGTAATGATTGTCCGTAAATTATAAATATCTTTTCTTTTCATTACCCGTTACCCAAGCATAAAGCTCTATATATGGTTTAGCGGGACTTGAATCCACCTTCGTTAATAAAACTTCTTCTATTTGGAAGAATCCTACATCAGCTGACATTTCAATGTCAATTTTTATAGGCTTATTTTCTCCGTGGCTGATTGAAACCCTTGTTATTGCATTTGCGGAATACTTATGTATATCTCCTGCTCTCGGAGAGTTATTTATAGCTAAAGGAATCCTTGCTCTTCCTTTTGTCATGTCGCATCCGTCCGCTATAAGTATTATCCCGGCCTCAAGCGAATGAATTTTTCTTGATGACATATGCCCTATTATTGACTCTATAGCCAATGATTTTATTACTACTCTTTTATGAATATTATCGGGGAAAACTTTATATAATGCTTTGTCAATCAAAGGCAATGCCAAAACAACAGACATATCTTCATGTCCCTGACGTCCTATCATCATACCTAAATCATGCATTAATGCCGCTATAACTACTGCGCACATGCTGTCCTCAAAAGTCCCGATTTCTTCATTTTCAAGTGAAGTTTGAAGTCCTGATTCATGTATTATATTTAACATTTTTATTGCATTAATGGCTACCTGCCGCATATGAACTGGCCCGTGGTCATTAAATCCAAGCCGTTTTATTGATACGTTATTTGCATAATCCTGCATTTCCTGAAGCTCTTCATTGTGAAATAAATATTCCACAAGCTCAAAACATTTAGGATATTTTTTTAATTTATCAAATATTTTAGATTCTGTCGAAATTTCTTTTGCCGATTTCATATATTATCCCTCAAACATTTGTGTGGACAGATATCTTTCGCCCGTATCGGGGAAAAGTACTACAATAACTTTATTTTGATTTTCATTTCGTTGTGCTGTTTCTATCGCAGCCCATAATGCCGCTCCTGATGAAATCCCGGCTAAAAAACCTTCTGTTTTTGCAAGCATATTACCTGTCTTTAATGCATCTTCATTCTCAACCGGTATAATCTCATCATAAATTTTAGTATTTAAAGTATCGGGTATAAATCCTGCTCCTATTCCCTGAATTTTATGCGCTCCTGATATGCCTTTTGAAATTACGGGTGAAGATGCCGGTTCTACCCCTATTATCTTTATATCGGGTTTCTTTGATTTTAAATATTCTCCTGCCCCCGATATTGTTCCTCCGGTACCTATTCCCGCAATAAATATATCAACTTTACCCTCTGTATCTTCCCATATCTCAGGACCTGTTGTTTCTTTATGAGTTCTTGGGTTTACCGGATTGGTAAATTGTCCGGGGATAAAACTGTTCTTGTATTGATTTGCCAGCTCTTGTGCTTTTTCTATGGCGCCTTTCATCCCTTTTGTTCCTTCTGTTAATACGAGTTCCGCTCCATAGGCTTTTAATAAATTTCTTCTCTCAATACTCATTGTTTCAGGCATGGTTAATATTATTTTGTACCCCTTTGCTGCGGCGGCGGAGGCTAAACCTATTCCTGTATTTCCGCTCGTAGGCTCTATTATTACGGAATCCTCCTTTAATATCCCTTTTGCTTCGGCATCCTCTATCATGGCTTTTGCAACTCTGTCTTTTACACTTCCTGCAGGATTGAAATATTCAAGTTTCGCTATTATTTTGGATTTAAGATTATATTTTTTCTCTGTATTTGTTAATTCCAATAACGGGGTTTTTCCCACTAAATCGGTAATTTTTTTATATATTTTCATGTTATCCTCCTTTAGTTTCAACGAATGATAACATTTTAATATTTTTATGTCAATTAATCCCAGAATATTTATTCGTATAATAAATCCGAGAAAAATTTGATTAAAAAAAACTCCGGTTTCAGCCGGAGTTTTTCGTGATACAAAAGTTTATTGTTGTTAATGTTTACGAATTAGTGTTTTATTGCTAAATTATTATGTTTCTAATTCAGATAACGCTGTTTTATAAATTTCTCTTTCCTGGTCAAATTCAGGACTTACGGTTTGATTGATATAATTGTTAGTTTCTTGTAATGATGCGGGATTTATTGTAACACTGCTCTGATCTCCTATCCCGACTTTTGCGTATTCATTCATTATATAGGTTGATTGAGCTTGTCCTACTGAATTACCGATTTGTTCAAGAGCTAAAATTCTTTCTTGAGGTGAAAAATTATTGTCATCCATATATTGATTTACTTTTTCAACAAGAGCCGTTCTATCGCCCGTATCTACTGTTTGAGAAATTTCTATAAACCAATCATACATCTGATTTTTTGTTGTATCATCTAATGTTGATTCAGATTTATAAGTTAATCTTGATGTTTCAAGCATTTCAATTTCATTTTGCGATAAACTGTAATTGAGATTTGCAATTGCTGTTTCTTTAGCATCTCCTGTTGTATTATTTACAGCTTCAGCATATGTATTAATTATTGTTTCATTGTTTAGTCCCAATATATCAAGTTCATCACCAACAAGTTTTAAAACTTCTTCCGAGGATAAATTTGAAAATAAATTTTCTAAATTCTTTAATATTTTAGCCCTTTCTTCGGGAGAATGAGTTTTTGCAAGTTCTGCAAAATTATTTGTTACTTCTTGTTTTGTTTGGTTTTTAGATATAGTGTTTGAATTTGATTCAGCTTTTATTCCGTCATAAACCATTGTTGTTCCGACTGATTTACCGGGTTCAACAATTGTTTGTATAATCTTTAATTGATTATCTTTATCTTTGACAACTTTTACGTATTCTGCATTACCGTTATCAAGTGTTCTTGAAGCATACGGTTTATCCGTACTTTCAAAGTTATACCCGCTTGTTTCAAAATTAATACCTATTTTTGCAAAGTATTCTTTTTGGTCTTCCATTGAAAGAACAGTAACACCTTCATTAAGACTTTCGTAAGTTTTTGTATTTACATCATTATTTTCATAGCTGGTGTCAGGATCTATTCCTTGGAAATATGTAGATTCTTGCTTAATTGATTCAAGACTATTCTTATAATCAAGTTCTCTGTATTGATTTATTTCTTCCTCGGTAATATCTCCGTCATTGTTTAAATCAAATACCGAAGAGTTATTAATTATAAGAGTATCAATATTTGCGTTTGACATAGCTAACGCACGAAGTTCATCATCGTTCATCATTGTATTCGCAGTATTACCCTGCGCAGATTTTTTCTCTGAACCGCTCGGCCCGTTAGTTGAAAAATTAAAATTATAATTTCCGTATCCGTTTCCAATTCCTTGAGTCATTTTCCGTATCCTTTTCTTTTGTATCACACATGTAATCCATCGGCATTTTTTTTTAAATATTTAGTGTTTTATAAAAAAAAAGATACGAATTGTTACAAAACTTAATGTTTATTTTTTTGAAATTCCCTCCGGAATTAGTCTGTAACCCCCGCCATATATTGTTTCTATATATTTTTTACCGTTTGAAATTTTATCTAATTTTGTTCTTATATGGCGCATATGAACTCTAATGGTTTCAACGGCATCATCAGCCGAATATCCCCAGACATCATTTAAAATTTTTCCTGACGATACCATATTGCCGTAATTTTGCATAAGAAGATTAACAATATCAAATTCAATCGGTGTTACTTTTGCCGTTTTTCCTTTAATCTCGATTGAATATGTTTCGGGAATTAGTGTTATATCACCTTTAGTAAGCACTTCTTTGACCGCAAAAGATTTAGGTATATTGTTTGTTCTTTTTAATAGTGCTTTAATTCTGACTAAAAGTTCTTCCATTTCAAAAGGTTTTACAAGATAATCATCAACTCCAATATTAAATCCTTCAACTTTATTTTGAAGCATATTTAATGCGGTCAGCATAATTATTGGAATATCTTTTGTTAATTCATTTTCTCTTATTCTTTTTGCTACCGTATATCCGTCAACTTCAGGCATCATAACGTCAAGAATTATTAAATCGGGTAATTCCTGCTTTGCCAAGGCATATCCTTTATTTCCGTCAAGTGCGCAAATTACGTTATAATATGCCAGTTCCAAATTTACTTTTATTAATTCATTTATTGCTGAATCATCATCTATTACTAATATCTTTGCCATATACCACCTTTAACATAACTTTTAATCTGTCATAAAATGAAAAATTATTTACGATATTTTTTCTTCCTTTTTCCTGAATAAGCTGTGCTATATTTAAATTTTTTAAGTAGAAGTCAATTTTATCAATTAAATCAACTGTTGAATTATAGGTTTCAAATTCGATACCGTTTTCAAAGTATTTAATTATTTTATCATTATAAGGAGCTATCAAAAAGCCTCCGGATGCCATTATTTCTAAGCATCTGTAATTTATTTCTTTTGTATTTTCATTTTCCATATCAATATTTATTTTTGATGAGGAATATATTTGAGAAAGTTCTTTTGGATTTTCCACATATCCCTTATAGGATTTTCGGTAAAGTTCCATATAATTATCATCCAATAATTTGTTTTTGTATATTTCATCCACACTTTTGTAGAAATCATATGATCTGGAAAATATATTAATTATTCCGTAGGTTTTTATTAAATCTGATAATATCTTTTCTCTGTTCGGGTATGAGGGATTACCTGAGAATGTAATTGTGTATTTGTAGTTTTGGAATTTTGTTTTGTATGCTCTCGGATTTATACATTGAATATACTTTGATTGTTTTTTCTTGGCATCTGTTGTAAATAAATGACTGTTTTTTTTCTTTAAAACCGAAGCAGGTATTTCATTTTTTAGTTCAGCACAATTAATTATAACTGTATTTTTATTTTGATAATTTTTAAGAAAATCTATTATGATTTCTTTTTGAGTCATATCAGTCCAAAAAATAAAAATTATTTCGGGCACAATTTTATTAATTTCTTCTATATTGATATCATAAACTTTTTTTTCATAAACAAAATATGAAAGTTCCTTAAAGGCATCTGAAAATCCTTTTGAAATAAACTTTCCTTTATTATTGTCGGATAAAATTATTAAAGTCTTTTCCATTCTTTTATTTTAAAAATAAAAAATATAACTTACAAGTTTTTAATACATGAAAAATCAGTTAAAGATTCAATTATTTTTAATAATTCAAAATATCTTTCTTTGTTGTGTAAGTAATTATAACCGAGTACGGCTTCAAAAGATGTAGCGCTTGAGTGAAGAGCTTTATTTATGTGTCTTAAAGAAGAGGTGGGAATATTTCTTGCTCTTCTTGCTATATCAATTTCTTTTTCATTAAAAAAAGGTGATAATTTTTCTAAAAGTTCCGTTTGAAATTTGGCATTAACAAAATGGACGGTATATTTATGGAGTCTGTTGAGATTGGATGTCATCATAACAGTTTTTTCTCTGATAAAAACTTCATATACCGCATCACCAATATGTGCATAATTTTTTATATTTAATTCCTGCAAGATATTTAATCCCTTTAACGGTTTTACAAATCAGACTTAGTATACAATAAAAATGTTTAGAGTATAATAATTTTATTTGATTTATATAATTAGATACGGAATAAATGAATATAAAAGCAAAAGAAATATTAATAAACATGTTAAGCAAGAAATCAACGGATGATTTCATTAATCAAAGCAGTGAAAGTGAATTAAAGAAAACACTTAATATATTTGATTTATTAATATTAGGAATAAGTGCAGTAGTCGGAACCGGAATATTTACAATAATCGGAAGCGCCATAGTGGGAAGTCAGGCGGGAACAGGAGCGGGAACTGCGGTTATAATATCAATGTTAATTGCCGCATTGGCAAGTTTATTTTCCGCTCTGGCATATTCTGAAATAGCTGCTATGATACCTGTTGCAGGAAGTGCATATACATTTACGTATGTAACAATGGGTGAATTTATGGCATGGATGGTCGGGTGGATATTAATGCTTGAATATGCAATCGGGAATATAACGGTTGCTACGGCTTGGACAGGGTATTTAGTTCAATTGCTTAAAGGGTTTAAACATATATTACCTGATTTTATAATTAATTTTCCTCTTTGGTTAAGGAATGATTTTCGCTCTATATATGCAATGTGCGACAAATACGGATGGGATGTTCACGATAAAATGCCCTTTATAAATCTGCCTTTTGGAAAGGAGCTTCCTGTCGCAGTTAATATCCCCGCTGTATTCATTGTTTTGGTGCTTACAATTCTCTTAATAAAAGGGGTAAAGGAGTCCACAAGGCTTGCAGGTATTATGGTATTTGTCAATTTATCCATAATAATATCATTTGTGGCAGTTGGAGCAAAGTATGTTGCTCCTGATAATTGGATACCGTTTGCGCCAAACGGATTTGAAGGTATTCTGGCAGGTACGTTTATAATATTTTTTGCATATATCGGATTTGATGCAATATCTACGGCGGCGGAAGAAACAAAGAATCCGCAAAGGGATTTGCCTTGGGCAATTATAGGAACTTTAGTTTTATGCACTTTATTATATATTTCGGTTGCATTAGTGCTTACGGGAATAATTCCCATGTCTGATATAGATACTCAGGCGCCTTTAGCGCATGCAATGCGGGCAATCGGTAAAAATTGGTATGCCGGTGCTATATCTGTCGGAGCTTTATGTGCTTTAACATCTGTTCTGCTTGTTTATCAGCTGGGTACTACAAGAATTTTGTTTGCTATCGCAAGAGATAATTTTCTTCCTAAAAATATTATGAAAATACATAAAACATTTAAGACTCCCCATATTATAACTTGGCTTTCCGCCGTTATTGTTATTTTAGGGTCTTTATTTATGGATTTAAATATTTCGGCAGAATTATGTAATTACGGAACATTTGCATCTTTTGTAATAATTTGTATAGAGGTGTTGATACTCAGAAAAACTGAACCTAAAAGGTATAGACCCTTCAAAGTTCCGTTTTGTCCCTTATTCCCGATTTTGGGAATCTTATTATGCTCTTGTTTTATGATTTATAAAGGATTATCAGGAGGTGCCTCTTCACTTTATTTCTTAATATGGGTTATAATGGGACTGGCGATTTATATTTTGTACGGATATAAGAATAAACGCAATTCAGATTAAGGAGGTTTTATGAAAAGAAACTTAATTATCAGTTTATTATTACTTGTTATTTCTTCACCGGCATGGGCGTACAATGAGGGAACAACATCATCTACCGTTGGGTCAGGGCCGATTAATAACCCTAATGCTGGAATTTCCGGTTTAAAACCAGGTTATGAAGATACTTATTATACCCATTACAAAACAATTACAGGATATAAATCAAACGGTAAATGGGGATTCTACAGCGATAACGGAAGAATTAACATACCTCCTATTTACACAGATATTGAAGGGTTAGATTCAAAATATATTAAAGTCGCAATTAACGGCTATTGGGGTTTAATTGATGTTGAAGGTAATCCTGTTGTTGATGCTAAGTATGACAAAATAGAAGTTATGCAAAATGAATTGTTTAAAGTTGAATTAGACAGAAAATACGGTGTTGTTAATAAATCGGGAAAAGTTATTATTAAGCCTCAGTATGAAGATATTGATGAATTATCCGGCTACTATTTTGTAATTGAGTTAAATGACAGAAAAGGATTAATTAATTTAAACGGTAAAACGATAATAAAACCCCAATATGAAGATATAGATAAATTAGGAAGCGACCATTTTAAAGTAAAACAAAATGAAAAATGGGGTGCCGCAAACTTAGACGGTGATGAAATAATTGAACCGTTATATGACAAAATAGAAGAAACAAAGGGAAAATATTTCAAAGTAAAACACAACGGAAAATGGGGTGCAATAAACTTTGAAGGTGAAGTTGTTGTAGAAATAAAATACGGCCCGCTTCAGGCTAATAAATATATTAAGCAGTTATATTAAAATATATTCAATATAATAAAAAGGCTCAAGATAAATTCTTGAGTCTTTTTTATATTTTTTATGTTTGAACTAAAATATAAATTATTAATCAGCATTAAATTTAATAAAACATATACAGGTAAACAATTCAACAATTTATATAGTAAGGATATTATAATGAAAAGATCAAAATATTCTGTGGTAATTGCAGGAAGCGGTATAGCAGGATTATATGCGGCAATAAAGCTTCAAAAAGAAGTTAATCTTCCGGACGGAATATTGATAATAACAAAATCTCAGCTTATAGAATCAAATTCAAAATATGCGCAGGGCGGTATGGTATGTGTAATGCCTGAGAATAAGCTTGATTCAACTATACTTCATATAGAAGATACAATAAAAGCGGGGGCGGGTTTATCTGATTATTCGGTGGCTGAGTTTATATCCAAAAAGAGTGCCGAAGTCGTAAAAGAATTACAAGCGCTCGGTGTAAATTTTGACCGTGATGAACATAATAAACTTAAATTTACAAAAGAAGCGGCGCATAGTGTTAATCGTATATTGCATGCCGGCGGAGATGCGACAGGTTTTTGCATAGAAAATGCCCTTGTAGAGTACGTATTAAACCAAAAACAAGTGAAAATATATGAACAAACTCTTGCTGTAGAATTGTTAACAAACGAAAAGGGTGTTAATGAAGGATTAATAGCTTATAACTCTAAAACGAACGAGTATGAAATAATTGAAGCTCCCGTTGTAATACTGGCAACGGGAGGAATCGGTCAATTATATAAATATACAACCAATCCCGATATAACAACAGGTGACGGTATTGCATTGGCATACAGGGCGGGTGCAATAGTAAAAGATATGGAATTTGTTCAATTCCATCCGACAGCATTTGCTCTTTCGGATAAAGGTACAATGTTCTTGATTTCGGAAGCGGTAAGAGGAGAAGGTGCAAAGCTTACGGATATAAACAGAAATACATTTATGCAAAAATATGATGACAGACTTGAACTCGCACCGAGAGATATTGTTACAAGGGCTATTTATAACGAGATGAAAACTTGTAACTTAAAAAATGTTTTTCTTGATGCTTCTCATATCCCGGAAGAAAAATTTGAAAAACGATTCCCGACTATTTACGGTGCTTGTAAAGAATATAATATAAATCCTTCAAAAGATTTAATACCTGTATCTCCTTCAGCTCACTATTTTATGGGCGGTATTAAAACAAAAATTGACGGACGAACTTCAATAACAGGTTTATTCGCAATCGGAGAAACCGCATGTACAGGGCTTCACGGAGCTAACAGACTTGCTTCAAACTCGATTCTTGAATGTGCGGTGTGCGCTTTTGAATTAGTTAATTACCTTAAATCTTTTAATTTTAATCTTAAATTAGATTTTGATAAAAAGATTCAAAGTATAATCAATATATATGAAAAAGATGCAGAATGTAAAACTGATATTGATGAACAAAATATGATTGCGCAATTAAAGGATTTGATGTGGGAAAATGCCGGAATAGTAAGAAACGGCAAAAAATTATCAGATGCTTCCGAAAAAATAAAAGAAGCGGAAGAACAATTCGGTTGTAAATATAAGTGTCCGAACAGAAAAGCATATGAAATCCGAAATATGTTAACCATTGCCAAATTAATAACGGATTTTGCATTGGAAAGAAAAGAGTCACGAGGAGCACACTATAGAGAAGATTTTCCTCAAACGGAATTAAATGCTGTATCTAATGAAAAAGTTATTGATAAATAAGGAAAGAATTTTATGCAAAAAATATTACTACAGGATTTTATGACAGAAGAACATATTAAAAATGCATTAAAGGAAGATATCGGATTCGGAGATATAACTACGGATTATTTAATAGATGAGGATGAAATAATAACCGCAAAATTAAATACAAGACAAGACGGTGTTCTATGCGGTATTAATGTTGCTGAGATGGTATTTAAAATACTTTCTAAGGATGTGGAAGTAAAAAAACTATATTCTGACGGTGATTTAATAAAAAAAGGAGATACACTTGCCGTAATTAAGGGCAGTGCAAGGGCAATTCTGACGGGAGAAAGAACTGCTTTAAATTATATTCAAAGAATGAGTGCAATAGCGACTGAAACAAAAAAATATCAAGATGCAATCGGTGATAATAAAGCAAGAATAACAGATACAAGGAAAACTACACCGGGCTTTAGAATGTTTGAAAAATATGCCGTAGCAACAGGCGGCGCAAGACTTCACAGATTTAATTTATCTGATTGCGTAATGCTAAAGGATAATCATATTCGCTTTTCAGGTTCTATAACTAATGCCGTAAATAAAATAAAGGATAAATTATCTCATACTCATAAAATAGAAGTGGAATGTGATACTATAGAACAGGTCAAAGAAGCTGTGTTATCGGGAGTTGATATTATAATGCTTGATAATATGGATTTTGAAACAATGAAACAAGCTGTTAAATTGATTGGAAATAAAGCATTAACAGAAGCAAGCGGAAATGTAACAATAGATACGGTCAATGAAATAGCAAAGACGGGAGTGGATGTAATATCGTCAAGTGCAATAGTTGCAAAAGCAAAAACATTAGATATTGGTCTTGATATGTAAAAAATATACTTTACAATTAATAATTTTTTTATTAATATAATAATACGCTTTGGAGGAGTGCCGGAGCGGTTGATCGGAGCGGTCTTGAAAACCGTCGTACGTGCGAGCGTACCGTGGGTTCGAATCCCACCTCCTCCTCCAGTTAATGAGCTGAAATTTATAATTTCAGCTCATTTATTTGTGTATTAATTTGTATTGGAATTATGCATTTAATTAACTATTTATTATTTTTATGGTCATCAACTAAAGGTAAAGTGTCGATTTTGTGTATTTCGGGTTTTGAATCATTTTTTGCTTGTCTTACCCTGATTGAATATCTTATATCGGGATTTAAGTCCGAAAATGTAACATGACCTTCTCTTCCGTTAACCCAAGGGGTAGCCTGTTTTGTAGTTTCCGCATTGTACAAACAGTAATCACGTATTGATGTAGTTTCAATTATTGAAATTTGCGTTCTGTCTTCGCTTACAAATACGTCTTCAGGTTTAACAAAAGATGTATCAAATATATTATTATTTTTTGAATTATTGTTGTTCATAATAAATCTCCTTTACTTTTTTATTCTTTAATTTTGATAGGGCTTCCGATGACGTAGCTATCAGAAGGATTTACGTGTTTAAATATTATTAAACCGTCTTTGTCTTTATCAGTTTGTGATAATATGTGTTTTCCTGCTTTATTGTATAATGAGTAATTTGTATATCTGCAAGCAGGGTCGATAATTAAATTATAACTGCCTTTTTGAGTAACAAAATACGGAGGAACATAGCCGTACCAAGCATTGTAATATAGTCCCGGGGTCATAAAGGTAGGTCCGTTTATAAAAGTATACTTATTTTTTAAATTCTTACCTCCAAGTTTATATTCTCCGCCTGCCGGTACTTCAAAATTAATGATTGTGTTAGTAGTGAAGAAATAACCGTCATCCGTTTTCGGTATTAAAAACCCTTTGTTATTGGTTACTTTAATGCCCCATTCTTTAAGTTGTTTATCAGTTAAAGGCATATTTTGGTCATTTAATATCGCATAACCATGATTAGAATCAGCTTTAATCGAAATATTACCGCATCCGTTAAGTCGATTAAATGTAGGTTTTTTTTCAGGAATTATAATATCTGCATCCTCAACAGGGATTGTCGGAACAATTATAATTTCAGGTTTAACAATCGGCATAGGCAGAATATCTTCACGGCTTTGAACCCTTACTGCATATTCTATTTTCGGATCTAAACCCGAGAATATAACAGTGCCTTTTGAACCATTCATCCAGCTTTCCGTTTGAATACCTGTTTTGGAATTAAAAAGAGTGTAATTGTAAAAATCGCTTGTATTTAATATTGTAATTACGGTTTTGTCTTCGCTGAGCATAACATCTTCAGCATTTACATAAGAGAAATCATAGTAATTTATATTAGACATTTTTATATTTTTCATAATAATTTTCCTTTCTGTTCTTTTTCAACGCAAAATTGGCGTCTTTTTTGGCGTCATAACATATTTTTGGTTTTAATTTTAACCGATTTTTTAGTGCAAAAATATTTAAGCTGCTTTTAATTTGCAGTTTTGCTAAATATTCTTATTCTTTATAAAATTTATATATTATATTCGTATTTAATTTATATATAATTGTCCATAACTTGGCTTATTATTTATATTCCCGTTTTTTTAAAAAATTAAACCTATATGTTAAATTTTTGTTGCATTTCTCTAATTTTATAGGCTAATTGGTTAAATTAACGGTTAATATTTAAATTATAAACCTGCCTGAGGAAAGGTTATTATTCATTATAATCTTATTGGGTAATCGTCTTTTATTTCCCATCCGTCATTTTGGATTAATTGAGTACAAGTTTGAAAGAACCCATCTTTACAACTCCTAATGGCACCGTTTCTGTTATAATTTCCCCAAGAATAGCATGAATCAGGACTGGTACATACTTTTACGAAGTGTATGTTATTATCACTTTCATCATATTGCTGAATACGGAATTGAAATACATCTCTTCCCGGATAATTAGGGCCTTTTTCGCCGTTAACATCAATTAATATTTCTATAAGATTTCCGCTATAAAACGTGTTATAAGGATAAAGTATGGTACCGTCATTTAAAGTATAAATATATTTAGGCGTATAACTTGTTTCAATAGTCGGGTCAAGGATTTGATATGTTGTATTCTCATGTTTTGTAACAGGTAAACTGTTTAAATATTTATTCCACCATATATCAAAATTATCAAAATGTCTTTCCGCTCCGGAATCTTTTATAAAATCATGGTTATCAACTTGTGCTAATCTTACGGCTTGAGAAAGTGCCGAGTAAAACTTTTTTAATTTTGCCGAAGTTTCCTGCCTTTTGTGGACTGCCGAAACAATGGGAACAGTTATTGCTGCAATAATTCCGATAACTACAAGAGTAATTAAAACCTCAGCAAGAGTAAATGATTTGGTTTTTCCGCTACGGGGGGGGGTAGATTTGATGCATATTTTCCATATTCTCTCTCCTTATTTCCTTCATGACTTCTTATTCTAACACTTATTGTAATTTTGTGCAAGATTCCGAACGGATAATTGCCTTTATTTAATGTGAAGAGTTTAAATCGTCGGATAGTAATTTTACTTGCTGAGCAGCAAGAATTAAAGAGGCTGCACCTTTTGCATCATCTTTGACATAATTTTTGCATACGCAATATTTTTCAGGGGTGTCCTCAACTTTTGATGAGTATAAAATATCTTTTAAATAGTATTGTCCTATTATATTTTTCTTTAAATTTTCGGAAACAGTTCCGTTAAATGCTTTTAATCCTGCTTCTTTATATTTTTCATCTTTAACTATACCAAGGTTATAGGCTTTTAACAGAGTATAAGAAAGCATTAAAGAACCTGAAGTTTCCAAACGGTTGCATTTTGACTCGGTTTCGGGATAGATAACATTATGCCACATCCCTGTATTCTCATCCTGATATTTTAATAAGGCATCTAAGAAATCAATTAACTGTTTTTTCATTATATTTTTTTCTTTAGAGTCGGGAAATTGTTCAATAAGGTCGACTTGCGCCATTGCATACCATCCTGCGGCTCTTAACCAAACAATTTTATTATTTATTTTGCAGTTAGTCCCGTGAGAGTATAAATTATTTTCTAATTTTAGGTTTTTTGCCACCCAGTCCATTCTTTTAAATACACCTTTGTAATCGTGTGTATATTTAAGATAAAAAGGCAGTGCCATATATAGACCGTCCAGAGAGAATGTATATTTTTTCCACTGACTGTTATAAACTTTATGAGTATAATTATCTCCGCAATTTTTTAAAGTCGGCTGTATGCTTAGCATGTAATGAATAAATTCTATACCGTTTTTATATTTCGGGTTATCTCCTAAATCAAACAGGAGTACTGCGGGTTGTATTAAATCCACTTCAAGAGGAACAAACCTGTTAGGCATTGTCAGGTCATTAATTTCTCCCGTTTCCATTAAATTATTTTCATAGTATGCATGAACTATATTATTATACTTTCCGGTTTGATAGAGAGCAGACATTAAATATCCGTTCTCATATTTCCAAACTCTGTATTCTTTTATCCTTCTTGCCCTTGACTTATACAATGTATATTCATCAGGCATTTTGGCTTTAATGATATTTTTATTTACAAGTTGATTAACATATTCATCAACCTGCTCCATCAGCGGTGTATCCTCTTTTTTAATTATTGTATTAAGTGAAAGTATACCTGTTAAATCGAGTCCGATTATAAAACATATAGCGGAAAGTATAATAATTATTAAAATAAGAATAGATTTTTTCATATTATAATTATAGTAAACAAAAGTATTGAATTCAAATTAGAAATATATTCTTGGAAAGTTTGATATAGTATTGTTGTATAAAAAATATCATTTAACTACAGAACTGATAATTGATGATATTAAAAAACTCGGTATTTAATATAAAGTAATATTTTTATTGAGTATTATATATTTTCTTTACCGTATTAATATCACGGCGTGAAATATTTGTTGTCTTAAATGTTGCCGTTGACGGGTACATAATATCATTTTTATTTGCACTGTGATCAACAATACCAAGTGCGTGACCTATTTCATGCAGTGTTACGGCTAAAATGTTGGCATCCGGCATCACTCCCGTGTGACCTAAAATATGTAATGCTATTTCAATATCCGCTTTATTTAAATATGTTTTTCCGTCAGCATCTTGAACATAATTTATATGGGTAACTCCGGCTTTATTATCAGGAAATGAATCAATAAATTTACAGGTTATATTTGCATCTTGCGCCGAGCTTACATATATAAACGAGATTTCACCTACCGTATTATCCCATAATTGGAAAGCTTGTTTAAATATGTTTTCTTTCCCTATTTTACCTTCAATACGGACTTTTAACTGTCTTGGATTTTTCCATTTCGCCGTCTGTTTAAGTTCGTTATAGTAATCGCCCCAGTCTGAGCTGTCAGCTTTCCTCATTTCGGAAAAGTGCTGATTTATATATTCTATTTGTTTTTTTGATAAATCAATAAGTTGTTGATTTTTCTTCTCGGATTTTAAAATATTTGTAAACTCAATTTTTGCCTGAGGATATTTATTCTCATTTATCAATGCATTGGCGTAATAATACCGTATAATATTATTATTGTACAGAGAAACTAAAGATTTATAACATTGAGATGTACCTATTTGCCTGCATTTATTAACCTCTTGCTGCATTATTTCATATTGATTCTTAGCAGCTGCCGAATTTATGGGGTAATATATTACAAGCAGTAATAATATTATTTTTAAGGTTTTTTTTATCATATTCTTAACTCCTGACCGGATAAGTAATTATTTCCATTTATCGATATTATATGATTTTGTGCATACAGCATCAAATTTTATATTATTTTTTAATATATATTCTTTATACTTTTCAATATCTTCCTGCCTTCCTTGCAGTTCGGGAGAAACAAGGCATAGTTTAAATCCGTTGTCTTTTAATATTTTATAATTATCTTGGTTTATAGGTAATTTGGAAAAACAATCAACCCAAACCCAATCAGCTCTGCCTTTCATAGAAAGAGCAAGCTCTATAGGCTCTATTTCGGAAAAACGAACTGCCGACTTAGTTATTCCCATATTTGACAGTAAGTATATCATAGGTATAGAACTGTCTAAAAAGAAAAAGTCTTTTATATTATATTTATCTAATAATTCCAGAATTTTATGCTCTGTTCTTTCTGATTTAACATTTACAATCATAGTTGAATGATGATAATTTTTTAAATATTCTTCAAAATTTTCACCCTCTTCAAACGGATTATGGACAATTATTAAATCATTCGATGAATCTCTGACATCAAGCTCTACTCCGTATTCTTCAGGTAATGATTTTAATTCTTCAATTGTATTAACTCTGTGTGCTATATATTTCATTGCCGCCGACTCTTTTCATATATACTTTTATGTTGTCTTTATTATATATTA
>CANPZP010000011.1 GCA_947589115.1 Candidatus Gastranaerophilales bacterium | reverse complement strand
TTCGGCAAGCTTTACCGCCTGAGATAATGCGGAATAAAATTTTTTCAATTTAGATGCGGTTTCAATTCGTTTATGATTTTGTATTAATACGGGAACGGTTAGTCCTGCGATGATTCCTATTATTACAAGGGTGATTAATACCTCAGATAAAGTAAACGCAAGCGTTTTTCCGCCACGGGGGGGGGTAGATTTGATGCTTATTTTCCATATTCTCTCTCCTTATTTCCTTCATGACTTCTTATTTTATCACTTATTATAATTTTTATCAAGAAAATAATAATTCTCTGGGGTGTTTTTTATTTACATTATTTTAAATTCTTGATATAATTATGACAAAACGAAGAAGGAGAAAGTATAATGCTGATAAACGCTGAAACCCGCACGGGGGGGGGTAAAATCTAATAAAAAAGCGTTTACTTTGTCAGAAGTTTTAATCACATTATTAATAATTGGTATTATAGCCATAATTACTGTTCCGGTAATTTTTGCATATTATCAGGAAAAATCATTTAATTCCGCTTTAAAAAAGAATTATTCCGTGCTTTCAAATGCATTAAGTCTTATGCAGAAGAGAGATTATGATGATTATTTGAATTGGGAATTTAAGCACGGAAAAGATTTTACTAAATCAATAATAGAAAAATTAACTAATTACTTAAATATAGTAAAAATTTGTGATGATAATGACAAGGATTGCAGTTATCCTGTTTATACGGATGACGGCAAATTACATCAGGGGTTTACTAAAGACGGCGCAGTCGAACTTATAAGCTCCAACGGTTTTATTCTAAATGACGGTACAGTTATTTTGCTTGATGTAATGCAGAATGCTAGTGCAAACGCATTTTGCGGTATATATTCAAATCTTTTGGGCGGAGGACATAATCTTGTATTTGTTGCGGATGTTAACGGTGTAAAAAAACCGAACGTGGTAGGAAAAGATGTTTATGCTTTTGTGTTGACTTCTGACGGTTTAAAACCGGCAGGTGCCGATGATGATTCCAATTGTAAAAATAAAGCCGTGAACTATCATTGGAGTTGTACGGCTCAAAAATTGGCAGAATAATTTTTATAGGTTTTTTAATTTTTAATCTTTCCGATTATTTGTGCCTAAATAGTCTACACACAAATATGACGTTTTGGTACACAATAATATTGTTATGTTAAATTATGAAGCAAAGAAAAAGTTGTTTGGTTATAATCTTGCCATGTATAGAGATTTAAAAGGTTACAGCCAAGAAAAATTAGCTGAAATAGTAGAATGTTCACGTGACCATATAGCCAAAGTAGAAACGGCAAAACGAAATATGAGTATAGATTTATTTCTTAAAGTTTCTTCTGCTTTAAACGTACCTGAATACAAGTTCTTTATTTTCAACAATTAAATAAATTTATAAGTAAATATTTTAATATAATGTATAGTCATTTATATGTATAAAAAGGAATAAAATTTTTTTACAACAAATAAATGATTAAAATATAATGAAATAAATATATACTTAAAATAGATGTTCACTTTCTAAGAAAAGGTAAAAGAGATGTCATTCGGTATAAATGGGCCTGATAATCTTCCTTCAATTCAAAAATCTCATCATACAAATGATGGCGGCGCCGGAAATTTAGGCTATTTTAAACGTCAAAAGAAGCGTAAAGAAGAAGAGGAAGAAAAAGATATTTTTGAACTTTCATCCGAAGAAGGAGAAGAGGAAAAACCGAAAGATACTATTGAAGAGGTAGGTAATCGTATAAAAAATTTTTGGATTAAATTTAAAGTTAAAAATACTTTGGAAAAAGAGATAGAAAAGTTAAATACGGAAGAAGAAAAAAATCCCGAAAGTGAATAATGCTTTCGGGGTTTTAAATAAAGTATGTGTATGTTTATTTAATCAAGATTTTCGCTTTTAAAAATCAGTTCATCATTGTTAACATCAATAATAACTTTTGAATGCGGAGTAATTTCCTGTTTTAAAATTTTCTTTGACATCGGATTTTCAACAAGCTGTCTTATAGTTCTTTTCAATGGTCTTGCCCCGTATATAGGGTTATAACCCTTTTGAGCAAGAAATTCTTTTGCATCCTCAGTTATTTCGATTGTTATATCTTGTTCAGATAACAGGTTTCTTAGATGCTCTGCCTGAATATCTACGATTTTAGCTAATTGATTCATTGTTAATGCTTTGAAGAATACTATTTCATCAATTCTGTTTAAAAATTCAGGTTTGAAATTTTGCTGCATTAATGCCATAACTTCTTCTTTTGTCTTTTCGGACTGCTGTTCTGAGAGCATGGATTCCAAAGTATTTTTCAGAATGATATCACTGCCTATATTACTTGTTAATATAATTAAGGTATTTTTAAAGTCAACCGTTCTGCCTTTTGAATCGGTCAATCTGCCGTCATCAAAAATTTGGAGCATAATATTAAACACATCAGGGTGTGCTTTTTCAATTTCATCAAACAGTATAACGGAATATGGTTTTCTTCTTACTTGTTCCGTTAATTGACCGCCTTCATCGTAACCTATATATCCGGGAGGCGCTCCTATTAATCTTGCCACTGTATGTTTTTCCATATATTCTGACATATCTATTCTGATTAATGCACCTTCATCATTAAACATAAATTCAGCTAATGCTTTAGCTAATTCGGTTTTACCTACTCCCGTAGGGCCTAAGAAAATAAATGTACCTATGGGTCTGTTGGGGTCTTTTAAACCTGAACGTGCTCGTCTTATGGCATCAGATACTACTTCAACCGCTTCATCTTGTCCTATAACACGTTTGTGCAGAAACTCTTCCATATTTACCAACTTCTGCATCTCGCTTTCCAGAAGTTTATTTACGGCTATACCTGTCCATTTACTGACGATTTCAGCTATATCATCTTCATCTATTTCTTCTTTTAATAACGTATTTTTATGTTCTTTTGTGTTTTCACCCGATTCTTTAAGTTGTTTTTCCAATTCGATAAGCTTGCCGTATTTCAATTCTGCCGCTTTTTGCAAGTCCATATTACGTTCTGCTTCTTCTATTTGAATTTTTACTTTTTCTATCTCTTCTTTTATTGAAGCTTCACCTTGTATGGAACTTTTTTCAAGCTCCCATTGAGTTTTAAGCTTATTTATTTTTTCGTTTAAATCTTTTAATATATTTTCTATATTGCTGATTTTCTCGGCATTATCGGGAGTTTCTTCCTGTTTTAGAGCTTCACGTTCTATTTCTAATTGCATTTTTTGTCTTACGAGCATATCCAGTTCTTCCGGCATGGAATCTATTTCGATTCTTAGAGATGATGCCGCTTCATCCACAAGGTCTATGGCTTTATCAGGTAAAAATCTGTCTGTAATATACCTGTCGGAAAGCTTAGCTGCCGCAACAAGAGCAGAGTCTTTTATTCTTACTCCGTGATGAACTTCATATCTTTGTTTAAGTCCTCTTAAAATGCTTATTGTATCTTCTATTGAAGGTTCATTAACCATGACGGGCTGGAATCTTCTTTCTAAAGCGGGGTCTTTTTCTATATATTTTCTGTATTCATTTATGGTGGTTGCACCAATACATCTTAATGTACCCCTTGCGAGCATTGGTTTTAATAAGTTGCCTGCATCGGTTGACCCTTCGGTGGCACCTGCCCCGACAACCGTATGTAATTCATCAATGAACATTATTATTTCGCCGTTTGAGTCCTCTACCTCTTTTAATACAGCTTTTAAACGTTCTTCAAATTCGCCTCTAAACTTTGCACCCGCTATTAATGCACCTAAATCAAGCGAAATAAGTTTGGTATCTTTAAGATTTTCAGGTACGTCGCCTCTAATTATTCTTTGTGCTAAACCTTCAATAATCGCCGTTTTACCTACACCGGGTTCCCCTATTAATACGGGATTATTTTTTGTTTTACGATTTAAAACCTGAATGACTCTTCTTATTTCGTCATCTCTTCCGATTACGGGATCAAGTTTTCCTTTTCTTGCCATTAATGTAAGGTCAGTTGAATATTTTTCCAATGCTTTATATGAATCTTCCGCATTTTTGCAATCCACTTTTCTGTTACCTCTTACTTTCTTCATTACATTTAGTATGGTATCTTTTGTTATTCTGTTGGAACTTAATATTTGCTGAATTTTAGAACCGTTTAATTCAGTCATGGCCATTAAAATATGTTCTATACTTATAAATGAATCTTTTAGTGCATTTGCATTTTCTTGTGCGGTATCAAATAATTTATTTGTCATTTGTGATAAATATAGTTGTTGGTTCGGATTTGATGACTGAATTTGAGGAAGTTGTGAAATTTCATTAACCAGTTGATGTTTAAAATTATCATTATTAATTTTTAAAGCTTCACAAAAATCCTTTGAGATTCCTTCAGTATCTTCCGCAATGGCGAGCATTATATGTAACGGTTCAAGCTGAGAATTGTTATAACGATACATTATTTGCTGTGCACTGTATATTATCTCCTTTGTGTAATCTGTTAATCTGTTAAAATCTATCATTTAAGAACACCTCTTTTCATAAGGTTTTTTATATACCTTATTTTTAGTTTAATATTTTTTTTTAATAAATCAGAAAAAATTTATATTTTATTAAGATTTTAATTTTTTATTTTGAAAGATGTATTATGTTGTATATTTTAAAATAAAATGATATCATTTCATGTAATCTGTTTTTGAGTTATTGAGTTAATTTGAAAATAAGATAGTAAATTTGGGAACAGTAAATGCAAAAAGAATTATCAATAGCTTTTGTATGGCATTTTCACCAGCCGAATTATCAAGCACAACCTAACGGAATAAGATTAATGCCGTGGGCAAGACTTCATGCCATTAAAGATTATCTTGATATGCTTATTATTTTGGATAAGTTCCCAAACATTAAGCTAAACTTCAGTTTAGTTCCTTCTTTATTGGATGCAATTGAAGAATATGGCGAAAAAGAAGGGCATGATATTCATTCCAAACTTACCGTTACTCCTGTTGAAGAATTAACTTCTGATGATAAGCTTTATATACTTAATTACTTTTTTGATGCTAATTTTGAAAACTTAATATCCAAAAATCCCAGATATAACGAACTTTATATTAAACGTTATAATAAAAGCGAAATAAGTATTGATGACTTTTCTAACCAAGAATATGAAGATATTATGTTCTTGTTTAATTACGTTTGGTTTGACCCTATATGGAAAAATGTCTATCCCGTATTAAAAGATTTTGAAAAAAAAGGAAAGAATTACAATTTAAAAGACAGACAGGAATTAATAAATTTAAACAGAACAATAATAAAACAAATCATTCCGACATTTAAAAAATATCAGGATGAAGGCAGAATCGAAATATTAACAAGTCCGTATAATCATCCTATTTTGCCTCTGTTAATAAATCCTAACGATTTAAAAATTCCCGGAACAAAAGCTCCAATGCCTGATTGCAAAATAGCATTGACCGTGGATGCTAAAGAACAAGTTAAACTGGCTGTCAACAGAATTACGGAATTATTCGGTAAAACTCCTCAAGGATTTTGGCCCAGTGAACATTGTATCAGCCAGAAAACACTTGATGTTTTGGCTAATCTTGGTATTAAATGGGTTATAACTGATGAAAGTATTCTTTCAAATTCAGTAAAAAAAGAATTTGTGAGGGATTTTAGAGGATGTTATGAAGACCCTTATGACGTCTGTTCTTTATATTTGTACAGAACTAAACGTGATAAAGAAATTAATATATTATTCAGAGATTCGGTAATACCTAATCTGATTAACTTTGAATATTCTCACCATGACAGTACGCTGTGTGCAAATGATTTATTTGATAAAATAAAAACAATATATGATAAATTAAAAAATTCGCCGGATAAAAAACATATATTTACAATAGCAATGGACGGTGAAAACTGCTGGGATTCATATCCTAATGACGGTGCAACTTTCCTTGAGAGGCTTTATTCGCTCATAAATGAAGATAAATCTTTAAAAACGGTTTTAATAAGTGATTATGTTAATGCCAACAAAAAAACCGAGAAGCTGTTAAAAAAGATATCTTCAGGCTCTTGGGTAAATCAGGAATTTCAGTTATGGTTTATGGAGCCGACAAAAAATCTGGCATGGAAATATTTGGTACAGACAAGCAACGATTTAAAAACAGCGGAAAAATCCGGCAGACTTACAAAAGAGCAAGTTAAAGCCGCAAAATCCGAACTATATATTGCGGAAGGCTCGGATTGGTTTTGGTGGTACGGAGAACCTAATAATTCGGGTCAAGACCATATTTTTGATTTTTTATTCAGAGAACACCTTAAAAATGTATACAATATATTGGAAAAGCCCATTCCTTCGTATCTTGAAATGCCTCTGATTTCATATATAGGCAGACCTCTGAGAAATCCTAAAAGAGAAATAACCCCGAATATAAACGGTATGGTAAAAGATAATGATGAATGGCTGTCGGCAGGCTGTATTGATATCCCTGACGGCCCTAATCTTCAGGAAAATAAATTTTTTAACCGCATTTATTTTGGTACCGATAAAGATAATTTTTATGTGAGATTTGATATTAATAAATATATTTTCGAAAGCAAAGATACGTTTAAAGAATACTATTCCATATATATTTATATAAAAGTTTATAATAAGTCTTTTGAAGTGACTTCTCCTTCAAGAACAACGAATAAAACGGATAATCTGCTTCCTGTATTGCTTGACGGCTATACTCATGAGGTCAAAATAGCACTGACTAATAACAGAAAATATCCGCTTCAATATTCTTTAGCGGTTAAAGACGGGTTATGGGAATTAAAATGGAGTCATCATATTAATTACGTACATAAGGAAATAATGGAAATTTGCATTCCTTATGAAGATTTGGGTATTAATCCGGGTGAAAATTTTGATTTCTTCTTTATAACAGGATGCAGCGGAGTAACGGAAGATATATATCCTAAAGATATTCCGCTTGTGCTTACAAGACCGCTTGCTTAATTTTTTAATTTAAGAAAAAATAAGGTATAATTAATAATATGATAACATTTTTTATAGGAATTTTAATTTTAGTAGTCGGATATATTTTTTATTCACGATATACGGAAAAACAATTCGGTATTGAAGAAGAACAAACTCCTGCTAAGAAAAATAATGACGGCGTGGATTATATTCCTCTGAGTAAAAATAAAAATATGCTGATACATTTATTGAATATAGCAGGGTTAGGCCCGATACTCGGAGCCGTTCAGGGTATATTATTCGGACCGGTTGCTTTTATATTGATACCGTTGGGATGTATATTAATGGGCGGTGTGCATGATTATTTCAGCGGAATGCTTTCCGTCAGAAATAACGGTGCTCAAATTACTGAGCTTATAAAAAAATATCTCGGCACTTTTTCATATAAATTTTTTCTTATAATTGTATCTGTTATGCTTCTTCTTTTGGCTTCCGTATTTGTATATACTTCGGGTGATTTAATGGCTGAAAGATTTTTTAAACAGTCTGATTTCTCGCTTTCAAATCCCGTTGTGACAACAATATATGTTGTTATAGCATTTTATTATATAATTGCGGCGCTTTTTCCCATTGATAAGATAATAGGCAGATTCTATCCTTTATTGGGGCTTTTATTATTAACCGGTACGGGATTAGTGCTTATAGGTTTTTTCTTTAACGGAATTTATCTGGAAAATATAGATTTTACAAAAATAAATCAACATCCTGATAAAATACATATACTGCCGTTCTTCTTTATGACGGTAAGCTGCGGATTGTTATCAGGGTTTCATTCTACACAAGCAACAATTGTTTCGAGAACTTTAGAAAGTGAAAAACACGGCAGACAGGTATTCTATGGTATGATGTGTCTTGAATCCTTAATAGCAATGATATGGGCGGCAGCTGCCATGCATGTTTATGCAATATGCTTTGTCCCTGATAATCTTGTCGGAAGTGTAAATGTTATTAATTCAGTGGCGGATTTCTTTGTTTTTCCTGCTTTAACTTTTGTCGTGACTATTGCGGTTGTTGTTTTGCCCATTACTTCAGGTGATACCGCTTTAAGAGGATTAAGAATGATTCTCGGTGATGCACTGAATCTTAATCAAAAACTGATTAAAAACAGATTATTTATTATAATTCCAATTACACTTTTTATTATGGGTATAATCTTTTGGGCAAAGTCTGCAGCAGGCAGTTTTAGTGTAGTTTGGAGATATTTTAATTTCGTAAATCAGCTTATTGCCGTTCCTGCATTCTTAGTAGCATCTGTTTATCTCTATAAAAATAAGAAAAATTACTTCATGACTCTTATTCCGGGATTCTTTTTTATTTTTATAACTCTGTTTTTCATTTTAAATTCAAAAATAGGATTTAATATAAATTATAATATTTCAAAAGCACTGTCTATATTAGTAACTTTAACGGCTTTGTATCTGTTTTATAAGTGTAAACTTAAAAAATCGTAGTCAAATACATCATTTGGTATTTGACTAAAATAAACACAAATTATATGATTAGAATTAAAAAAGAGAGGAAAAGTAAATGAAAATTTGTGTTATCGGTACAGGATACGTTGGATTAGTTGCGGGTACTTGCTTATCCGACATGGGAAACAGTGTAATATGTGTTGATAACGATAAGGAAAAAATAAATAAGCTCGAGAAGGGTATAATACCGATTTATGAACCTGGGCTTGAAGAATTAATTAAAATAAACGTTAAAAATAACAGATTAAAATTTACAACTGATTTAAAATCAGCGGTTGAAGAATCATTGATATGTTTTATAGCCGTATCTACTCCCAAATGCGAGGACGGTTCATGCAATTTAAGTTCAGTATTTGATGTAGCTCAATCTATAGCGGAATATATAAACGATTATAAAATTATAGTAAATAAATCAACAGTGCCAATCGGAACGGCTGAAAAAATCGCTAAAATTATAAAAGATAAAACGAATATTGATTTTGATATTGTTTCAAATCCTGAATTTTTAAGACAGGGAAATGCAATAGATGATTTCTTAATGCCTGAAAGAGTTATAATCGGTGTTGATTCTTTCAGAGCGGCTAAAATTATGGACGAACTTTATTCTCCGTATTTTAAAGGCGAAGATAAAATAATATACATGGATGTTAAGTCTGCCGAGATGACAAAATATGCGGCGAATGCTTTTTTGGCGGCTAAAATTTCATTTATAAATGAAATGGCAAACATATGCGAAAAAGTCGGAGCTAACGTTGAAAAAGTAAGGCAGGGTATATCATCGGATTCAAGAATAGGAAATCAGTTTTTATTTGCAGGTATAGGTTATGGCGGAAGCTGCTTTCCTAAGGATGTAAGTGCATTGATTTCAGTTGCCGAAGAGAATAACTATCAGGCTAAAATTTTAAGGGCAGTAAAAGAAGTTAACGAGAATCAAAGAAAATTATTTATTGAAAAAATTCTTAATTTCTATAACGGAGATATAAGTAATAAAACATTTGCGGTTTGGGGACTGGCTTTTAAACCTAAGACTAACGATATGAGAGAAGCTCCGTCCATTGATATAATCAACTCACTCAAAGAGCATGGTGCAGTTGTAAAAGTGTATGACCCTAAAGCTATGGATAATGCTAGAAATATTTTTAAAGATAGTGTTACCTATTGTGATTCGTCTTATGAAGTTATTAAAGATGCAGATGCACTTTTACTTTTGACTGAATGGAACGAATTTTTAAAACCTGATTTGAATAAAATAAAGAAATCTTTAAAAGATTCGGTAATTTTTGACGGAAGAAATCAATATGACAGGTTATCTTTGGCGGAAGCCGGACTTAAATATATTAATATAGGAAGTTAAACATTAAGTTTTTTTAAGCTGAAAAAAATCGGTAAAATATAGATTTTAAGAGGATTTTGTATTTTTTACACTTAAAGATGAAATATTGAAATTATTTTTTTGTTATAATAAAGACTCCTAAGTAGCAAAAAATATTTTTTGATGATTTAGGATAAGTGTTAGATTGTATGGAAAGAAATTATGAAAGTTAATTTAATAAATACAGGGCACTATCGAAAAAGGGGAATGGAAAGTTCTTCTGCGGGTGTGAAAAGCTGTGTACATGACAGAAGCAATTTAAAACAAAATAATTATGAAAAAATAAACACGACCATCAAGAGTAATTCTGATGGTCGTGTGAGTTTTAAGGGGGCGCCGATTTTGCATTACGTCGGACAGTTTGCAAGTTGGTCCCCGTTAATAGCCGAAGCAATATTTGCAATATTTATTACTTGCGGCGCAAGACCTGCAACAATACTTGCAACGGCAAAAACAGAAGAAGATAAAGAAAAGTGTTCTTATCAAGCCGCAAAATCAATATCTTCAGGATTAATAGGGTTAGGGATGACAACTTTAGTCGGTACTCCGATTGCAAAAGCTGTTAAACAATCTCAAAAACACAAGGCATTTGAAATACCTGCCGATGTAAAAGAAACTTGTACAAACGCAGTAAAAAACAGTGTTAAAGGACTTGCCGATTTCTCTGAAAAATTACTTGCAAGCGGGAAAGAAAAAGATATTAAATTAGCCGGCTTTATAAAAGAATTTACACTTGGTGATAAATTAAATCTTTCGATGATTTCAAACGGAAGTAATAAAGCGATAAAAGGTGTAAAACATTTATTATCTGAAAAATGTCCTGAAATAGAAGAAACTGTTGTAAACGGTATTAAGAATCAAAAAATTCTTAATAACTATGAAAAAACGGCAAAAAATGTTATGGATAAATTGTTCCAGCCGATATTTATGCCGGCAAGAGCTGAAATCACGGTTGCAATGGTGCCTATTCTTTTGGGTTTAATGGGTAAAAGAATGCTCCCTGCTAAACCTCAGGATACTAATTTGCTTAAACAACTAAATTATGATGTGTTACCTACACAAAAAGATGAAAAAGTTTTTAGTTCATTTTCGGGAGTAGCAAGAAATGAAAATAAATAGTATATCTCAATATAATAAATATAACGGAAATACTTTAAAAAATTCAAAAGCTCCGACGTTTAAAGGCGGTGTTTCTTTACCGATTAAAGAAATGTCTAAATTTTATACTAAGCTGGCTGATACTAAAGGTTTCCAAAATGTTATAAAAAATTTCAGTAAATCAAACAGAACCTTTACTCATTTATTAACAATGGAAAGTATTTTCTTATCAGGATTTTATATGATAGGTACTTTAACTAATAAGAAAATCAAGAAGGAACAGAAGCCGCAGATGGTTATAAATGATACTTTAACATTGGGAGTATCAACAGCCGGTGCATATTTATTGGATGATAAAGTTTCAAGTTTTGTAAATAAATTTACCGAACATTATTTTGCAAAACACAGTGATTTTTATAAGAAATTGGGAGCAAAAACAAAAGAAGCCGAAATGGGTAAATTGTTGGAAAAGGTTTCTGAAGCTGCATCGCAAACAGGAGAAAAGGCTGCCCAAGGTGTGGATGATGTTGTTAATTTAATGTCAACACAATTAAAAAATATTGTGGGTGAAGAAGGAAAAACAAAAGCATTTCAAATTACTCATGATAAATTAGATGAAGTTGCAAAGTCGGTTAAAGTTGCTATAACTGATAATAAAGGCAATTGCCAAAAAGCAGCTGAAACAGTAAAAGGTATTGTGGACGATGTATATTCAAAATCCGCAGCAAGGATAGAAGCAAATAATTCATTCGGCGGATTTAATAAATTAAAAACACTGGTACTCTTCGGTATTATATACAGATACTTAGGGCCGGTTGTTGTTACCCCGATTGCCAATAAATTAAGTTCAAAGTTATTTGATAAAAGTAAAAAAGAATGCAATAAAGATTGTTCAAAGTCAGATAAACCGAAAGAAACGGCAAATAAGAAATAAAAAAGGAGCCGATTGGCTCCTTTTTTATATTGAAGCAAGAACTTTTAAAGGATATTCGAATAAAAGTTCTTCTCTTGCTATAACTCTCAGATTCGGCATCATTTGAGAAAGTATTAAATAAATAATATGCCTTATTTTCATAGGTGCAATTAAAACTATTTCTTTTGCATCCGGAGAGTATTTTTTTACTTTTTTCTTAATAGTATTTATTAATGCTTCCACTTTGCCGCTTTCAATTCTTATTACTTCATCTTTAGACTTCTCATCCATAAAAGAAGTTATACTCTCTTTTGAAAGTTCATAAGCCATAATTGCGGATTCTTTTTCATTATATACAGATTTACTGATTTGTCTTGCGAGTGAAACTCTTATTCTTTCCAATAGCTCTTCTTTATTTGTTTCATCCGCAAAATCATTAATTTTTTCAAAGATGTAAACAATATCTTTTATTGAAACTTTTTCTTTTATTAAGTTAGCCAGAATATATTTTAATTCCGCTACAGACATATAATCGGGAATAATATTCTCTATAAGATAAAGGTTTTGATTTCCTACAATTTCAATATACCTGTTAATATCCGAATAATCGAAAATATCATCAATATATTTTGTAATACAAAATTCAATTAATCGTGCAATATAATCAGATGTATCAAGTCCTTTTGCCCAAAAATCTTTTGATTCTTCTTCGTTAATCCAAACTATATCAAGACCTGTAACAGGATCAACGTCTTTGTATGAATTATCCGGTAATTTTTCTATGTTAAGTTCATTTGAAAAAAACATATTATAATCACAATAGGCATGTGAATTAATAACATTTATACCTCTTACTTTAAGGGAAAATTCATTTTCATTAAGGCTGTCATCAATTTCTATTTTAATTTTGGGGATTATGAATCCTAAAGATTCGGTTAAATTTTGTCTGACAAGTACTATTTGAGATAATATATTATATTCATTATCATTATCTAAAATGTCCATTAATTCTTCCGAAATAGCCAAAGTAATTTTATTCTCACCCAGCTTTTGCTCCATAATATCAGGAGAAATGACTTTAGCTAATTTCTTTTTTAATTCTTCAAGCTCTTTAATATGTTTGGAAATTTCTTCATTAAGCATAGAGCGTGAATCTTCAGATGTTTCATCTATTAATCCTTTTATTTGTGCAACTTTTTGACGTTTTTCTTTTATCTTCTTTTGTATATCCACACAAAGCTCATAAGGATCCAGTTCGGGGTTTATTATTCTCTCTATTTTAGATTTAAAATTTAATAAATCAGCATTCTCATTAACAGACAAATCATCATTTTCAACCTCTTTAATGAAAATACAGTTGTAATAATATCCTTCTTCGTTTTCAAGCTCCTGTAAAGAATATATTTCCCAACCCTCTTTAGACATTTCATTTAGTAAATTTTCAAGTTTTTCATTGTCGTCATATGGTGAAGTTTTAATAGTAAAAATATTTCTTGTGGGTTTATACATAGAAAATCCTCATAGTGCTAACAAAATAATTTTATCATTTTAATTAAAAATTTAAAGACTATTTTTGAATAATTCCTTTAGCTTTTTTCCCCATTCTGTTGTAATTAAGGATGTAATAGCCCTTGCCTGAATCATATATTTCAGCGTAAGTATTTGCCTCGCATTTTTCTTTGAATGCAATTAATTCTTCTTCTGCCTGTTTTATTTTTTTCAATTTTTGTTTTCTTTGAGCTTCCTGAAGTTTTGCTATAATTTTTGATTCTTCGTCAAGTTCTTCATTTGTATACATTTTCTCTACAACTTTTATTACTTTAACTCTGGCTTTTAATTCATTACTTTGATATAAATCAATATATTTCATATTATCGGATAAAACCGCCATATAAAACCCTTGTGTAATAACATTACCGGCTTCGTCATATAAATTGCACGGCAGTGTTAAATTAGGATAAGTTGTAGATTCCGGCCCAAACTTATATTGCATTTTATCTTCGTCATACACTCCGGTTTCATATGAGCGATTCGGGTATAACCTTGATGGCCCGTTAAAATCACTCATAAAATCATATGCTATAAGATTATTATCAATTATCATAAAGATATTTTATCAGATATTTATTAAATATAAAATTTTGTATATAATATTAAAAGAATTGAGGTTATTTATGGAAAGAAACAAAATATTAAGCTATATTCCGACGGTAATTGAATCCTCCTCAAGAGGAGAAAACTCTTTTGATATTTTTTCAAGAATGCTTAGAGAAAGAATAATTTTTCTGGGTGAAGAAATAGATGATGAAATGGCTAATTCAATTGTTGCACAATTACTTTTACTGGATTCTGAAAATCCCGAAAAAGATATTATGATGTATATAAATAGTCCCGGAGGTGTTATAACCGCAGGCATGGCAATATATGATACAATGCAGCATGTAAGAGCGGATGTTTGTACAATATGCTTGGGCGAAGCTGCTTCAATGGGTGCATTTTTATTGTCATCAGGTACTAAAGGTAAAAGAATGGCTCTTCCAAGCGCCAGAATTATGATACATCAACCCTTAGGAGGCGCTCAAGGGCAAGCTACAGATATTGAAATCGAAGCTAAAGAAATTTTGAGAATGAAAAAAGAATTAAATACCATTCTTTCCGCAAATACTGGTCAAACTCTTGAAAAAATCTATGCTGATACTGAACGTGACAATTATATGTCGGCTCAAGAAGCTGTTGATTACGGATTAATTGATAAAGTTATTTAATTTTAATATATAAGATTAATTGTTAAGAAATATAAAAGGCTGAAAGCGCTAAATATTAAGCTTTTAGCTTTTTTAAATATTTATTTTTCTTTTTTAGGCAATTATCCTCTTTGTATATTTTTTATATATATAAGATATATAAAGTGAGGATAATTATGAGCAATGAATTAAGCGGAAACAATTTTTTTAGCAGAATACAGGGATATAATTCCAATGGATTAAATACATCAAATAATAATGACTCCGAAAATGAAATAATAAACGAATACAGTGAAGATTTAGACGGAGTTGTATTTGACTATACAAAAGAAAATGACTACGGTCAGGTGGATTTTTGTGTGGGTGAAGATGATAAATTAATTTTCGACGGCTTTAAAAGTTTTGAAGATGATGATTTCGGTAATGTATAAATTCATATAAATAACTTTTAACCTTTAATACTTCCTTCTGCGCTGCCGGAAATGAAGTATTTTTGCATACAAAGGAAGAAAATTATAATGGGTATAATGGAGATAATTGAGCCTGCGGCAATAAATCTCCAGTTAGCGCTGAACATGCCTTGTAAATCATTAACACCGACAGGAAGAGTATATAAAGTTTTATTTGTAAGAACAATACTTGGCCAGAGAAATTCACCCCAAGAACCGATGAAAGTAAATATTGCTAAAACAGCCAAAGTGGGAGAGGTTAAGGGCAATAAAATTTTGAGCCATATTGTGAAAATGCTGCATCCGTCAATAAAAGCAGCTTCTTCAAGTTCTTTGGGCAGTGTAAGAAAGGCTTGGCGCATTAAGAAAATACCGAAAGCATTTACCGCAAACGGGAGAATAAGTCCTAAATATCCTGCAGTTATTCCGTAAGAGTCAACAAGATGAAGTTTTAATACAATTAAATATACCGGAAGCATTATTGCTTGAAAAGGTATCATAATGGTTATTAATATTAAAGTAAATATAAAATTTTTGCCTTTAAAGTTCATTCTTGCCAAAGGATATGCAGCCAAAGAAGAAAAAATAAGATTAAGAATAACAGTAAAAGCTGCGACAATAAAACTGTTAAGGAAATACAAAAGAAACGGGATTTGGTGCCAAACACCTATAAAATTATCTAAGGTAAAATTTTTAGGTATAAAATAAGGCGGATACATGAAAATATTTTCTTCCGCTCCTTTAAGTGCAGTTGAAATCAGCCATAGGAAAGGAAATATTGACAGAAAAGAAATAAAGATAAGAAAAGAATGTGCTGTTAATCCGTTTAGAAATTTTCTTATCATAATTTATACCTCTTATTTTCAAAAAAAGTTATATTAATAAGTGAAAATATAAGTATAACAACAAGCAAGACACAAGAGGCAGCTGAAGCTGCTGATAAATCAAGATTTTCAAATGCTCTTTCATAAATATAATAAACCATGGTTTTTGTTGAGTTTAAAGGGCCGCCTTTAGTCATAACATATATTTCGGCAAAAACTTTAAGTGCCGAGATGGAAGAAATTGTCACGACAAGAGCAATTGTAGGCATTATATGAGGTATAGTCACATTAAGATGCTTTTGAAAATTACCTGCTCCGTCAGTTTCCGCTGCTTCATATAAATCTTTAGGCACTCCTAACAGTGCGGAAAGATATATCATCATATAATAACCTATTCCTTTATATATAGTAACTATAGCAACAGAAAGCATTGCGAAATGAGTATCCGTTAACCAGCCTATGGGTTTTATACCGGTTAAAGATATAAAATAATTTAATATTCCTTCTTGCGCATATATCCATTTAAATGCTATTGCAACTACAACAATAGATACTACAACAGGCAGATATATTAAAATTTTATATAAAGTTATTCCTTTAATTTTTTGATTAATAAATATTGCAACCAGTAAAGGAACAACAGTTAAAACAGGTACGGCTAAAATAAGGAAAAAGAAAGTATTGAATAAAACCGTATAAAATTCTTTTGAGTGCAATAAAATTTTATAATTTTTTAATCCGCAGAAAACAGGATTGTATATATCTTGTGAGTAATCTTTTAAACTTAAAATAATTGTTTGAAAAAACGGAATAAAAAAGAATATTAAAAGCAAAACAATTGCCGGAATTAAAAATAAATATGGAATATGTTTTTTGTAAAAATTATTCAATTATCCCTCTTTTCTATAAATAATTATAAACATTAATGACAATATTTGCACGTAAAATGTTTTTATTATAATAAGGGGCGAATATATGAATTTTATTAACAAACTTTATAAAATATTATTTTCGAAAAAGAAATCAATACAATCCGTTTTTTATAAAAATTCAACAACTAAGCATTCCATGAATGCAAGTTGTACATTGAAGCTCTCAACATCTACCGAGCAAAAACGTCTGGAAATAGATGATAAATTAACAAAATTGTTGAAAAGATACATAAATTCCCCTGAAAAATTAATGCAGTATATAAAAATGCAGGGTATAAAAGTGTATAAATTAAAAGATGCAGAAAAAATACTCTCCTGGATTAATGAAGATGAAGGCTTCCTCACTCCGTTAAAAGGATTGAAAGCTTTGTATCTTAATTTTATACTGAATAAACGTGTTAAATTTAATACATCTGCAATGTTTATTTTTAATACTGAAAATGTTGAAATATATACAGTGGCAAGAGCATTATATAAATATTACGGATATAAGAGCAATATGCCCGGATTTGATTATAAATCTCAGGAATTATTCAAAAAGTTATATAACTCAAGAAAAAATAAATCAGCTCAATTGTCAGAATATACCATAAGTGATATTTATGCCTGCAAAGAGGCAATTGCCCGAGATTTGGAATCTGTTAATTTTACAATAAAGCTTTCAATAGAATATGAAAGAGCAAAAAAAGCTCTTAATAAATTAAAAGATACAAAGAGCGCAAATGTCTGAATTATTCTAAATCCGAAAGATTAAAATCTTTCGGCAGTTCATTTCTGATTTCTTCTATAAGTATTTCTAAAGGAATGTTTAATCCTTCGGCAACTCTCCATAAAGTAGTAAATTGCGGATCTTTTTTGCCTTGTTCTATAAGAGAAATAACTGTTTTTGATGTTTGAAGCTGGTTTGCAAGTAAATTCAATGATAATTCATTCTTTTTACGATATTTTTTCAATATTTTGCCAACGGCAATCATGACAATTTTTTTATTGTAATTTAATTTTATATTATCGTGTTGCATAACTTAAATTTTAATGTTACCATTATTTCAATTGGACTCGTACGAGTCCGGAGGAAGGAAATATGAAAAAAAGTTTTACAATATCAGAAGTATTGATAACATTGGTAATAATCGGAATAATAGCTGCAATAACGATACCCGTAGTATCAGCCGAATATGTAAAGAGGGAGAGGAATGTAAAATTTAAAAAGTTTTATTCCGTTTTAACAAATGCGTTTAATAAAGCAGCGTCAGATGCAGGGATAATTGGGGATAATACTGCAATTACCACACCGGGGAATACGGGTTTGGATACTGCAAAAAAATTATCACAATATATTAATGTTATGAAAATATGTGAAAATAAAAATCAAGTTGGCTGCTTTGATTATTATAGTACATATCGTTATGCAAATAAAGAAAAAGCAAATGCGTACTACAATACCGATTCATTGCCTCTTATTTTAACAACAGACGGAATGACAATAATGATAAATCAGAAGCCGAGTTGTCATAATGCAAGAAAAGATTGTGTAACAGACAAACACGGGGTATGCCAAAAAGACAGCGACGGCAATATAAAGTATGTTGAATTTTATGATAATGACTGTGCTGCTTTTTTTGTGGACATAAATGGTTCTAAAAAACCGAATACCTTTGGGAAAGATTTATTTTTAGTTTATATTGATCAATATGATATATTGTTAGCCAGCTGGGAACCTTACGGCGGTAATATTGAAGAAAGAATTTTAACAAATAAAGATTAATTATTATACAAGTTCATTTTCATTAATATTCAGGGGTAATGTTACCGTAAAAGTTGAGCCTTCATTTTCCTTACTTTCAACTGTTACTTTTCCGTTATGATGTTTTTCAACGGTTATTTTAACAAGATGAAGTCCGAGTCCCGTACCTTTTATAGTGTGGGTAGCATTTTCAACTCTGTAAAATCTGTCAAAAATCTTATCAAGATGTTCTTTTGCAATTCCGATACCTTGGTCTTGTATACTGTACCATATATTGTTTTTATCTTCGGAAATACCTGTTTTTACGGAAATATTTTTACCTTCACATGAGTATTTTATTGCATTTGAAAGTAAATTTCTTATTACTCTGTCCATACTCTCAATGTTAATAGGGACTAATGGCATATCCGTATATGGTATAAACTCAATTTTTATATTTTTTTCTTCCGCAAGAATTTTAATGGAATTTATATTTTGTTCAATAAGGTTATTAATATTTGAATATTCTTTTTTTAAGCAGACGTTGCCCGATTCAATGCGGGAGAAATCCAAAATATCATTAACCATTGCATGAAGTCTTTTAGCCTCCGTATCAAGAGTATTCAAAAATTCTTTTTTTGTTTGTTCGTCAAAATCATCGCCGTTATGGCAAAGAGTATCTATATAAGTTCTTAAAACCGTTACGGGTGTTCTTAATTCATGTGAAACATTTGATATAAATGTATTTTTAAGCTTATTTACTTCTGTTTCCCTTGTTATATCAATAAGCACAATTATATAGCCTACATAGTCCTGCTGTTTGGAAAACATAGGTGAAATCATGGCTTTGATAGTTCTTTTTCCTGCTTCAATGTTAAATTCAACAGGTTTTTGTTCAATAATATTTAAGGGGGTATCTTTAAATTCTTCTATTTTGTCAAGAAAACATGTTTGACCGTGAGAGTCAATATAGCTTTGTATTTTAGTATTTAAAAATTCTTTTTCTTCGATATCAAGCATATTTAAAGCTGCCGAATTGGCAAGTACAACGTTATCAAAGTTGTCACATACGATAACGCCGTTTATAATACTCATTAGAACTGCTTCCAGCTTATTTCTTTCAAGGGTAAGCTGTTCAATATTTTGTTCTTCATATTGGGATAAAAGATTTGACATATTATTAAATGCATCTGTAAGTTCTGGCATATTTTCGGATTCCAAAGTGTAACCGAATTTTCCCGTGGATATTTGTTTTACCCCCTGATATAATTTTTTCAGCTCTTTTGACATCAATAAGAAATTTAAAAGCAATAAAATTGTTAAAATGAGCCAAGTGGTAACAAATATTCCGAGTAAAGTTTTTTTAATGGCTAAAGATATTGATTTAATTCTGTTACCTGTCATCCCGATAGTTATGGAACCTGTAATCTCATCATTTTTAATAACGGGAGAACTAATGTCAAATATGACTTTTTGTGCAATATTTGATTGGGTATTTTTTGAAGAATAAATAATATTATTATCTTTGTCTTTATATTCAATGTAATAAATGTCATTATTTTTATCAATAAACGGAATAAATTGATTCAGGGAAATATTTTTTTCTTCAATATTAGAAATATAAGCGGCAATAGATTTAGACATTGTTTGAGCGTAATCTGAATAAGCCCTGTCAATTTTTTCCTGAATACTGTTAATTGCAAAGACTGCAATGGTGCTTATAAGTGCGGTTGAAAGTATAAGTCCGGATATAATGTATTTGCTTCGTTTGTTTAATTTAAAATTTGTAAGATTCATAATTGTAAATTATATCATGTAAGAGAAAAAATATAAAAAAATAAAATTAAGGGGGGACTTGACATTGAATCCCCTAATAAACAAGCTTTTTAGTGTTTTTTATATACTAAAAAAGGTTTAATGTTAACAATTGTTTAACAAATTTTTTTTAAAAAGGTTTTTTTCTTGACTGGCATGTTTTAGCAAGTATCATTTTATAATGGCTGATAGTGGCTTTAAATTAAAAATTAAAATAAAAAATTTTATAAATTGTTGTAGTACACCACATAACGAGAGGTGAATGAATGATAAAGAAAAAATATTCTGAAAGAATAACTCCGATGGGCATGCCCAAAACAAGATTGGATGATCTGCCGGATTTAATCGAGATTCAGAAAAAATCGTTTGAATGGTTTTTGAAGGAAGGGTTAAAAGAAGAATTTCTTTCATATTCTCCCATAAAAGACTATACAGGAAGATTAGAGCTTCATTTTCTTCCCAATTATACATTTGATAATCCAAAATATTCATTGGAAGAAGCAAGAATACACGATGCAACATATGCAAAACAATTAAGAGTAATGGCAAGGTTAGTCAACCGTGATACCGGTGAAATAAAAGAACAAGAAGTTTATATCGGTGATATACCTACAATGACAAACAAAGGGACGTTTATAGTAAACGGAGCGGAACGTGTAGTTGTATCTCAGATTGTACGTTCTCCCGGTATATATTATAAACGTGAAATCTCTCCTACGGGTAAAAGATTATTCAATGCTACATTGATACCTAACAGAGGTGCATGGTTAAAAATAGAAACGGATGCTAACGATTTAATATATGTAAAGATAGACAAGAACAGGAAAATCTTAGCAACGACATTATTAAAAGCATTAGGAATAACAGTTTCCGAAATGGAAACATTGTTTACGCACTTTGAATTTTTAAAGAAAACATTAGAAAAAGATACGGCGGAAACAACAGATGATGCGTTAATAGATGTATACAAAAAGTTAAGACCCGGCGACCCCGCATCAGCAGCAGGCGGACGTTCAATAATCGAATCAAGGTTTTTTGACGATAAGAAATATGACATAGGAAGAGTAGGACGTTACAAATTAAATAAAAAATTAAATTTAAATGTAGCTGAAACTCAAAGAACTCTTACAATTCAAGACTTAGTTGCTGCGGTAGAATATTTAATCAATTTGACATACGACGAAGGAAGCTGTGATGATATTGACCATTTAGGAAACAGAAGAATCCGTTCTGTCGGAGAACTTTTACAAAACCAGTTCAGAGTAGGTTTATCAAGAATCGAAAGAATTGTAAAAGAGAGAATGACTCTTCAAAATTCCGAAACATTAACTCCGTTAAACTTATTGAATACAAAGCCGTTAATAGCTTCATTAAAAGAGTTTTTCGGTTCATCTCAGTTATCACAGTTTATGGATCAGGTAAATCCGCTTTCTGAGTTAACACATAAAAGACGTATATCTGCACTTGGGCCGGGCGGTTTGGTAAGAGAACGTGCAGGGTTTGCGGTTCGTGATATTCACCCGTCACATTACGGAAGAATATGCCCCATAGAAACACCGGAAGGCCCGAACGCAGGGTTGATAGGTTCATTAGCAACTCACGCAAGAGTTAATGATTACGGATTTATTGAAACACCATATTTCGTTGTAAAAGACGGAGTTGTAACAGATGAAGTACATTATATGAGTGCTGATGAAGAAGAAAACTTCCGTGTAGCTCCTTCAGATTTAACATTAAATCCTGATAGAAGCATAAAATCTCAATATGTTCCGATTCGTTATAAATCAGAATTTACGATGGGTGAATCAAAACGTGTTGACTATATGGGTGTTTCGCCTATTCAGGTAATATCTGTTGCTACATCGGTAATTCCGTTTATTGAACACGATGATGCAAACAGAGCTTTGATGGGTTCAAACATGCAGCGTCAGGCAGTACCGTTATTAATTACAGACAGACCTGTTGTTGCAACGGGGCTTGAAAAAAGAGCTGCAAAAGACTCTTGTATGGTTGTGGTTTCAGATGTAGACGGAACCGTTGAAAAAGTAGTCGGTGAAGAAATCTGGATAAAAGATAAATCAAATAAATTACATAAATACCAATTAATGAAATATGTAAGAAGCAACCAAGATACTTGTATAAACCAAAAACCGATAGTATCCGAAGGTGATAAAGTAAAAGCAGGCGACGTAATCGCCGACGGTGCATCAACTCATTACGGAGAACTTTCGTTAGGTAAAAATGTTTTAGTTGCTTATATGCCTTGGGAAGGATATAACTTCGAAGATGCTATCCTTTTAAGTGAAAGATGCGTATATGACGATGTATTTACTTCACTGCATATTGAGAAATTGGAAATTGAAGCAAGACAAACAAAATTAGGACCCGAAGAAATAACAAGAGAAGTACCGAATGTATCCGAAGAGTCATTAAGGCATTTGGACGAAAGAGGTATTGTTCGTATAGGGGCAAGAGTTTATGCAGATGATATCTTAGTAGGAAAAGTAACACCAAAAGGTGAATCTGAACATCCTCCGGAAGAAAAATTGTTAAGAGCAATTTTTGCCGAAAAAGCAAGAGATGTAAAAGATAATTCATTAAGAGTACCGCATGGAGAAGGCGGAAGAGTAGTCGATGTAAAAGTATTCGACCGTGAAAAAGGCGACGAACTTACTCCCGGTGCAAATACATTAATAAAAGTGTATATAGCACAAAAACGTAAGGTATCAGTAGGAGATAAACTTGCCGGAAGACACGGTAACAAGGGTATTGTTTCAAGAATACTTCCGAAAGAAGATATGCCTTTCTTACCCGACGGAACTCCTGTTGATATAGTATTGAATCCGTTAGGTGTTCCTTCACGTATGAATGTAGGACAGACATATGAATGCTTGCTTGGTTTAGCATCATACTTAACCGGAGATTACTATGAAGCACCGTCTTTTGATGAAATGTACGGTGAAAATAAATCGGAAATATCAACAAAATATGAATTATTAAGAGGTATAAAAGAGTCAGGATGTGATTGGGTAGGCGAGGACGGTAAAGTTGTTCTTTATGACGGAAGAACCGGTGAGCCGTTTGATAAACCGGTATCAGTAGGTATAACATACTTCTTAAAGCTGGTACACTTAGTAGATGATAAGATACACGCAAGAAGTACCGGCCCGTATTCATTGGTAACGCAGCAGCCCTTAGGCGGTAAGGCGCAATTCGGCGGACAGAGATTCGGAGAAATGGAGGTATGGGCATTAGAAGCATATGGTGCAGCTTATACACTTCAAGAAATGCTGACAATAAAATCCGATGATGTAAACGGACGTTCACGTGCATATGAAGCAATCGTAAAAGGTGATAATATTCCAAGACCGGGAATACCTGAATCATTCAAAGTACTTGTAAGAGAATTACAAAGTATCGGTTTGAATATTTCGGTATCGAAGAAAAGCGGAGAAGAAGTTGATTTAATGTCTGATACAGACGACTTAAGAAAATCAGCTCCTAAGAGAATACTCTCTGATTTAGATTCGGAATTGTTGAATATAAATTTCCTTGAAACACCGAGTGCATTTAAGGAATAGGTAACATACTCTATAAAAAGTAAGTTAAAGGAGATAAAAAATTGTCTACAAGTATAGATTATTTTGATTATATACGAATAAGTATAGCATCACCGGAACAAGTACTAAAATGGTCATACGGTGAAGTATTAAAGCCTGAAACAATAAACTATCGTACGTTAAAACCCGAAAGAGACGGATTGTTCTGTGAAAGAATATTCGGGCCTACAAAGGATTGGGAATGCTATTGCGGAAAATATAAAAGAGTAAGGCATAAAGGTATAATCTGTGAAAGATGCGGAGTAGAGGTAACAGACTCAAAAGTAAGACGTCACAGAATGGGACATATCAAGCTTGCAGCGCCCGTAAGTCATATTTGGTTTTTAAAAGGGATACCGAGCTATCTTGGTTTGCTGCTTGATATGACTTTAAAAGACTTAGAACAAGTTATATATTTTAATAATTATGTTGTAATCGATCCTGCCGATTCTGAATTTAAGAAATATCAATTACTTTCGGAAGAAGAATATGAAGATTATATGCTTGAACATGAAGATTCTCAATTAAAGGTTGGAATCGGAGCGGAAGCAATAAAAGAATTATTGGGCGAAATTTCACTTCAGGAAATGGCGGATTCCATAAGGGCTGAACTTCCGGGTTTATCGGGAAGTGTTCAAAGAAAAGCAAAATTAATCAAGAGATTAAGATTAGTTGAATCTTTATTGGAAAGTAATACAGAACCTACTTGGATGATAATGGATGTATTACCTGTAACACCGCCTGATTTAAGACCGATGGTGCAATTAGACGGCGGAAGATTTGCAACTTCTGATTTAAATGACTTATACAGACGTGTAATAAACAGAAATAATCGTTTATTAAGATTGCTTGAGATGGGAGCACCCGAAATCATTGTAAGAAATGAAAAACGTATGCTTCAGGAAGCTGTTGATTCCTTAATAGATAACGGCAGAAGAGGAAGAACAGTTGTCGGCCCGAGCAATAGACCCTTGAAATCATTAAGTAATATTATAGAAGGTAAACAAGGTCGTTTCAGACAAAACTTATTAGGTAAGCGTGTTGACTACTCCGGTCGTTCGGTAATCGTCGTAGGGCCGAAACTTAAGTTAAATCAATGCGGACTGCCTAAAGAAATGGCTATTGAGTTATTTAAGCCTTTTGTAGTAAATAAATTAATTGAAAGAGGATTCGTACAGAATATAAAATCCGCAAAGAAAAAAATAGAAAGATCGGAAGCGGTAGTATGGGATATATTGGAAGAGGTAATTGACGGACATCCGGTATTATTGAACCGTGCTCCTACACTTCACAGATTGGGTATTCAGGCATTTGAACCCGTATTGGTTGAAGGAAGAGCTATCCAATTACATCCGTTAGTTTGTACCGCATTCAACGCAGACTTTGACGGAGACCAGATGGCAGTACACGTACCGTTATCAATAGAAGCTCAAGCGGAAGCGAGAATGCTTATGTTAGCAACTAATAACATATTAGCTCCCGCAACGGGAAAACCGATTATCGCTGCTTCTCAGGATATGGTACTCGGGATGTATTACTTAACGTTAATGAATAATGAAGAATCTGATAAAGGATTAAAATACTTCTATAGTTTTGAAGATGCTATAGCAGCACACGAAACTGGAGTAATAAAACTTCATGACAGAATAGTAGTTCGTGATGAACACGGTGAAAGACTCGAAACGACTGTCGGAAGAATAATATTTAATGAAACGGTAAGAAATGCAATCTTTGCATCATAAAAAATAAGGGTGAAAATAAATATGGATACATTACTACATAAAAATACAAAGACATTTGATTTTATCAATGAACAAGTAAATAAGAAGTCAATAAATAAGTTATTAGCACAAGTATACCTTGAATTTGGCGGAGCAAAGACAGCAACACTTGCTGATAACTTAAAAAACTTAGGATATCATTATGCGACAAAATCCGGCACAACTATCTCAATTGCCGATTTATCAGTACCTCAAGATAAAAAAGAACTTTTAAATGAAGCTGAAAAAGAGATAGAAAAATCAACTCACAGATATTTAAAAGGTGATATAACAGAAGTTGAAAGATATACAAAAGTTATTGACACTTGGAGTGAAACAACATCAAAATTAACGGAAAGAGTTGTTGAAAACTTTGACAGATTAAATCCCGTTTATATGATGGCATTCTCAGGTGCAAGAGGTAACTTATCACAGGTATCACAGCTTGTAGGTATGAGAGGTTTGATGGCAGATGCGCAGGGTCAAATTATTGACTTACCTATTAAATCCAATTTTAAAGAAGGTTTGTCAGTAACCGAGTACATTATTTCTTCATACGGAGCAAGAAAAGGGCTTGTAGATACTGCATTAAAGACAGCAGACTCCGGATATTTAACAAGAAGGCTTGTTGACGTAGCTCAGGACGTAATTATACGTGATCATGACTGCGGAACAAAACGAGGCATAATGATGACGGATATATCTGACGGTGAAAAAATAGTTGCACCTTTAACTGAAAGACTTTTGGGAAGAACTATTGCCGAAGATATAAAAGACAAAGACGGAAATGTTATTATTCCTGCAAATACAACAATAGACAGAAATGACATAAGAAAGATAAAACCGCTGGATTTACATCAATTATTGGTACGTTCACCCTTAACATGCGAATTGGAATACGGAATATGCCAAAAGTGTTACGGATGGGCTATGACTACTCAAAAACTTGTTGATGTAGGTGAAGCAATAGGTATTATAGCTGCTCAATCAATCGGTGAACCGGGAACACAGTTAACAATGAGAACATTCCACACCGGCGGTGTATTTAAAGGTGCCGGAGCTATGAAAGAAATAATATCTGATGTTGACGGTATAGTAGCTACAAAAATATTTACAAGAGATTTAAGAACACGTCATGGTGACAATGTTGCAATTACTGTTCAAGAATCTGATATGGAAATAAAAACAGGCTCAAAAACAAAGAAATACCATATACCCTCAGGTGCTATTTTATATGTACAAGAAGGACAAGAAATAAAGAAGGGTGATAAAATAGCGGTATATGAACCTGTTTCAGGCGGAGACGGCAGCAGATTAACTGAAAAAGCCACAAAAGATATTACTTCTGATTTATCCGGAGAAATTTTATTTGAAGATTTCGTTGCAGATGAAAAGAAGGACAGACAAGGTAATATTTCAAGAACTGCAAGTAAAAACGGAATAGTATGGGTACTTGGCGGTGATGTATATAATTTACCGAGCGGTTCCACAATATTGGTTGAGGACGGAAAAGCCGTTAAAGAAGGTGAAAAGTTAGCTGAAATACATATTATTTCGGAACACGGCGGTGAAGTTAGACTTGGCGGTAATCTTGTTGTTGAAGATGTTAAATTCGAAGGCAAAAAAATCAAGAAAATCGTTCAAGGTAAAGAGTTAACTATTGTAATAGCTTCAATTTCTGCAGCAAATGCAAAATTTGAACAAACAAAGAAAGAACAGATATGGACAGTAGAAGAAACGGGTGAAAAATACATAGTTAAAGCACCTGTTGATACTGTAGTTGAAAGCGGTATGATTATTGCCGAGCTGTTAGATGAAGAATATACAGTTCCATCTTCGGGAGAAATAAGATATAACGGTATAGAAGTTGATGAAAATCAAATTATAACCAAACCCGGAGAAGTTATATTTATACCGGATGAAATTCATCAGGTTAATAAAGATTCGGCATTAAAAATGGTTGAATCGGGTACATATGTAACGGCGGGTACTGAAGTTGTAAAAGACTTGTATGCTCATATTGACGGTATTGTTGAAATAAAAGAATTCAATGATATGATTCATGAAGTTATTATAAGACCAGGAGAAGTATACAACTTAAACGGTATTGGTGAATTAAAAGTTGATGAAGGCGAAGTTGTTAAGAAGGGAACGGAAATTGCTCCTAAAATCAAAGCTAAAGCTGATTCTATAATTACAATATTAGATAATGAAAAAGATACTATTGAAATTGATGATTTAGAAGAAGATTTAGGTGTGGCAACTTTAGATGAGAAGTCAATATCAAATCAACCGATACAAGTTTTAGTAAGACCCGTTCAAAGATTTAATATAGATACAAAAGATGTATCAATTAAATTTAATTCAACCGATGAAGCAATTGATTTAGTTCCCGTAACACAATTACAATATAAAGACGGTTCAAGGGTCAGAAATTTTGACGGCGGTGTCTTAACCAGAACAAGTTTAGTATTGCAAATGGACGGATATTTAAGTCATTTAAAAGGTCAGGTTGAACTTGATTCCGATAATAATTTGAAAATAGTTGTATTGGAAACTTTAATTGTAAGAAGAGAAGTTGAAGGTACATCAAAAACATCAGCATCAATGCAGACAGAGCTTTTGGTAAAAGAGGGTCAAATAATTGAACCTAAGACTCCCGTTGCAAAAACTCAAGTTTTAGCTATAAATGATGCGGTAGCAAGTATAAAATCAAATAATCAGGATGTAAGAAGATTATTATTAGTATCAGACAACTCTGAAACAGTAATAGATTTAAAATCAAAACCGACAGTAAAAGTTGGCGATTTAATTAAAATGGATGCAATAATATCGGAAGCCGGAGAAGTTTCGACTATATCAGGTATGGTTGTAAAAACAGATAAAAAATCGATAACATTGAGAGTCGGCAGACCTTATTTAATCAGTCCCGGAACAATGCTTCAAGTCACAAACGGTTCTTTGGTACTAAGAGGTGATATGATTGCCACATTAGTATTTGAAAGACAAAAGACAGGTGATATTGTTCAAGGTTTACCTCGTGTAGAAGAACTTTTGGAAGCAAGAAAACCGAAGGATTCCGCAGTTGTTGCCGAATATTCGGGAAAAGCTGAAATAGAGATTGAAGATGATGTTCCTCGTTTATATTTAAACGGAGAGGGCGGAAGACAAGAAGTTAAATATTCTATAGATTCAAACATAATTGTTGCAAACGGACAGGAAATAAAAATCGGTCAACCGTTAACCGGCGGGCCTTTAAATCCTCATGATGTAATAAGATTGAATGGTGTTGAAGCTGCTCAGCAATACTTAGTGGATGAAGTACAAAGAGTATATCGTTCGCAAGGTGTTGAAATTGCAGATAAGCATGTTGAAGTAATTGTCAGACAAATGACTAAGAAAGTAAAAATACTTGAATCAGGAGATACAAAATTACTTCCGGGAGAATTTCTTGAATTAAAAGAGGTACAGCAGGAAAACGAAGCCGTAAAAGCAACGGGCGGACAAGAAGCTACATATGAAGCCGTTTTACTTGGTATTACAAAAGCAAGTTTAAATACTGAAAGCTTTATATCTGCAGCATCATTCCAGGAAACAACCAGAATACTTACGGAAGCAGCTGTTGAGGGTAAACGTGATTTGTTAAGAGGCTTGAAAGAAAACGTTATTATCGGTAGATTAATTCCTGCCGGTACGGGATTCTATCACTTAACTAATGCATCGGAAGAAAAAGACAGAGAAGCTCAAAAGCGTGCAGCTGAAAAGAATAATGCAAGAAAACCTTCCGCTATTTTGGAAGAAATTGAAGGTATGTTTGGTACACCTGAACTAACCGATTATACTGTTGAATAATATAATATAAAAATAGGCAGAACCTTTTTAGGTTCTGCCTATTTTTATATATAGATAATTATTGTTCCGGATTAATAAATTTTTGCACTGCTTCTATAATATCAAGTTTACCGTCTTTATCACTATCTTTAAAAACTAATAAACCGGCTGCAATTCCTGCTAAAAGTGCAGTTCCGTATTTAAGATTTATTTTAACTTTATCCGGTATACCCTTAAATAATTTACCTTGTTCGCTGAAAAACGCACTGATTTCTTTTTCAATACCGTTTATTACTTTATTAACACCGGCTTTACAACCGTGATAAACACCTGTACCTGTTGTAATTGCTGCGCCTCCTGCAAGTGCCATACCTGCAATTGCCTTTTTTGAGAAAGTGTCAGGTTCTTGTTCTTTAACTACCGGTGCTTCGGGTTGTCTTGGGATTTGTGTGTCATTATGATTTTCTTTTAATATCGACAGTATTTGTACTGGGTCCATATTCATTCTTCCTGCTCCTATTTAATTACACTTTTTTAAAACCTAAGAAAAATGATTATTGCTTTTTTAAAACTTATGATTAAAAAATTTTTACATTTTATCCGATAAGGCAATAGAAAAAATTAATCCTTTACTAAAAAATATATAAAATCGCGGGAGTAGAATATGAAAAAAGTATTAATGATTCTGTTAATTTTTTCTAATATTAGTATTAGTTGTTATGCTGATGAAATACAAGATGTACAGTGTTTTTTTAATGAATATATAGCAGCGGCAAATAACTACAGCAGTGATTATTTCAAATATTATACGGATAATGCAAAAATAATAAGAGTAGTTGAAAAACCTGACGGTACAAAACAATCCGTTAATATACCTTTGGGACGTTACAAAAGTGAAGCAAAGAAATCTTTTTCTTTAATGAAATTAAGGAGATATAAAAACAGATACTTCAATGTCAAAATAACTCCGTATGGTAAAGATTACAAAGTAGCTGCTATGAGGATGCCCTCAACAAGTGATTATAAAATTCCCGCACATTTTATAATAGGGAAAGATAATTCAGGCGAATGGAAAATTAAAGAAGAATCTATGAATACAAGAGTTCAAAAATTTTTGCAAACAAACTGATTATTGATTAGGTGTTTCTTCCTCGGGAGTTGTTTCGGGAGCCCAATCATATATTCCTATTCCGGCTGCATATTTCATAAATTCATCTTTTTGAACATAAACTTCTTCTTTTGAATTATAAGGATCAATAAGAACAAGTTCATTTATATCATCGTTTGAACTTTTTAATAAAAATGCATGTGAATCAAAAGATATAGCTGCCTCATGATAAACACCTTCTTCATCTTTGATAATGCAGTTCATTGTATTTGATTCATCATTTTTTGTTAGTGAAAAATAGTATGAATATCTTTCCGGATTATTTTTTATATTATATGTAACGTCGTTTATATCATCTAAGGTCGGGTTTTTCTTATATTCATAATTGTCATCATTTACATTTCCTGTAAGCAGGTAGAGGAAGTCATAAAAATTTCCTCCGTGAATTGATTTTAATCCTTGAGTTTGCTGTTCCGAAGTATTTATTATATTTTGCGGAATATTAATTTCGCCATTTTGTGCTTCTTAAGAGCTTTTTCATATGCCAATTCAAACAAAATAATATCCGAATCTCCGGATGAGTATTTATTTGAATTTTTGGCATCCATAATTTCTTTATTTGTAACTGTATAGGTTTTACCCGTACCTTTAAGATCTACGGTATATGTACCGTCTTGATTGTCGGTTATTGCATTTGATAATAATACTCTTCCGTTTTCACTCATATTTAAGCTGTTTATAGCTGTAAGCAGCCAGCAATCTCCTGTCTGACCTTGCTTTTCGTCACCAATATATGTATTTACATTTACAGTTGAGCCTACATCAAATACGGTTGTAGTTCCTTGAGAAGTTTCGGGGTCAACTAAAGCACGCACAATTTTTACTGAATTATCTGAGTTATCTTTATATATTTTTACAAATTCGTCGGTATTATCTTCATGTTTTTGATAGAAATAACCAAAACCGTCGCCCATATCTATTTCTGTATATTGATTATCTTCAAGGGAATAGTTTCCGTAACTTTCGACAGCCCCAAGCGATTCAAGATAATCCTCCTGTTCATCTAAGGACATTCCGCTAAAGACTGATTCTCCCATACTGTTTTGTAATGTTTGATCGGCTAAATAACCTGCCATATAGCTGTATGAATCGTACATATTATTTACATTGAAAAATATTGATGTATTATCAAATTTTTCTTGACTGTGTTGCGCAGCAGGTGTGGAATTTTTGTATTGATTTTCGTCGTAGGGATTAATACCGCTTATATTAGTCATAAATTTTCTCCATCTTTATATAATTTATCGGATGGAGAAAATAAAACTTTAATAAATTTTACAATATTTAATATTTTAAATTATATTATTGTTATCATCAATTTGAACAATGGTCGGTTTAAAGTTTTTTGCTTCTTCTAAAGGCATAAGAGCATAAGAGCATATAATAATTTTATCGCCTATTTGAGCTTTTCTTGCCGCAGCTCCGTTGAGACAGAATTCTTTTTTGCCTTTTTCTCCTGCTATAACATATGTTTGAAATCTTTCACCGTTATTTATATTTAAAATATCAACTTTCTGACCTTCTAAAATATTTGCTTTTTCTAAAATATTTCTGTCAACGGTAATGGAACCGACATAGTTAAGATTAGCATCGGTGACTGTTGCTCTGTGTATTTTGGAATATAAAAATTCTAAAAGCATATTTACCTTTCCTTGTAAATATTTTATCAAAAACAAAATTTTATTTAAGCATAATTAAATGCTTGTAACAGCGCCTTTATCTGCGGAAGAAACGACGGTTGCATAACGTTTTAAATATCCTTTTTTAACTTTTGTTTGTAAAGGAACAAAAGTTTTTAATCTGTTTTGTATTTCATCATCACTGACTTTTAAAGTTAATTCACGATTTGGGATGTTAATATATATTTCGTCCCCGTCATTAATAATACCGATAATACCGTTATTGGGAGCTTCAGGGCAAATATGACCTATACAAAGTCCTCTTGTACCGCCTGAGAACCTGCCGTCAGTAATTAAAGCGACTTTAGAGCCTAAACCTTTTCCGACAATTGCAGAAGTGGGAGAGAGCATTTCTCTCATCCCGGGGCCTCCCTTTGGACCTTCATATCTGATAACTACAACATCTCCGGCTTTAATTTTATCATCCATAATAGCTTGCATAGCATCTTCTTCGCTATCAAAAGTTTTAGCTTTTCCGGTAAATTCAAGGCATTCTTTTTCAACTCCTGATATTTTAACAACGGCACCGTCAGGAGCTAAGTTGCCGTGTAATACCGCTAAACCGGGATTTGAAGTAACAGGGTCCGATACGGGTCTTATAACTTCATTATCGCACCATATTTCAGCATTTGCTATCTCGGAAGTTTTCAAACCTGATACTCCTTTTGTATCAGACATTTCTTTTATATTACCCCATAGGGTTTTTATAACTGCAGGTATTCCGCCTGCATTATCCAAATCTGTCATTGTTTTTGAAGCGGATGGGTCGAGTTTTATTATTTGAGGTACTTTAAAGCTTAATTCTTCAAAATCTTTAAGTGTTATATCTATACCTGCTTCGTTTGCAATAGCAAGCAGGTGTAATATGGAATTTGTTGAGCCTCCGAGTGCCAAATCAACTATTATTGCATTTCTTACTGACTCTTTTGTAATGATTGATGAAGGTTTTATATCTTTTTCTATTAATTCATTAATTAAAAATCCTGAATCAAATGCAATACGTTTTGTTTTTGCACTTACGGCTAAAGAAGTTGCGCATCCGGGTAAGCTCATTCCCATTACTTCGGTTAAACAAGCCATGGTATTAGCTGTATATAAGCCTTGGCATGCTCCGGCTGACGGGCATGAAGTTATTTCCATTGCTTTTAGAAGATTTTCATCTATCTGACCGTTAGAAAATTTTCCCACGGCTTCAAATGTTCCTTTAATCATTGTTAATGTTTGATTTTGGCATTTTCCGTCTGACATTGGTCCAACGGTAACAACGATAGACGGTATATCCAATCTCGCAGCTGCCATAATCATACCGGGAGTAATTTTATCGCAATTTGTAAGCAATACAAGTCCGTCTAATTTATGAGCGGCTGCTACGGATTCTATACAGTCCGCAATTAAATCTCTTGAAGGCAAAGAATAATTCATACCGCTATGTCCCATAGCAATGCCGTCACATATTGCAGGCACTCCGAAAATAAACGCTTGACCGCCTCCGGAGTGAATACCTTTTTCTATTTGACGTTCTATATCACGCATTGAACAGTGTCCGGGTACTAAATCCGAAAAACTGCTTGCTATACCTATAAATCTTTTGTTGATTTGTTTCTCACTAACCCCTGTTGCATATAACAGTGCTCTGTGAGGTGTTCTTTGTAATCCTTGTTTTATTTCATCACTTCTCATAAAAAATCTCCCCGGTTTTATATGTTTTATAATACCAGAGAGATTAAATTTATTAAAGTATTTTATTTTAAATTAATCCAAGTTCTTTGTGTTTTTGATATATTGTATCAGCCATATTATTAAGTTTTAGGTAATCATCCGGTTTTGCTTTTCCTTTAACTAAAATAGGTTCAATAATATCTAATTTAAGTCCGGACAGTAAATCAGTCATTTTAGAGAATAAATCACCGCCCCAGCCGTAAGAACCGATAAATGAAGCAATTTTAGCTTTTGGTCTTAAAATACTTGCTAAATATACGGTATTAAAAGCAGCAGGATGTGGCCCCGCTAATACCATAGATGTACCTAATACAATAGTATTTCCGTCTACTAATGCTATGGCTAAATCTCCCAAATTTCCGTCAACCATATCATACTTTATTGACGGGATTCCTTTTTCTTTCAATTTAACAGATAAGTAGTCTATCATTTCTTTTGTTGAATCATACATGGATACATAAGGCAGTAAAACAAGATTTTTACCTTTGTCGCTTGTCCAATCCTTATATAAATCTAATATATATTTAGGATTTTTATGTATAGGTCCGTGGCTTGGCAATATCATATCTGCATTAAGTTCTTCAATTTGAGCTAAATATTTTCTGCAAACGAAGCTGAAAGGCATCATGATTTCCGCATAATATTTTTTTGCACTTCTTTCTAAATCTTCCGTTTCTGGTGCAAAAATATTATCAAATATATAATGAGCGCCGAGAAAATCACAAGTGCATATTATATTATCCTCTTTTATATAAGTGAACATTGTATCAGGCCAATGAACTCCGGGAGAAATCATAAATTTTAAAGTTTTATTTCCTAATGAAAGTTCTTCATGATTAGAAATTATTTTTATTTTTTCCTGAGGAATTAATAACATTTCTTGTAAATTCTTAGCGCAGACCTGATTTGTAACTACTATAGCTTGCGGAAATTTCTCTAATAATGCCGGAATACTCCCTGAATGATCTTGTTCGCCGTGATTTGCTATTATGTAATCAATTTTTGTTATGTTATTTTCATCAAATGATTTTATGTACTCCTGTGTGAATTTCGGATACATTGTATCAATTACGGCAGTTTTATCAGACCCGATAACTAAATATGAATTATAACTTGTCCCGTGATCTAACGGAATTAATTCATCAAAAATCAGCCTGTCCTCATCATTCATACCGGCATATAAAATATTTTCTTTTATTGTTTTAAATTTCATACTTGCCTCTTTTAATTAAGAATAACTTATTCCTGAACTTCAAACATGTCTTTTCCTACTCCGCATAACGGGCAAATATAATCGTCGGGTAAATCTTTAAATTCTACATCATTATTTTCTTTAGGGTCATAAACATAATGACATACCGTGCAAATATACTTTTCCATTTTATAATCTCCTTTACTTGTGTCTTTATGAGGATATCATTCACAATGTAACATTTCAATACCCTATAAAAGTAATTATTTTTTTTGACAACTTTTACATATTCCGTTAAAAACAATATCATAATCAGTAACTAAAAACCCTGTTTTATCAAAAATTTTTTTAACTAAATCAGGTGCAATATCTGCTTCAATATCGAAGATTTGTTTGCATTTATTACACATAAAATGATAATGTTCATGTGTATTATTGTCAAAGTGTTCAGAATCTTCTAAAGCATTTATTCGCTTTACTTTTCCTGCACTTGACAGCTTATTCAGGTTTCTGTATACCGTTGCTATACCTATTTTTGATTCGGGATGTTCTCTTTTTATTATTTCATACAACTTCTCAGCGGTAGGGTGTACCGCATTCTTTGTCAGAGTGTCTATGATTATTTCTCTTTGTTTTGAATAGTTCATAAAATAATATCCGTTATCATTTTATTGTAATTTATTGAGTTTAAAATTACAATTGGAAATATTAAAATATGTAACAATTATTAAAGTTTTAAAAAAAAATAACGATATCATGAGTGAAAGTGTATAAGTGAATTTATGTTATGGGCTAAATATTAAAAGTATTTAGACAGAAAGGAAAAAATGAATTTTGAAACAATAAAAACAGGATTTCTGCAGTATTTAGAATCACTGAATTCAACAGACCTGAAGCCGGGGAAGGAAGATTCGGAAGAAATTTCACGTCAGCTCCCGCCGGGTGAGATAAGTATATTCCTATACAGCGACGAATTTAAGGAGTATCTTGTTGATGAAGTTGGTGCTGATGAATCCATTTTTTCAAAAAGCATAAATGAAATAATGAATATGGAATTTGTAAACGGACAGCTTGTCGAGCCTCAAGATACAAATACTGATACTTTTGAACATTCTCAGGATATTCAGTTAACGGGTGATGAAGCAGGACAAGGAAATAATTTATCTGCCGATTATTTTGACATGCTTGCAAGAAATAATCAAAATAACTCAAATCCGATTGAGCAAATGGCAGGTTTAAATAAAGCTATAGATGATAACGCAAATATGGCACCTGAAACAAACGCTATGGGTTCGGATTTAATGAAAAATATGTTAAACGGCGTATTTTCAAACGAACAAATGATTCAAGCGTTAGATTTTGACAGTACGGGTGATTTAAGCGCTAATGAAGTTGCCATATTCTTAAAAGGAGTTATGAAAGAAGATGAAAACAATCAGTTAACCTTTGAAGGAGTATCAAAGGCTGTTAAAAACATAATATCCCCCGAAGAAGAAACTACTCAAACTGTTGATAAAGAAAAAGAAGGTACGGTACAGAATTTATTAAATAAAATATATGAAAATGCAACTGTCATCAAAGCATTAGATATTGATAAAGACGGTAAGCTTAGTGATGAAGAAAAAGCAAAATTTGAGGAATATTTAAAAGAAAATATGTCAGACTCAAAGGAATTAACACCGCAAGCTATAAAAGATGCATTTGATAAAATAATGGACGGTAGTTTTTCATATGAACAAACAGCCGAGGATATAAAAGCCGAAAAAGAAAAAGTAACGGCAGCTGAAAATCCTGAAGCTGCAGCGGAATCACAGGCACAAAAAGAAGCCTCAGCTGCTAACAGTTCAGGCGGTTCAGGCGGAGCATCCGGAGTAGGCGGCTCAGGCGGCGCAGGAGGTGTCGGCGGCTCAGGCGGCGGAGCAGGCGGAGGCGGTTCCGTTTCCGGCGGCAGCGGCACTTCATTAGGTGACCTCTCAACTCAAGTTAAAGGTAAAACACTGGATGAATTAAAAGTCGAAAAAAATCAAAAAACAACTGACTATAATACAGCCAGAGAAGAAGTAAATAAAGTTCTTGACGGTACAAACAGCGAAGTAAAAGCTGCTGAAGACCAATGTAAGCAGGATGAAGAAGCTTATAAAGATGCCGTTAAAAATGATGATAAAGTTTCTGATGAATTGAAAACTAGTTTGGAAAAAGTTCTCAAAGATATTTCAACGTCTGAAGATGCCGTTGATGAGTATGAAAAATCAATAAATAATTATGATGCTGAAATCGATTTGAACAATTCCGAAATAGATGTTTCAAAATCCAATATAAGTTCAATAGATGCTGCAATCCAAGAGCTTGATAATTCAGCAAATGCCGATGGTGTTTCTGAGGAACAAAAAACCAAGATAAGTGAAAAGAAAGCAGAACTTGAACAGCAAAAATCAGACGAAGAAGCAAAAGTTTCTGATGCTCAATCTAAGGTTGATACTGCAAATACATCCAAAACACAAGCACAAGAAAACCTTACAAAAACTCAAACTGATTTAGAAAACTTTAAAAAACAAAAAGAAGAAATTGAAAAACAAATATCCGAAACTTGTAAACCCGAAACAAAACAAGCTATGGATAAGTACAATCAATCCAAAGAAGCGGCAGAAAAAGTAAAAACTGAACAACGTGATGCTGCTAATGCAAAAGTTAATACCGCAAAAGAAGCTCTTGATAAAGTAAATGAAGAAATTAAAACGAAAGAAGCCGAAGAAATTAAGAGTAAGAGCAGCGTAGGCGGAAACTTTGACCTGAGCGATATTGAATTAAATCTTTCAGCACAACAGCAAAGTGATATGGAAGCATTTAAATCTAACTATCAGAAAAATAAAGATAAATATGAAAAGGTTGCACAAGCAACAGGCATGCCTCCCGAGTTAATAGCTGCAATCCACTGGAGAGAAGGTTCCGGTGACTTTACAACCTACCTCCATAACGGTGAAAAACTTGGTCATACCACAACGCTTGTTCCTGCCGGAATTTACTTTGAAGATTGGACTGAGGCAGCTATAGATGCTATAAACAGAGAAAAAAGTAAAGTTGATACTTCGTCAGGCTCAACTGAATCATACTTAGAATTTGCCGAAGCATATAACGGCTGGGGTTATAGAAACAGAGGTGTCGTATCTCCTTATGTATATGCCGGAACAACTAAATATACAGGTGGTAAATACGTCAGAGACGGAGTTTATGACCCAAATCATGTCGACCAGCAGCTTGGTGTTGCGGCAATGTTAAAAGCATTATCGGAAGCGGGACTATAATCCCGCTTCTTTTTATAACCTGTACGGATAATCGCTTTTTATTTCCCACCCGTCATTCATGATTAAAGCTGTACAATTTGTAGGATACTTTTTGCAATCATCTAAGTATTCTTCTCTTGTTTTAGACAGTTTTATAGAAGCACCGTAATTCGCAGGACTTAAAGGTTTAAGTTCGGGATTTTCATTAATGTATTTTTCTCTGAATATACAAAATGCAAATCTGTCTCTGCCGGGTTCATTCGGACCTTTTTCCCCGTTTATATCTATTTCATAACCGTTACCTCTTTGACCGGAACATAAATCCGAACCGATTTCGGTTAAGCCTGTTCCGTCGTTAAACGGATAAATATATCCGGAACGATCATCAACTATATCTATTCGTTCTCCTATGGGAAGATATTTTTGTATATATTTATTCCAAAGCTCCAGAGAATATTGACCGGTATAGAATTGCTTAGACGGAATACCGTATTCTATTTCGGCAAGTTTTATTGCCTGAGCAAGTGCAGAATAAAATTTTTTTAATTTAGCTGCTGTTTCTATTCTTTTATGATGTTGTATTAATACGGGAACGGTTAGTCCTGCAATGATTCCTATTATGACAAGGGTGATTAATACCTCAGATAAAGTAAATGCAAGCGTTTTTCCGCCACGGGCCGCACCGCCGTTATCTTGTCCAAATAGCGCATGAAAAGGCC